>CAIWZS010000519.1 GCA_903917235.1 uncultured Planctomycetaceae bacterium | reverse complement strand
TCCCGGGCTCGAGACGTGCTGCGTCCGTTCCACGAGGACCCCTGCCGCGTCGGGCCCGAGCCGACCATCGCGCCGCGGAGCACGGAAAAATCCTGGTGTTGGTGCTGATAGCTCGCGGTGGCGACCGACGAGACGGCGTAGTCGCCCGTGGCACCGACCTGCGGCGCCCCGTCGCTGATCTGCCGACCGGAGCGGCGCGAGGGGCACTGGAACGTCGACACGCTGGCACCGCTCGATGAGGCGGCACCCGGATTCGGGCCCGCGTCCCAGCCCTGCCCGAGATCGAAGAGGTCGAAGAGGTTCTGCTGCTCGATGAACGGCAGGATCACGACGCACCAGGTACCGAACCGATCGACCGGCGGCGCGCCCCCCGAATGCGACGGCGGCAGCACCTTCCGCGCCTCGCCGAACGTGTGGATCGCCACGCCGAGCTGCCGCAGGTTGTTCGAGCAGCTGCTCCGCCGGGCCGCCTCGCGGGCGCTCTGCACGGCTGGAAGGAGCAGGCCGATCAAGACCGCGATGATCGCGATCACGACGAGCAATTCGACGAGGGTGAACCCGCGTGGCGCGAAGGGCACACGCGGACCACGCGTTGATGGTCCCCGCACCCGGCTGCGTCCAGTCCGTGAAGGCAACATGTCGATGTCGGCACCCGTGAGCGGGACGAGTCCCTCGAGTCCAGGGACACATTGAGCCAGACGCACCCCGAGCGTCTGACGAGCCGGGTTGCCCCACGACGCTCGAGGGCGTTCCGATCCGTGATGGAGAGGGCGGGTCAGCCCCCCGATCATACGATCGAGGGGCAGCAGCGCAAAAGACCGGCGGACGGCCTACTTCGCACCCGGCTGGGCATCGCCGGCTGGTGTGCCGCCGGTCTCGTACTGTTTCATCATGGCGTCGGCTTCGACCTTTTGCTGGGCCTCGGCCTTGGGATCGGGACCCGCGGGGCCGCCGCAGCCGGATGCAAACACGCCCGCGCACATCATCGCGGCAACACACGCTCGCCTGAATCGCGTCACCGACATTCCTCCACTGGTGTTGAGACGATGAGACCGGCCGTCACTCGGTATACGTCTGACCGTCATTCCGCTGGCCCATCAGCTGCAGCACGTTCAGCGGGACCGATTCTCTGAGAAAGCGAACCGAGCCGTCGCCAAAACCCGTGTTGCAGCCCCCCGGATGGGCTGAGTTGAGAGGAATGTTGTTGCCATAGTTGCTGCCAACGCCGGCCTGATTCGCCATCCCTCTGGCATTGATCGCGTAGCGGATGGTCGTGGTGTTGAAGGCCCGCAGATCACCAGGGTCACCGCCCCCCGACGGCCGGCTCGTGCGGTTGAAGCCCATCGAAAACGCGTGCGGATTACTGCCGCGAATATGCACCGCCGCGTTGTTGGCATCAGTCTGGTTTGCGCCGTGCTCCCCGAGAGCAAGCGTCTTCGACATACCATCTGGTATGTCGGCAGCTGTCACCTTGGAATTCGGAAACAGAATCCCGCCGGAGCCGACGATGCCGTTGCCACTGGCCCATGTTTGTGCCGTTGGCTCACTGGCTGAACCCGCCACGGCGACATAGTTCGCGTGCGACGAGGATTGGCCCGAGCCCGAAATGCCGGCACCAGTTCGCGGCATCGTGCTCGATGGGCAATGCAGCGCGTCAAACGTCCAGCCGTTGAGCGCGGCGATGTTGACCGTCGCCGTGCTGTCCCAAAAAGGCCGGGACATGTCGAGTTCCTCGTACTTGGCCACCTGCTCGACGAACGGCAGCAGCGGCAGCATCCATGACCCGCCCCATCCGCCCACCGGGGCGCCCGCAGTGCCAGCTGGAAACGCTCGCCTCGCTTCGAGATGTGTCTGGAGCCCGAGGCCCCACTGCTTCAGGTTGTTCGTGCACTGGTTCCGCCGCGCCGCCTCGCGTGCCGATTGCACCGCTGGCAGCAGCAACCCGATCAGGACCGCGATGATGGCAATGACGACGAGCAATTCGACAAGCGTGAACGCGGTGCGCACGCGATTCACTCGAGCCCGTTCCAGCGGTTGAACAGATAGCATGATGAGTGCCCTCCCGTGCCCCTCGTCCTTACCCCTCACTCGCACGTTACCATCCCAAGAGGCCGTACCGCAAGGCCTCGGCGTCTCCGCGACCACGGGTTTTTATGCCGACCGCGCGCACCTTGCGATCTCGTCATTCACCCGCGATCGGATCGAGTCGCCGCGCTCTCCTCGCGATCGCTTCGATCACGGCGATCCTCGTGATCTTCTTCTGGACGCTCCCCTCGATGGAGCGATCCCGTCGACTGGACCTGGCGAGGCGGGCGATCGCGGATCATGACGACACGGGCGCCGTCGCGATCCTCGAGCCACTCATCTCGAAGCGCCCCTCGGATGGGGAGGCTGCCTTTCTGCTCGCCCGTGCCGCGCGTCGCTGCGGCGATCGCGAGCAGGCGACGCGGTTGACGGCGTTGGCCCGGCAGGGGGGCGCCTTGAACGAACTCGTCGATCTCGAGGAGGCGCTCCTGCGACTCGGGACCGCCGGACCTGGGGCCGGACAAGGGTTCGGGCTCGATGCCGACGAGGCGAAGGCCCTCCTTGTCGCCGCCCGGACCGGGCACCCCGAGGCCGCGGTGATCTACGAGGCGCTCGTCGACCTCGCCGTGCGTTCGTTCGCGATGGAACGGGCTCACGCGTTTGCCTCCGAGTGGATCGCGGTCAGCCCGGATGACTGGCTACCGAGGGTGCGTCGTGGCGACATCCGCGCACGATTCTCGCTCGCTGCCGACGCCCGGCAGGATTACGAAGCGGCGATCGCCCTGCGGGACGATGCGCCGGGCGCGCACGCCGGACTTGGCATAATGCTCGTCAGGCAACTGGGAGACGCCGCGGCTGCACAACCGCACCTCCGGGAGGCACTGCGGACCACCCCGGAGGACGTGCCATGCCTGACCGCATTCGCAGAAGCGCTGGTGCGCACGTCGCACATCAGCGAAGCAGAGTCGATTCTCGACCGTGCGCTGGTAATCCGGCCCGACGACCCGACCGGCCTGCGGCTGCGCGGCCTGATCGATCTGGAAAACGGGTTTCCCGAAGACGCCATCGTGCTGCTCGAGCAGGCCGACCGCGCGGATCCGGGCAATCTCGAAACGGTGGCCGCCCTGGCGCGGGCCCTCGCGCTGGCCGGCAGGGATGAGGCGGCCCGTGAGGCATCGGCGCGAGCCGTGACCCTGCGTCAGGAGGCCGAGTTGCTCGATCCGCTGATCAAGCAGGTGCTGCACGAACCCGGCGATGCCGATGTCCGCTTCCGGATCGGCCGTGCGCTCACCCGCATGGGACGACTGCGCGACGCCCGGGAATGGCTGGCAAGTGCGCTCGCGTTCGACCCCGAGCATGCCGAGGCGCGGAGGGCGCTCGAGTCGCTCGACAAAACGACCGGGCCGGTGACTGACGACCACCGTTGACCGTTCACCGACGGATCAAGCCCGCACCATCCCCCGTTCGTCAGCGCTGGACAGTCAGGTCGAGGTCGATGACGACAGGCCCGGGCGGTTCGATCGTTCTCGTGAGTTGGCTCGCGTCGTTGTAGGCGGCCGGGATGAAATTCTCGAGCACCGGCCCCTCGTCGCCGCCCGGACCTGTGGCGGCCGACCCGGTGCGCTCCGCTTTTCGCATGGCCCGGATCTCGATCCGCTTCTCGCCAACGACGACCCGACCTTCGTAACGGCCTGCGGCGATCTGCAGGACGTTCGGCGCGCACGAACCGTCCACGGCCGCGAACGTGATCGAGCCGTCCGCGATCGGCTTGCCGTCGTACGAGACCGTTCCAGACACCGGCGCCGTGACGGGCGGCGAAGGTCCGCCGCAGCCCGACACGCCGGCCATGCAGAGGGCGGCGAAAACGATCCTGCGGCCGGTCGTGGTCGCGTTCGTCATGGTCGTCATGGTCGTCATGCTGATCACGCCGGTGATGGCGCCTCCTCCGTCATGACAGTGTCGAGCCCCAAGCGATCGGCGGGCAGGGCGACCGGCCGACCCGCATCGCTCGAGTCATTGGGCGCCGGTCGGCTGACCGTCGTCACGGGTTGCGAGCCGGGCGATGACGTCCAGGGCGACGGCGTCGTTGACGAACCGCACCGAGCCATCGCACATGAGCGTGTGCACGCCGCCCGGATGGGCCGAGTTGAGCGGCACGTTGCTGCCGACGTTCTCGCACACGCCGGTCGCCCCGCAGTTACCGGGCGCGTCAGGCCAGCCCATCTTCTGATTGATGCGATAGCGGATCGTCGTCATCTGGAAGTGCCGGGCATCGCCGGCGTTGCCGCCGTTGGGCGCACCCTGCGAGTGCCAGCCGATCATCCAGCCGTGCAGAAGCCCGGTGCCCCAGCTCACGCGGGAACCGTTCTGCGTGAACAGCCAGTCGTTCTGCTCACCGACGGCCATCGTGCTGGAAAGGCCATCGGAGATCTCGCGGAAATTCACGAATCCCCCCGGATACAAGACGCCGTTCCCTCCGGCGATCCCGCCGCTGCAGCATCCCGCCGCACCGCTATTCGTGAAGAAGCGGGTTTCCGTGTGCCCGGGGATCAGTCCTGCGACCGCCCCTGCGATCCCCACGTAGTGGTTGCGGGAGATGTTCGAGCCGCTGTGCGGGGACGGGGCGATCGTCCCGGCTGAGGTCGACGGGCAGAGGTAGAGTTTCATCGGCACGTTCGACGCTTCGCGGCAGTTGTTGGATGCACCGCCCCCCCATCCCGAACCACCCGTGAAGATGAAGCGATCGAAGAGGTCCTGCATCTCGATGTAGGGAATCAGGAAGACGGTCCACGCGCTTCCCCAGCCGCCGCCGCTGCCGCCAATCGCGGGCGCATCGGTGAAGCCCCCGGGCGGCAGCCGGCCGCGGGCCGAGTGATACGACTGGAGGCCAAGGCCGACCTGCTTGAGATTGGTGCTGCAGGAACTGCGTCGGGCCGCCTCCCGCGCGCTCTGGACGGCCGGAAGGAGCAGGCCGATCAGCACCGCGATGATCGCGATCACGACGAGCAGCTCGACAAGCGTGAAGCCCGGAGATCGCCGAAGGGGGATGCACGAACCGTTCCCTGCCACGCGCCCGCGCCGCAGGGCATGAAGCCTGTGTTCAAAGCGGCGCACACTCACCAAGGACGCGAACATCGCTGCCTCCCGCTTGGCGCCGGCCACACGCATCGCCCGAGTCTTGAACGGTCGAATCCGCCCCCGTCCGCACGACCTTGATGGTAGCCCCCCGCACGGTAGGCTCTCAAGCCCGCTCGGGCACGAGCCGGGAGCGAGCCCGGGCGGTCTCGTCGCCGCCCGCCCAGGCTGACTGAAGCAAGCAATACCGAGCAGCCTCGAAATCGGTCTGGCGAGCGGGCGCGAGCCCCCTGACGGACGCCGTGGTTGCACAGCCGCCAGCCGTTGAGTAGGTTTCCTCCATAGGGCGGGGTTCTTCACGGTCATTCAGCGGCAATGGTGGCGTTCTCGCGCTGCAGCTTGCCGAATAGAGGGTGTTCCGATGCTTTCCTACCGGTCTGAGATGTCCCTATTCCGGAGTGCGCGACCGGCGTTCACGTTGGTCGAACTTCTCGTCGTGATCGCGATCATCGCGGTTCTGATCGGCCTGCTCCTGCCGGCGGTGCAGTCGGCGAGAGAGGCCGCGCGACGGAGCAATTGCAGCAACAACCTGAAGCAGTACGGCCTCGCGATCCAGGGGTACGTGAGCGCGAAAAAACTGCTGCCTCCGGCCGCCCCGACGGTCCTTTGGACTCCGAGCACGACGGTCACGGGCAATGCCGTCGGTCACAATCTTGGCTGGCATGCGTTCATCCTGCCGTATGCGGAACAGGCGACCTTGTTCGACCAGATCGACATGCCGCCCGCAGGTCAGACGAACGGCGACCGACGCACGCAGGACATGGGAGGCGGAAAACTGCTGCGCAGCTTCGAGCTCCCGTTCGCACGCTGCGGGTCGGATACTTCACTGCGTCACAACAACAGTAACCCGATGAACGGTTGGGCACTCGGGAGTTACAGCGGGAGCCTCGGCTCGCAGGCCTCGCCCTCGAACGATACGAACTGCCAGCCGTTCCAGGGCTTTCGGCAGTCACCAGCCGGCGATTGGGGCCACGGCGGTCCCCTTCCCAACAGTACGTCGGGCGTGTTTTCTCGTTATGGAGGACCGTGCACCCTCGAGAACGTGTCCGACGGCTTGAGCAAGACAATTTTCGTGGGCGAGGTGATCATGGATTGCACCGATCACGTCGAGGGATACTGGAGCTACAACGGTGGCAACAATGCCCATGCGTCCACCGTCGTGCCAATCAACACGATGACCACGTGCTTTACTTCCCAAGCCGCCGCGACGGCAGCAGGGGCGCCGAATCCGCAGTGCTTCGCGAAGAACAACTGGAATTACTCGTGGGGATTCCGCTCGCGTCACCCCGGGGCGGCCCAGTTCCTCTTCGGCGATGGATCGACCAAGGCCCTGGCGGCCTCGATCGACCACACGATGTACCAGCGGCTCGGGGGCAAGGCGGACGGCGGGGTCGTCGATGGGGCGTTCTGAGCGAGCGGATCCGTAGGCGTCGGGAACTGGGCTGTGTCTGCGGGAATCGCCTCCGCCACATCGTCGGCGTCATCCGGAGTCGAGCGACCGCGATCGCCCGGGTCCGCGGTCAGAGCGTTCAGCCGGTGGCGAACCGTCACGCTCGGGATCACGCTGCTCCTCGTGACTGGAGCCGCGTGGTTTGTCCGTCCTGTCGCGCTCACCTCGCAGATCGATGCGGCCATCCGACGTCACGACTGGCCAGCCGCGTTGGCGGCCCTCGACGTGCTCGAGCGACTGGAGCCGGATCAGCCCGACATCGCCTTCCGGCGGGCACGGATTCTGAGACGTCAGGATCGGCTCGGTGAAGCGGCCCGGGCGTTCGACGCCGCCGCACGTCTCGGACATGATACCGAGGAGCTTCATCGGCAGTTGGTGCTCATGAAGGCTCAGACCGGTCGAATGACCGCCGTCGAGCCCGAGATCCGCATGCTCCTCGGTGCCGCGGTCGACGACCTCTTCGCCGAGGAGTGTTATGAGGCCCTGGTCAAGGGTCATCTGGCCGGTCATCGCATCGACGATGCGCGGCAGTGTGTCGCGTTCTGGACCGACTGGCAGCCGGAAAACCCGCTGGCTCACGCCGCCGCGGGCCTCGTCGCGGAAAAACTCGAGCGGCACGGCGAGGCGCTCTCGGCGTATCGCA
Organism: uncultured Planctomycetaceae bacterium; assembly: GCA_903917235.1. Lineage (GTDB taxonomy): Bacteria > Planctomycetota > Planctomycetia > Pirellulales > UBA1268 > QWPN01. The sequence goes on along the minus strand of CAIWZS010000519.1, from coordinate 25,047 downwards.
CCTCGCTGTCACTCGATCCGGATGATGTCGCCCTCCGCGGGAGGGTCGCGGCCCTCGAGGTTCATGCCGGGCGGCTCGATGCGGCGGCCGAGGAATACACCCTCTGTCTCGCAAGGCAGCCGGACGATCCCCGAATGGTCATCGGCCTCGCAGACTGCCACGTGCGACGCGGGGCGCACGAAAGAGCGTCGCGGCTTTTCCACGAGGCACTCACGCTCGAGCTGACCCCGGAGAACGAGGCGGTGGCGCTCACGGCACTCGCGGGCCTCGCTTCCGAGGAACGGCAGATGGACGCGGCCGTCGCGCTCTACCGTGATGCGGTTCGGCTGGACCCGCGGAGCATCACCGCGCGGTTCGGGTATGCGGCGGTCCTCAATGCACTCGGGAGGAGCGACGAGGCGTCACGCCACCTCGTGGAGGCACAGAAGCTCTCCGATGCCCACCGTCGGCTGACGGACCTCACGCGTCAGACCGTCGGCGAGCCTGGCAATGCAGACCTCCGCGTCGAAATCGCCGGCATCCTCGCCGACCTCGGCCTGCGCGAGGAGGGGGCCCGCTGGCTGGAGGCGGCGCTCGAGATCGATCCAGATCACGCACGCGCCCGGCATGGCCTCGATACACTCGAGCGGGAGGCCGGGGCGGAATCCGACAACATGCCGGGATCCATCCAAACCGTCACGAAGGGAGACACATGAACGTCCGAACGCACCCAAGCACCATGCATTCGCCGTGGATCCGTCGGTCCGTTGTGACCACGAGCACGATCGGCCTCGCCTTGATCCTTTGCACGGGATGTGGCACGAAGGGTGTGCCGTCTTACCCCGTGAAGGGCACGGTGACGCTCGACGGCAAACCGCTCGAGGGAGCCACGGTCATGTTCGTGCCCACCGCAGGACCGCCCAACAGCGGCGTCACGGATGCCTCGGGCAGCTTCAGCATCGGGAAGCCGGGAGTGCCGGCGGGGTCGTGCGGCGTGGCGATCACCAAGACTGCTGGTGGACCCGCGATGAGCGCTCCGACGCCTGAAGATCTCCAGAAGATCGCGCAGACACCGGCTGCCAATCAGCCGCCCAAATCACTGGTGCCGGAGAAATTCGGCCGGAGCGACACGAGCGGCCTGACCGCGAACGTGACGAGCGACGCGGCGAAGAACGTATTCACGTTCGATCTGGCTCCGTAAGTCCCACCACGTGGCAGACACCCGCACGAGTCCACGGCAAGGATCTCGCTCACGGAGTGCCCGGCGCGGACGTGTTCTGCCGGTCGCCCTCGTCTTCACTGCGACGATCATGGCCGCAGGCTGCGGCCCGGCTGCGCGGAGAGCACCGCCGCGAGACGCGATGTCGGCGACGCGTCCGGGCGATCCTCCGGCAGCCCCGTCGGCCGCGCCATCCTTTCTCGACCGAGCAAGCCAATTGGGGATCGACGCCGTCTACCACAACGGTGAGGAGGCCGGGCGATGTTCGATCCTCGAGTCGCTCGGCGGCGGCGTCGGGTGGTTCGACTACGACCGCGACGGGTGGCTCGATCTCGTCGCCACCGGCGGCGGTCGATTCACTGCCGGGCCCGCCCTCAGGGGTGAACCGACCACGCTCTGGCGCTCGGTGCCGGGGGCCGAGGGGCCGGGGCGGCGCTTCGCCGGTGTCGCCGGAGTGGCGGGCCTCGACACGCTTCCTCTCTACACGCACGGCGTCGCGATCGGCGACTTCGACAATGACGGGTTTCCGGATCTCGTCGTGACCGGCTACGGACCGGCGCAGCTCTGGCACAACCTCGGCGACGGCGGCTTCGCCCCGGTATCCGACTGGCCGGCAGCGGCCGATCCCCGCTGGAGTTCGAGTGCGGGGTGGGCCGACCTCGATGGCGACGGTGACCTCGACCTGTATCTCGCCCGTTACGTGGACTGGTCGTTCGAGCACGATCCTTTCTGCGGCCGCTCCCCCGAGGAACGCGACATCTGCCCGCCGCGCGAGTTCGAGGGCCTGCCCGACTCGATCTATCGCAACGAGGGGGACGGCACGTTCGTCGAGGTTTCGCGCGAGGCGGGCCTGCGCACCGATGGCAAGGGGCTCGGCGTCCTGCTCGCCGACGTGAACCTCGACGGTCACGTCGACATTTACGTGGGCAACGACACGACCGACAACTTCCTCTATGTCAATCGCGGGGACGGCACGTTCACGGAGCAGGGACTCGCCGCGGGTGTCGCGCTCGACGACCAGGGCGTGCCGAACGGCAGCATGGGGATCGACCTGTGCGACTTCAATCGCGACGGCCGGCCCGACATCTGGGTGGCCAATTACGAACGTGAGTCGTTCGCCCTCTACCGCAACGAAGGTCGCGGGCAGTTCCTGCACGTGAGCCGACGGCATGGCATCACGGCGCTCGGCGGGCTCTTCGTCGGCTTCGGCACGGCGTGCACCGACCTCGACTTCGACGGCCGCGTCGACATCGTCGTCGCGAACGGCCACGTCATCAAGTTTCCGGACGCGTCGCCGCGGCGCCAGCTCCCCCTCGTGCTCTCCTTCGACGGCGAACGCTTTCAGCGGGCGGCGGCCGCCCCCGGCACGTTTTTCGCCGAGCCCCAGGAGGGGCGGGGGCTCGCGACGGGCGACTACGACCGGGACGGTGACATCGACCTCGCGATATCGCGGCTCAACGAGCCCGTCGCGGTGCTCGAAAACCTGATGCCGCGACGGGGCCGGCCCGTGGTCGTGGAACTCGTCGGCACGCGTTCCAACCGCGATGCGATCGGGACGCGGGTGTCGCTCGATGCGGCTGGCGAGCCGCCGCTGGAAACCCAGCTCACCGGGGGAGGCAGTTACCTCTCGCACGGTCACCGTGTGGTGCACATCGGCCTACCCGAGACGGATGCGTTGCCCGTCGGCACGAGCCGGCCGGTCCGCCTCGTCGTCCGCTGGCCCTCGGGCACCGTGACGACGGCCGACGTGCCGACCCTCTCGTCGCCCGAGGACCTGCCCGCCGCACTCCGGCTCGTCGAGCCCGCGGTGGACGTCCCGCCACCCACACCTGAGCCCCGCTCATGAGCCGTCCTGGCACCATCCTCAGTCGTGTCCCGACGCGAGCCGGTCACCGAGGACACGGGCGACGTGTCTCATGGACCGCGGCGGCCATGATGGCCATCTGTGTGGGCGCACCCGTCGGCCCCGTCGGGTGCCGACCGTCGAGTGCCGATCCGCCACGGCTCGTCGATACGGGCCTCGCCGCCGTCGGCCGCGGAGATCATGCCACGGCTCGACAGGTGATGCGCGACCTGCGTGCGGCCGGTGCCACCGACGCCTCGCTCGTCGTGCAGGCCGCCATCCTGGTCGCGAAGGGCCACCCCATCCCGGCACTCGACGTGTTGTCACAGGTTGCCTCGTCCGCGTGGCTCGACCCCCCGCGACGGCTCGTCGCGGCGACGGCGTGCCAGCAGCTCGGTCGGCACCGCGACGTGGAGTCGCTGCTGACGCCGCTGGTAGCCGCGAACCCGGACCTGGTCGATGCCCACCGCCTCCTGGCCGTGTCCTTCTATGACGTCGGCGCCGTCCAGGAGGCCGTGCATCACCTGCGTGAGACGGCCCGACTGGCACCGGACGATCCTCGGCCGCACCGGCTCCTCGGCCTCATGCACTCCGACTACGAACTCTTCGCCGAGGCCATTCCCTGCTACGAGGAATCGCTTCGGCGCAACCCCCACCAGCCCGATCGCGAGGAGATTCTCCTCGAACTCGCGACCTGCCTGATCCGCCAGCTGCGGCCGGCCGACGCGCTCGATGTGCTCTCCACCGCGGCAGCCGGCGTCCGCGTGGACCTGGCGAGGGCCGAGTGCCTCCTGGCCCTCGGTCGGCGGGACGAGGCGCGCCGCCTCGTGCAGTCGGCCGTCGCCGCCGAGCCGGACAACCGGGCGGCGCTCGTGCTCGAGGGCTCGATCCTGCTGGAGGATGGCGACGCAGAGGCCGCCATGATCCCGCTCGAGCGGGCCGTCGCCGTCGATCCACACGACTATCTCGCGACGCTGTCCCTCGCGCGGGCTCTTGCGCAGCTCGGCAGGGAGGACGAGGCCACCGCGACGCGAGCGCGGGCCGACGAGATCCGCGCGCTCCGGAGCACGTTCGCCGAGCTGCACCGCGAGGCCTGGGAGCGACCGCACGACTCGGGGGTCCGCCTGCGCCTGGCAGACACCGCCGCGCGCCTCGGCCGCGAGGATCTCGAAACGGTCTGGCGCGAGGCCGCCGCCGCCGTCGCACCCGACGCTCCCGCATCCACCAACGGCACCCCGGCACGATCCCAGGAGGCCGACTGATTGCTTCCCCCAGGCGGCCGTGCCGGTGCCCAGTTGTTTGCGTCTCGCGTGATTGCCATCGCGTGTGACACTCACGCGGCCATCGGACTACCATCGCGTAACGCGAGAAAGGACACCGGCGGGGCGTGAACGCGTGCAGCCTCTGAGAGCAAATCTCTGGAAGGAATCCGGTCGCCTGGGATGGGGGCCCGTTCGCACACCTGGAGGTGTGCGCCACAATCGGGGCCGGGACACGACGCTGACAAGGAAGCGAAGATGGGTGCGTATCGATGGGGTGTGATGGTTCGGCACGCGGTTTCTTCGCAGCTTTGGTTCGCGGTGCTCGGCGTCGCCTTTTTGCCCGTGACGGCACGTGCGGCCGATCTCGTGCTCGCCTCCGAGGGTCGCTGCAGCTACCAGATCGTCGTGCCGGACCGACCGCCGAGCGCCGAGATCGGCGACTGCATCCGTCAGGCCGCACGGCTGCTCGAGACCGCCTTTCGCGCGAGCGGCTTCACGGTGCCGGTCGTGACGGAGGCGGAGCGCGATCCCGGCAGGCCCGCGATCTGCCTCGGCGACACCGCCGCCGCCCGGGCCGCCGGCGTGGACACGGGGGCGCTCGTCGGCTGGCACACCGTCGTGCGCGTGGCGGGCCGGGACGTGCTCGTCGCCGGCCGTGACGCCCCGGCGCGCGGCGAGACGGACAATCCGCGGCGGCCGAACTGGGACCGCGTCGGCACGGTCAAGGCCGCGGCCGACTTCGCCCGGGAGCATCTCGGCGTGCGCTTCCTGTATCCCGACATCGCACCCTATCGCCCGGTGAGCGCGGCGGCAGACGTCGACCTGCTCGCGTCCCCGGCCATCGAGTTCCTTCCGCGCACCACGATCTCGGTTCCCGCCGATCTCGACGTGCGCCGCACCCCCGTCCTCCGGCTCAACACCTCGCACCCGGCCGGCGGCGGCTTCTACGACCTGGCACTCAACCGGTTTCCACGGGTGGACGAGGTCTTCGGAAGCCACACGTGGGAACGGGCCGTGCCCCCCGAGCGTTTCTTCGCCGAGCATCCGGAATACTTCGCCCTCGTGGGCGGCATGCGGCTCGATCCGCGCGGCGGCAACGCGCAGTACTGCCTGTCGAATCCCGACGTGCAGCGACTCATCGAGCGGGACATCGCCGGGTGGTTCGAGCGTGGCTACGAGTCGGTGGACCTCGGACAGCCCGACGGCTTTCGCGCCTGCGAGTGCCAGCCGTGCCGCGACCTCTACGGCACGGGTGACGATTGGGGGGAGAAGATCTGGATCTTCAACCGCGACGTCGCCGAGCGGCTCGCGCGGTCGCACCCGGGGCGTCAAATCACGATGATGTCGTACATCCTCACCGCCGCGCCGCCCCGATCGTTCCGGGCATTTCCCGAGAACACGAGCGTGATGCTCACGGGAACGAATGAGGACGACATCGCTCCGTGGCGCGACTACGAGGTGCCGCGGGGATTCTCGGGCTATGTCTACAACTGGTGCCCCAACCTCGGCTCCCGGTATACGCCGATGCGCACGCCGGCGCATGTCGAGGCCCAGGTCCGGCGGCTGGCGGCCAATCGCATCCACGCCATCCACCGCGACGGCCCCGGGCAGCTCTTCGGCCTGGAGGGGCCGGTGTACTACGTGATGGGGCGGATGTTCGACGACCCCGAGCACAATCGCGCGCAGGATCTGCTGGCCGAGTTCATCGACGCCGCCTTCGGCACGGCCGCCCCGCCGATGCGATCGTTTTACGAACGCCTGAACCACGCGATCATGCTCTATTCCGATCACCTCGGAACGAGGTCGGACCTCTGGACCTACCGTCCGCTCGACGGCCGGCCGCGCAAGACCGTCACCGACCCGTTCCAGCTGATCGCGTTCCTCTATCCTCCGGGTGTCCTCGCGGCACTGGACGACGACCTCACGCACGCGGAGCGGATCGCCACCGGCGGCAAGCCGCGGACCCGGCTGGCCCTCGTGCGGAGGGAGTTCGACTACCTGCGGCACCTCGCCCGCGTCGTCCATCTCCATCACGCCTACCAGGTCGAGCCCGACGGGCCATCGCGCGACCGCCTCCTCGACGCGATCGATGGCCGCAACGCCTTCATCGCGTCGCTCTACGACGCGCGGGGGCGGGCCGTCGCGGACGGCGGGTGGGCACACGTGCTCTTTCCATTCGCGGGCCACGACGCCAACCACCTGCGGCTGGCCCACGACGGCTACCAGGAACCGTATGCCGAGACCTGCCTCAACTGGGACACCGCCGCGATGCGGACGCTGCCGCCACCCGGCCGACAGCGGGTGACGGCGCTCGCCACGGCCGGGCCCGTCACGCTCGACTCGCCGCAGTGGCGGGAGGCCGAGTCACGCACCCTCACCATCCTGCCACCGTTCCACGGCCGGCCGCTGCCCACGACGCTCCAGATCATGCACGACCCGTCGCATCTGCACGTGCGACTGGCATGCGAGCTCGGGCCCGACGGAGCGACGGAGTTTCCCGCCTTCGGCGGCGACCGCGACCTGCGTGGCCACGAGTCGATCGACATCCGCCTCGCCCCTCCCGGGAATCGCGACGTGTGCTACCGGTTCCAGGCGGGCCCGCATCCGGAGTCGCGCTCCGAGGCCGTGCGCGGACTCGTCACCGAAGCCATGGACCCGCGTCACGGCCGGGACGACGCAGGCTGGAACGGCGACTGGCAGTGCACGACACGCGTGGAGCGGGAGCCTCGGCGCTGGCTCGCGCTCGTATCGATTCCGCTGCGCACGCTCGACGCCCCGCCGCCCGCCCCCGGCACGATCTGGCGGGCGAACGTCGGTCGCTCCCACGCCCTGACACGTGGCCGGATCGACCGCTCCATCTGGTCGTCCACGCCTCGGAGCACCGCGATCGACGACCCGGCGGTGTGGGGTGAGATCGAGTTCTGAGGCCGTCGCGGCGTCAGCGGGCGCGGCGGCGTTCAAACCTGATCTGGCAGCCCACCGGCGCGGTCTCGGCGACCTCGACGGCCCGTCCGGCGAGCACCGCGGCCACGGCATCGTCGACGTAGCGTCGCTTCACCGCAGTGGCCGTGGTGGAGTCGTCCATCGCCCCCATGTAGACGATCCGGCGCTCCCGGTCGAGCACGAAGAACTCGGGAGTCCGCACCGCGCCGAACGCCCGGGCCACCGCCTGGGACTCGTCGAAGAGGTACGGAAAGCGGAAGTGCTTCGCCTCCGCACGGGCCTTCATCGCGGGCAGGGCGTCCTCCGGGATGCGATTGCTGTTGATCGCCAGCACCGCCACGCGACTGTCCGCACCCGCGTGACGCTCTGCCAGGTCGTTGATCCGCTCCTCGTAATCCACGGCGTAGGGGCAGCTGTTGCACGTGAAGACCACGACGACCGCGTCACGATCGGCGAGGTCGGACCAGGAGTGCCGTCGGCCGTCCGTCCCGGGCAGGTCCTCCCAGGGCTCGACGACGTCCCCGATGCTGCGATCAGGGTTGTACGTACCGGCCTGTCCGGTGACCGCGGCCAGAACGCATGCCCAGAGCATGATCGATGTCGACAGCCGCATCGCTCGCGTGCCCATCGTCGCGTCACCTCCCGTACCGGGACGTGCGTGCGGTCCGGCGCGGGCCGCGCAGGCACGTGTCCCACGTGGACTACGTTACACTCCGGGTGCCGCGCGGCACGATCCCCGCGTGGTCGCGATGCCCCGAGCCCCGGACGACCGCACGCCGCCGGCCATGCCCCCCGACGCGCCACCGCCGTCCCCCGCCGAACGGCCGCGATGGTGGCTGCGCGGATGGATCGCGGTGCTCGTCGGCTTTTTCAGCGTGGTGGGCCTCGGCCTCGCCTGGAGGCAGGCGGCGACCCGTCAGGCCGAATCGGCAGCCGAGCGGGCGCTCATGGACCCGGCCGCTCCCGACCCGGGCATGACCGCTTCGGAGCCGGTGTCGAGCCCGTCGGCGCGACAGGTCACGATCGGCATCTACCTCGAGCGCATCACGGCGCTCTCGATCAGGGACAGTCGCTTCGCGGTCGTCTGCGACGTGTGGTTCTCATGGACCGGTGCCGAGTTCGATCCGGTGGATCAGCTCCTGGTCGTCGACGGCACGATCGACGCGATCACACTCCTCGACGAATCGCACGACGGCGACGGCCATTACCGCCGCTACGCGCTGACGGCCGAGATCACGAAGCCCTTCCGGATCGATCACTTCCCGCTCGACCGCCACCTGCTGCTCATCGCGTTCGAAAACGGCTCGCTGCGTCGCGACGAGCTCGTCTTCGTGCCGGACCGCGTGAACACCGCGGTGAGTTCGCGGGCCGCCGTGCACGGCTACCGGCTCGAAGAGCACGAGGTCGTCGAAAAACCCCACTCCTACAAGACCTCGCGCGGCGAGCCGGGCATCTCGCCCGGTGGGAAGACGACCTTCTCGCAGGCTCGCTTCGGGATCGTGATCGTGCGGGACGGCTGGGGACTGTTCCTCAAGATGTTCCAGGCGCTCTTCGTGGCGGTGGCGATCGCGCTGCTTCCGTGCTTCATCCGGCCGACCCACGTGGACCCGCGCTTCGGGCTGGGCGTGGGAGCGCTTTTCGCCGCGGTGGCCAACGCCTACCTCGTCGACAGCTACGTGCCCGACACAGGTGAATTCGCCCTCGCCGACATGATCAACCTGCTCGGCACCGTCACGATCCTGCTGACGCTCGTGGAATCGACGCTGTCGCTGCACCTCTACGACCAGTGCGACGAACGGGCGCGCTCTCGGTGGCTGGACCATGCCTCCTTCGCCGTCACGATCGTCGGCTTCACGATGGCGCTCGCGCTCATCCTGATCGGGGCCTCGGCGACGCCGTGAGCCTCGAGCCGGCGCGGATCGCTCACGCGGTCACCGACGGGCCCCCGTCGACCGCGGCCGTGCCGGCCGCCGCCTTGATGGCCTTCACGCGGGACGCGTCGGGCTCGAGCTGCTTGTAGTAGTCGTCGAGCGGGTAGCAACCGCTCCGCAGGCCGTGCCGCGGAGCGGTCGTGCAGTCGCTGAACGTGCGGCAGAGCCGCCCGCGGGCGGGGCGCCTTCCGGCGAGCGTCTCGGCCGGATACTCGGGGCAGGAGAGGACCATCCGCCCGAGGCCGACCGCGTCGACCCACCCGGCCCGCACGATCGCCTGGGCCGCGTGGGCTGCGTATTCCTGCAGGTAGGTGTAGCACGATCCGACCGTCACGAGCCCCGACACCGCCTCCCGGGCGGCGCGTGCGGCGTCGATCTGCCGCCACACGGCGACGAGGGGATCCTCCGGCGGGGGATAGCCGTCGGACGGTGGGAACGCAGCCGGCCGCTGCAGGTGCGGCACCGTGTAGGGGCTGCCGGCGGTGAGGTTCACCGCCGAGACACCCTCGTCACGAAGGATCGTCAGCAGCCGAACGGGCTCGGTGAGATCGATCGCCAGCGGATCGGCCGCATCGACTCCAAACCCGCAGTCGTAGGGCAGGGCGTCACGAAAGGGCCAGGGGACGCCACGACCCTCGACCTTGTGCCAGGGCACCGTGTCGAAGAGCGACAGCCGCACGCCGAGGAGCATCCCGGGGCACTCCGCCCGCACCCGCGCGACGAGCGTGCGCAGGAGCCGCGTGCGTCCCTCGAAGTCTCCGCCGAAGCGGCCCGCACGCCGCCGTGCCGACAGGAACTCGTGCACGAGATACCCGTGGCACGCCTTGAGATCCACCATGCGAAACCCGGCAGCCGACGCGTCGCGGGCGGCGGCGACATAGGCCTCGATGAGCCGCTCGACCTCGTCGTCGGACACCACGCACGCGGCATCTTCGGCATCGACTCCGTGCCGGCCGTCGAGGATCGGATGGTGGTAGGCGATCCGGGGTCGTCGGGGTCCGCCCACCGGCTGCGAGAAGCGGCCGGAGTGGGTGAGCTGGAGCGCCACGAGCAGGTCGTCGACCGTGCCGAAGCGCTCGCGGTGCGCGGTGGTGACCGCAGCGAGGAGCGCTGCGAATCCTTCGCGGCCGCACGCCGGCGCGCAGAGCTGATGCGGGTTGGCCCGCCCCTCGGGCACGACCGCGACCGCCTCGCCCCCCCAGATCCATTTCGCCCCGCTCGTGCCGAAGTGACGCCACCGCCGGAGGAGCGGCTCGGTGGGTCGGCCGTCGGCCGTGCCATCCCAGCCCTCCATCGGATGGATGCACCAGCGGTTGCCCACCGTCGTGCCGGCCACGTCGAGCGTCCGGCCCAGCGGTGATCCCTCCCCCGCCGCGAGCACCTCGTCGTCGAAGGGGATGGGTGCCCCGAGGCTCTGGCAGTGCGCGCGGAGGTCGGCGGCGGTGCGGAAGCGGGCGATCCGTGGATACTGCATGGGGATGTCTTCCTGTGGGCCCGGCCCTCCGCGGGCCTCATCTCGGACCGGCATCGATCACGTCACGCAGGGGGGGCCGCCTCGAGCGCGGCGCGCACGGCCACGCGGGCATCACGCCAGCGCGACTTCACGGTGCGTTCGGAGCAGCCCAGCAGGCCTGCGATCGTCTTCTGATCGGCGCCGACATACCAGACGAGGTCGAACACCTCGCGCAGGGCCGGAGGCAGCCCGTCGATCGCCTCGTGAAACAGCGACCAGCGCTCGAGCCCCTCGTCCGGCACGACGGCCTGCTCGTCGTGTCGCCCCACGGCACTCCCCTCCGCGGCGCGGATGACGTTCGTCGCATGGTGCGCCGCCTGCGACCACGGCCCCGCGTGCCGGCGGGCGAGGTCGAGCAGTTCGCGGCGCAACTCGGTCGCTGCCAGCGCCATCACGCAGCGCGGCGGTCCGCCCGGCCGCGCGAGCGCCCGATGGAGTCGCAGCGCCGCGTTCTGGAACACGTCGTCCGTATCCTCCCAGCGCCTCACGTTCGGAAACCGGGCGAGCATGCGGTGGGCGAGGATCCGCAGGCGGGCGGAGGTGAGTTCGAGAATCCTGCTCCGCGCCTCGAGATCACCGGCGGCCAGCCGGGCGAGACACTCGGCGAGCGCCATCCCGCCCGCCGGCGAGGCAGGATCGTCGCGATCCGGCGTGTCGTCCCTGGCGTCTGGAGGCATGGTGTGTCGCCGCAGGCCGTTCGAACGCGGCGGGTCGCGGGCCGCCGCCCGGCCGCCGGAGTATAGGCGTGGGATGGGCGGGTGCCGCGGCGGGCGGTGCGAAGCCCTCCGGCCAGCGGTATAAGAAAGCGGTCATCGAGCGGCGCGATCGACGCGCGTCGTGGCGCCAGTGGCCGGGTCGGGAGCGAGACGCCGTGGACGTGCTGGACGAGGGCGGGGGCGAATCCGGCATCGGCCTCGATCGACCGCCGCGCGATCGCGCTTCGGGATCGCTCAGCGGTGTCGACGATGCCTTCGGGTTTTGCTCGCGACCGCACGCGGCCCGCGGCGGCGTGGCCACCGCATCGGTGCAGCCGGGTGACGTCATCGGCGGTGTCGTGATCGAGCGCCACGTCGGCGAGGGCGGCATGGGGAGCGTCCATGCGGGACGCGAACTCGGAACGGGCAGGAGGGTGGCGGTCAAGCTTGTCCGCATGACCGACGCATCGCCCGCGGCGCATGATCGCTTCGCGCGCGAGGCGCGGCTGCTGGCACGCCTGCGCCATCCCAACGTCGCCCAGCTCTACGCCTTCGGCACGCATGACGGGGCGACGGGCTCGATGCCGTACCTCGTGCTCGAGTTCGTGGAGGATGCGCGACCGATCACGCGCTTCGCTCGCGAGACGGGGCTCGACGTGCGCGGCCGCGTGAGGCTCCTGCGGGACGCGTGCCGCGGACTCGCGCACGCACACGAACGCGGCGTGGTCCACCGCGACATCAAGCCGGGCAACCTTCTCGTGGACGCGGCCGGTACGTCACGTGTGATCGACTTCGGCGTCGCGCGGGCGTCGGAAGCGGAGGGTGCCGACGGCACGGGGTCGTTCGCCACCGCGGTCGGCGATCTCGTCGGGACGCTGCAGTACATGAGTCCGGAGCAGCTGCTCGCCGACTCGGGCAGCGTGGACGCCCGCAGCGACGTCTACGCGCTCGGCCTGGTCCTGCACGAACTGATCGCAGGCCGGCTGCCGTACGACCTGACTGGCGTGCCCTACCTCGAGGCGGCGCGACTGGCGGGTGATGGAGCGGCGCCGTCCACCGCCGCCGTGGCCGCGGCGGCGGTTCCGGAGTGTGGGCGGGACGATGCCCGGGCACTCGCCACCATCGTGGCCACCTGCCTCGAGAAGACGCCCTCCGACCGGTACAGCTCCGCCGCGGCCCTCGCGGCGGACATCGATCGCTGGCTCGAGGGTCGCGCGATCGTCGCCCGGCCGCCGACGGCATGGGAAGCCCTGCGCCGCCTCGCCCGGCGCCATCGCACGGAGACCATGTGGGCCGGCACCATGGCGGTCGCGCTCGTCGTCGCGCTCGCGGCGATTTCATGGTCGTCCCTCCGGGAGCGCTGGCAGCGCCGCGACGCCGAGGTGGCACGCGGCGAGGCCGAGGCGGCCAGGCGGATCGCCGAGGTCGCGCGGGCCGAGGCCGAACGCCACGCAGCGGACGCCGTGGAACGGCTCTACGTCTCGACCGTGCTGCTCGCCGCGGAGGCTCGGGATCGGGACAACGTGATCGAGGCCACCAGACTGCTCGACACCGCGCGATCGTCGATGCGGATCGCCCCGCCTGACGAGCCGCTCGAGCTGGCATGCCTCGCGGCATCGCTCGACGAGTCGAGCCATGTCTTCACGAACGCCGGCGGCGAGGTCACGGCGGTCGCGCTCGCCCCGGACGGTCGCACACTCGGCTGCGCCGACCGGGCCGGAGCCGTGTGGCTGCACGAGCTCGACCGGAACGGCGCGGCGGCCTCCCGGCCACCGCGATCCGGGCGGCATGGCCTGGTCGCCGCGCACGACGACCCCATCGGCGCGGCCGCGCGCTCCGCGCTCCACGCCCGCTGGGCGACCCATGATGGGCGTGTCTGGCGGATCGCCTTCTCATCCGACGCCCGGCTGCTCGCGTCGGCCGGTGCGGATGGTCGCGTCGTCGTGCGCCACGTGGTCGGCGGCGACGTCGTGACGACACTGACGGCGCACGACGGCCCGGTGTATGGCGTGGCCTTCGCACCGGACGGAACAGGTCTGGCGACGGCGGGCCGCGACGGCGTGACCCGCCTGTGGGACACGACGTCGTGGCAGGCACGCCTCGAGATCCGCGGCCACGAGGGCACCGTCTATGCGGTCGCGTTTTCTCCGGACGGCCTCCTCATGGCGACGGCGGGCACGGATGGGACTGCCCGTGTCTGGCACGCGTCGGGTGGCGCGGAGGCCGCCCGCCTCGAGGGCCATGCAGGGCGGGTGTTCGACGCCGCGTTCTCGGCGGGGGGAGACACGCTCGCGACGGCAGGGGAGGACGGCACGCTCCGCCTCTGGGACGTGGGCACGCGCGAGGAAGTGCGCCGACTCCGGCATCCGTCCCGCGTCAACGCCGTGGCATTCGTCGGCGATGGCCTCGACGTGGTGACGGCGACGGGTGACGGCGTGCTGCGGGCCTGGCGGGCGGACGCCGTGTCGCCGACACCGTTTCGGGGACACACCGGCGGACTCTGGTCGGTCGCCGGCACCCGCGACGGCCGGGTCGTCTCCGCCTCGGAGGACGGCACCGCACGAGTCTGGTGCACCGACGGCCGGGATCGGCCGGTGCGCACGGTAGGGAGTCGCGTGCTCGCGACGGCTTTCGGCCCTGGTGACGGCGTCCTGGCCGCGGGACTCGCCGACGGCACCGTCTCGCTCTGGGACACCCGCACGCTCGCGCCGCGAGGCAGGCTCAGCGGTGGGGTCGGGCGTGTCAACTCCGTCGCCTTCTCCCACGACGGGAGGTTCGTGGCCGGCGGGTGCGACGCGGGCGCCGTCGCCATCTGGTCGGCCCGCGACGGCCATCTGGAGGCGTCGTGGAAGCCCCATGCGCGGCGGACCTACTCGGTGGCGTTCACCGCGGACGACCGCGCGATGCTCACCGCTTCCGAGGATGGCACGGCGCTGCTGACCGATCGCACGCGTGGAGTTCCCCTGATCCCGCCGCTCCGCCACGGCCGACGCGTCTTCTGCGCGGCGTTGTCGCCCGATGATTCGCTCATCGCCACCGCCAGCGAGGACCGCTCGGCGCGCCTGTGGGACGCGCGCACGGGCGTGGAACGCCTGCGATTGCTCGGTCACGGGGGACCGGTCAACTGGGTGACGTTCTCCGCGGACGGTCGACACGTCGTCACCGCCTCGAGCGACGCGACGGTGCGCGTCTGGACGGTGGCCGATGGCCGCTGCACCGGCGTGCTCACCGGCCCGACCCGGCAGGTGTGGAAGGCCTCGTTCAGCCCGGACGGCACGCGCGTGGCCGCGGTGACGGCGGACGGCACGACGGTGATCTGGGAGACGACGCACGGCCAGGCCGTGCTGACGCTGCGCGGCGAGGCTGCCGCGACCGCCGAACAGCCCGGCGACGACGCGGCAGCGGGCGGTCGCGTCCTAAAGCGGGGCCACAGCGACCAGGTATGGGGACTCGCGTTCTCGTCCGACGGCAGGAGGCTGGCGACAGGATCGTGGGACGGCACCGTGCGGCTGTGGGGCATCTCGACCGCCCAGGTGGCCGGGGCGAACGCCACGGCCGGGCCGCCGACCGCTGCGGACGCGGAAAGCGCCGAGGACCGTGCAGCCGGTCAGGACGCGGCCGCACGTGGGCCGTCGTGGAACCAGTTTCGGGGGTTCGACGGCTCCGGCGCGACGGCGGCTGCCCTGCCGCTCGAGTGGAGCGAGACCCACAACGTGAGGTGGAAGACGCCGGTCCCGGGCAAGGCGTGGGCCTCGCCCGTCGAGGCGGACGGCCGCATCTGGCTCGCCAACGCGACCGAGGACGGCAGGCGACTCTCGGCGGTGTGCGTCGATGCGGCGACCGGCGGCATCCTGCACGACATCACGCTCTTCGAGCCCGCGGAGCCGATGTTCTGCCATCCGTACAACAGCTACGCGAGCCCCACACCGGTCGTCACGAACGGTCGCGTGTTCATGCACTTCGGCAGCGCCGGCACGGCCTGCCTCGACGCGGCGACCGGCGCCGTCGTCTGGAAGCGGGACGATCTGCCCTGCGACCACCACCGCGGTCCCGGCTCCTCCCCGATCGCGGTGGACGACCTGCTCGTCGTGAACTTCGACGGCTTCGACGTGCAGTACGTGGTGGCCCTCGAGCAGGCCACGGGCAGGACCGCGTGGAAGACCGACCGCACGATCGACTACGGGTCCGACAACGGCGACCTCAAGAAGGCCTACTGCACGCCGACGGTCATCGAGCACGCGGGCCGGAGGCAGCTCGTGAGCCCCGCCGCGGTCGGCACGGTGGCGTACGACCCCCTGACCGGACGCGAACTCTGGAAGGTGCACCATGGCGGCTTCAACGCCGCCGCGCGACCGCTCTTCGCCGGCGGCGTCATCGTGATCGTGGTGGAGGGCGGGGACCGCGTGGTGGCCGTGCGACCCGACGGCGAGGGGGACGTCACGCGGACGCACGTCGCGTGGAAGTTCGGCAAGTCCACGCCGACGCGGCCCTCGCCGTGCGCGGTCGGCGACCATCTCTACATGGTGAGCGACAGGGGCATCTTCACCTGTCTCGACCTGCGCAGTGGCGAATCGGTCTGGCAGGAACGCCGCGAGGGCCGTCACTCGGCGGCACTCCTCGAGTCGCACGGCCGCCTCTACGCGTGCGACGAGGACGGCACCACGGTGGTCGTCGCCGCCGATCCGACGGGGTACCGCATCCTCGCGGAGAACCGACTCGACGACGGATGCATGGCGTCACCGTGCGTCGTGGGGGACGATCTCGTGCTGCGCACGAAGACGCATCTCTACCGCATCGGCGAGTAAGTGCTGCGACCACGGGCTGCCCGGCACCTCCGCCCCCGCGAACCGTGCCGCCGTTCGCGCGACAGGGTGCTCGAGCCTCGTCCGCCGCGGTTCAGTCGTCCTCGTCGTCCTCGTCGTCCTCGTCCTCGGCGAACACGAATGCCGCCCGCCGCGGGGGCGGCATCGGGGAATCGGCCCCGCGCACGCTCCGCCAGACAATGTCGTTGAGGAGCAGGTCGTCGGCGGCATCCTCCCTCGAGAAATCCATCGCCAGGGAAGCGGCGGCTCCCCAGCTCGTCGCCGCATTGCGGGCATCGAGCGGCACCGCCGCGGGCCGACAGCGGTACGGCGCGGGATCGGGCGTGCCGGTGAACGACCGGATCATCGGCAGCGCCGCCGCGTCGAACTGGGACATCGGCTCGAGCCCGAGGATCAGCTCGATCGTGCGCAGCATCGAGCTCGTCGAATACAGGCTCGAATCCACGGCGCCGCGCCGCGCCCACGGGCTGACCACGAGCGCGACGGTCCGGTGGGCGTCGATGTGATCCGCGCCGTTCTGGGCATCGTCCTCGACGACGAAGATCGCGGTGGTGGGCCAGAACCGCGACGTGCTCACCGCTTCCACGACGCGGCCCAAGGCGAGGTCGTTCTCGGCCATGAACGCCGTCGGCGTGAGCGCGCCCGGCTTGGTGCCGCTCGTGTGGTCGTTGGGCAGGCGGACCACCTGCAGGCGCGGCATCTCCCCCTCGCGCTCGTAACGGGCGAGCTCCGCGATGAACCGATCGGCCCGGAGGAGGTCGGAGTACTCCATGTCGAAGCCGCGGAAGAGCGGATCGAATCGCCCCTCGAGCGCGGGCACCCGCGCGGTGCCCGGGGCGTCCGGCGCGCGGCCGTTGGACACCCACTCGCCATAACTGCGAAAGCTCACGCCGGCCGCGATCGCGCGGTCCCAGAGGTAGCCCCCGGCCGGACGGGCGATCTCGAACGTACCCTCGCTCGGATACGGAAACTTCTGGCGCGCGTTGTGGCCATACGAGAGCGGCCAGTGCCGCTCGACGAAGTCCGTGGCGTAGGCGCCCATCGACCACTCGTGACCGTCGGCGCTCACCTCGCTCTCGACGTAGAAGTTGTCGAGCAGGACGAACTGCCTCGCGAGGGCATGGTGGTTGGGCGTGACCGCCTCGGGAAAGAGGCAGAGCGTCGGATCGCCCCGGCCCTCCGGCATGTCCCCGAACACCTGGTCGTAGGTGCGGTTCTCCTTGACGACGTAGATCACGTGGGTGATCGGGCTCTTCCTGTCGGAGCCCGACGGGATCGGGCTGCCCGCGATCTCCTCGGCGGAAAACACCTCGGCCACCTGCGGCGGCCGGCAGGCGTACGCACGGGCCGTCCAGGCCCGCATCTGCGGCTCGAAGCCATCCTCCTCGGGCAGGTCGATGAAGGAGACCGTGCCGTCGAAGAGGCCGGCGATGTAGTCGGGCGTCGGTGCGTTGGCGTCGTAGCCGGGCCTCGGCCCGTTGCGGTTGGAGTCGGAGATCACCCCCTTGCCGTTCGCGACGAGCAGCCGGCGTCCACCATGCGCGAGACGCACCGCGGTGGGATACCAGCCCACGGGGATGAAGCCGATGCTCCGGGACCGTCCCGGCGTCTCGACGTCCCAGACGCTCACGGCGTTGATGTTGGCATTGGAGACGAAGAGCGTCGTCCCGTCGGCGGCGAGCGCCAGCGAGTTCGGCGTGTTGCCCGGCTGGGCGTCGGCGGAGAGCGTCGCGACGAGCGTCTCGGACACCCGGCCGGCGTCGAGGTCGATCACCACCACGCTGTTGCGGTTGGCGTTCGCCACGAACAGCCTGCCGCCGTCGGGCGTCAGCAGCATCTCGTTGGGGTGTTCCTCGACCGCGATGCGAGCGACGACGTTCCACGCCGCGGTGTCGATCACCGCGACGGCCGCCTGGCCCCAGAGCGACACGTAGAGCCGGTGACGCCGGTCATCCACCACGCAGGTCCACGGATACGGCGCGTCGGTGACGGCCCGCTCGAGCAGCGCCTCCGCCCGCTTCGTGATCGATGAATCGGCCGACGCGGGGATCGCGGGGCCGGCGGCCGGAGCCGCCGCGGTGAGCAGGAGCTCGTCGATCCGCGGCTCGCCGCCGGCGGGATCCAGCCGCACGCGGGAGATCGAGTGACCCCACACGTTGGCGACGTAGAGCGCATCGCCGGCCCCGTTCATGCCGATGCCACAGGGGATGCCCCGCAGTTTTTCGTCGCGCAGCGCGACCGCCCCGTCCGGCACGAGCGCACCATCCACGAACCGAAACCGGAGGAGCGTCTCGGCGGCGCCGCCCGACACCCAGAGCACACCGCCATCCGGCGCGAAGGCGACTCCCTGGAACGATTCGTCGAGCCGCGTTCGGGACACGATGCGCTGCCGCGCGACGTCGAGGACGACGAGCTCGTGCGGTCCGTAGCCGCAGTGCAGGACGACGGCATGGAGGCCGTCGGGGTGCATGGCGATCGCCGCGGGAAAGTCGCCCACCTCGACCTGGCGTCCCACCGGCCGCAGCGACCACTGGTTGGGCAGCACGACCGACCCATCGCGCTGCGCTCCCGGCACCCGCTCCGGCACCTCCGCAGCGAGCAGGACGCGGGGCAGACCGGTGAGGATCACGAGCACGGCGAGAGGGATGACGCGCGAACGCATGGGTGGTTCTCCGGCGGATGGCGAGCGGTGGCCGTCGTTGTAGCGTGCGGAGCCCGACGAAACACCGGGCTCACGAAAAAGCACTGCCGGCGTCTCGCGAGACACGCTCGGACGGCGACCGCGTGACATCCACCGTCTGCACGGCGCGGCGACATCATCCGGTGGGCGGCTCACCCGGCGGTGGTGAGCACCTGGCCGAGCGTCTCGCGGAGGACCGCGGCGCTCCGCTTGAGGCCCTGCATCTCCTTGGGCCACAGCTCGATCTCGAGCGCCCGCTCCGCGCCGCTCCGGCCGACGACCGTCGGCACCGAGATCGCCACGTCACGGAGGCCGTAGCACCCCCGCTGCACGGTGGAGACGGGCAGCACCCGCTTCGCGTCGAGCGCGATCGCGTGGATCACCTCGGCGATCGAGACGCCGACCGCGAACCCCGCCCCGGTCTTCTTCTTGATCATCTCGGCGCCGCTCGTCTTCGCGCGCTGAAAGACGTCGTCGCCGAGCTTGTGGGAGAACCCCGGGTATTTCTCCAGCGGCAGGCCGCCCACGCTCGCGCTCGACCAGATCGGCACCATGCTGTCGCCGTGCTCGCCGAGGATCACGGCCTGCACCTGCGTCGCCGGCGCCTGCAGGCTCATGGCCAGCAGGGCACGGAACCGGAGCGTGTCGAGGAGCGTGCCGAGCCCGATGACGCGCCCCGCCGGCAGCCCGAGCTCCTGTTCGGCGAGGTACGTCAGGATGTCGACGGGATTGCTCACCACGAGCACCGTGGCGTCGCCGCGCAGCCCCTTCGACTTGAGCTCCGCGAGGATCGAGCGGAAGAGCACCACGTTGCGGTTGATGAGCGCCAGGCGGCTCTCGTCGGGCTTCCGCCGCAGTCCGGCCGTGATGCACACGAGATCGGCATCGGCCAGCGTGTCGTAGCCGCCGGAGCGGATCACCTGGTCGGCGATCGCCGGAGCCCCGTGGAGCATGTCGAGGGCCTGCCCGTCGGCCAGGTCGGCGTTGGCATCGACGATCACGATCTCGTGCACGATGCCGCCGAGCTGCAGGGCGAAGCCCGCGGACGACCCGACGATGCCGCCGCCACCGATGATGCCCACCTTCATGGTCGTGTTTCCGTCGGAATGTGGATGGATGCCGCCGCGAACGCGGCAGCGGGCTCAGAGCCCCAGTTCCTTGCAGACCTGCTCGGTCACCGCCTTGACGAGTGCCTCGTGGTCGATCGCCCCGGACGGCCGCACGGCGTTGCCGGGATCCGCCCCCATCGGCGGCGGCGCGTCGAACGCCTTGCGGGTGACGCCCGTCTGGCCCCAGCTCGACCGGAAGACGTCGTTCGCGCAGATGTCGCAGTTCTCCATGCCCGGATCGAGCCGCGGGTCGGTGTAGCCCCACTTCGACTTGAGGTCGAGCAGCTCCTTCGTCTCCTGCTTCGTGAGGTAAGTGACACGACCGAGATCCTTGGCGAGCATGAGGATCCGGCAGTAGGCGTCGAGAATCTCCGTCCACCAGTAGGCCTTCTCGACCGTCTCGCCGAAACTCACGGTACCGTGATTGGCGAGGATCACCACGTTCGACTTCTTCACGTACGGCTTGACGGTGTCGGCGAACTTCTGTCCGCCCGGCGTCTCGTAGCGCGTGATCGGCACGTCGCCGAGGAAGACCTCCACCTCGGGCAGCACGCACTGCGGAATCGGCTCCCGCGCCACGGCAAAGGCGGTGGCGTGCGGGGGGTGGCAGTGGACGACGGAGTTGATGTCGGGCCGCTCCTTCATGATCGTCAGATGGAGCAGCACCTCGCTCGACCGCTTGCGCTGGCCGGCGAGCTGGTTGCCCTCCATGTCGACGATGCAGAGGTCGGACGGCTTCATGAAGCCCTTCGAGATCATCGTCGGCGTGCAGAGCACCTCGTTGGGCCCGAGGCGGAACGAGATGTTCCCGTCGTTTCCGGCGGCGAAGCCCTTGGCGTAGATCCGGCGGCCGATGTCGCAGATCTCCTCCTTGAGCTGGGCGAGCGACTTGTCGGTGGTCTTGATGGCTGGGGTGGCTGCCATGGCGGCTCCTGCTCCTGATGGCGTGAACGCTCGAGCGTCAAAAAAGGGTTGGCGAAAACAGGTCGTCTCTATCGATTCTGGCCCACGTTTCGGGTCGCGGTCGGATGTCGGGTCGTGCTGCCTGTGCCGGCCAAGCCGGTCGTGCCGGCGAGGTCGAGGCTGTCGATCAGGGCGGCCACGTAGGCGTCCACCGGCTTGTCCGCGGGCCGGAATGGCTGTGCCGCCTCGCCCCCCTCGCTGAAGGCGACGAGCTGACCGTCACCCGCGCCCAGGTCGTCCCAGGCCACGATCGGCTCGGCCGCCCCGTCCCCGGCCGCGAGGTCGTCCGGTCCGAGCGGCACGAGCAGCCGCAGCGCACCGCCCCGCATAGAGGCATGCGGTTCGACGAGCGTCACGGTGCCGATCGTGCGGGCGAGTCTCATCGGAGCGTCTCGGGCGTGGGGGAGGTCGACCGGACCTTCCGGCTGCGACACGACTCACGTGATGGTGACGGGGTGGCGCTCAATGGTGCTTTCCCTTGCAGCCGCAGGGGGTGGATGGTGCGGTCGCGAGCTCGGTCGGCGGCGTCGCGTCGGCGCCGAGCATGAGGTCGCTGCAGAGCCGCTCGAGGGCGCTCGAGGAGAGAGCGGCCGGATCGAGCACGAGCAGGTTCGCCGCACACTCGGCCACGGCTCCCTTCACGCGGATGGCATCGTGCCCCGTGACCGCCCGGAGGCTCGCATGCCGATTCGCGGCGGCGACGGCCAGGTGCGGCCGTCCCGTCAGGAGCACGGCGCGTGCCCCATCCCGACCGGCGTGGATCGCCAGGGCCGCGAGCACATCGGCCAGCCCCGTGGTCGGCAGACGCTGCGTGCCCGGGATGGCCCGGGCGATCGCGGCCATCTTCGCGCTCGGGTCCGCCGGGCAGGCGGCATGCGCCACGAGAAACATCCGCGGCGCCGCGCCGGCGGTCGTGGGCGTCCCCGCCTGCCGCACGATCTCGATCCCCGTGTCGGCCGCGTGCTCGCGCGCCGACGGCGTGAGCACCGCACGCGCTCCCACGACCACGCGTCGCGTTCCGGCCGGCACGCGCTCGAGGACGGCGAGCGTGACGACATGGTCGGCGAGCACGTGTCCACCGGGTGATGCCGCGGGGGCCGCCGTGGCGACCGGAGCCGGGGCCGAACCGGCGGCAGGGGGCGGCGAGCCACCCGCCCGGGTTGTGGACGCGCTCTGCGTCGCTCCGGCGTCCCGGATCCGCTGCACCACCTCGCCGACCAGCCGCGCGACCAGTGCCGCATCGAGCGTGGAGCGGGAATCCTTCATGCGTTGCACCTCGCTCATCGATCCACCAGGGCGATCGTGCTCCACCGGGCCGGCGTCGTGTCGCTGCCGAGCACGTCCCGCAGGAGACGACCGTCGCTCGTGATCACCACGACGTCCCCGACGCCCGCGGCGATCGTGTCGATCGCGAGCTGAGGATCTCCGTCCGGACGCGCGCGGTCGGCGAGGAGCGGCTGCACCACGAGCAGCCGCGTGCCGCCGAGCGACGGGTGCTTCACCGTCGCGGTCGCGGTGCCGATGATCCGGGCGAGCTGCATGGCGATCAGGCCTCCATTCCGGGGCTGCCGAGGATGCGGAGGTCGTCGACCAGCGTGCACCGGCGCTGCCGCGTGAAGGTCAGCGGGGTCGTCACGCCTTCACCCGTGGGCGTCGCGATCGAGAACGAGAGGTAGCCCTCGCCGCCGAGGCCGAGGCCGGCCACGCTCGGCCCGTTCTTGACGAAGAGCGTCGTGTCGAGCAGCCGGCCCATCCGCGTCATCGTCCGGACGTTCGTGGAGTGGACGATCGCCGTGTGACGGAACCCGTGCTCACTCTCATGCGCCCGCTCGATCGCCTCGTCCGCGTCCCGGCAGCGGACGAACGGCAGGAAGGGCATCATCTGCTCGACCGGCACGAAGGGATTGTCGACGTCGGTCTCGCCGAAGACGAGTTCGAGTCCGTCGCGGGGCGTGGCGCCGGCGGCCTGGGCGAGCAGCGCCGCGTCCTTCCCGAGCAGATCCTTGCAGGGCACCTGGTGGCGATGGGCGCCCTCGCCGGCCCAGACGATGGCCCGCTTCGTGAGGGCATCGACCTGACCGGCGTGGAGCCGCAGCGCACCGGCCCGCTCCATCGCGACCATCATCCGGTCGAAGACCGACTCCACCACGAACACCTGCTTCTCGCCGATGCAGAGCAGGTTGTTGTCGTAGGCGGCGCCCTGGATGATCGAACGGGCGGCGTGGTCGAGGTCGGCGGTCTCGTCGACGACCACCGGCGGATTGCCGGGCCCCGCGACGATCGCGCGCTTGGGCGACTGGAGCGCCGCCCGCGCGACGGCGGGGCCTCCGGTCACGCAGATGAGCTTCACCCCGCGATGGGCGAAGAGCTCGGCGGCGCTCTCGAGCGTGGGCTCGGCGACGAGGCAGACGAGGTTGTCGACGCCGAGATCACGGTGGATCGCGGCGTTGAACCGGCGCACGCCCTCGGCAGCCACCTTCCGTCCGCTCGGATGCGGGTTCACGACGACGGTGTTGCCCGCCGCGATCATGTTGACCGCGTTGCAGGCGATCGTCGGCAGTGAGTGCGTCACGGGCGTGATCGCCGCGATCACGCCGAACGGGGCGTGCTCGATGACGGCCAGGCCGTGATCCCCGCTGAAGACCTCGCTCGTCATGAACTCGACGCCGGGCACCTTCTCCCCGAGCACCTTGAGCTTCTCGATCTTGTGCTCGAGGCGGCCGATCCCCGTTTCGGCGAACTCCATGCGGCCGAGCTCCTCGGCGTCGCCGATCGCGATCCGGCGGATGTGCGCGATCGCCCGCTTCCGTCCCTCGACGCCCAGTCGCTCGAGGTGATGGAACGCCTCGGCGGCGGCGGCGACCGCCTCGTCGACCGAGGCGAAGATGCCGTGGTGGCCCGCGAACGAGCGGCCGGTCACAGCGCCGGCGCTCGCGGCCTGCCGTGACGCCGGGGCGCCGGTCTGCCGCAGTTCCGCAAGCACCTGACGAACGATGGCGGCGACGTCTTGCGCCGTGGGAGCAGGAGCGGTCATGCGGGTGGGGTCCGGGATGCTGGGAGGAATGTCACGACAAAGAACCAGGGTTCGACTCGGGGAATGGCCTGCCTCGCCCCCCGGGGCGCACGCCTCCAGGCGTGCGAATGGACGTGGCGATACTCGCCCAACGCGCCGGTCGGGGGATCGTGCTCGCCGCCGCCGGATTTCGACGGTGGAGGCCCTGTCGGCATGGTGCATCGCTCGGTGCAGTCGAAGATTCACCGGCGGCTGCGCGCGACCCCCGACCTGCTTCCCTTTCTCCGCGTGCGGCCCGCCTCAGCCTTCGGTCACCCACGCGCTGCCGGCATGCCGTTCCACCGCCGCCGCCACGAGCCCGGAGAAGAGCGGATGCGCGGACGTGGGCTTGCTCTTGAACTCGGGATGAAACTGCACCGCCACGAACCACGGATGATCGGCCAGTTCCACGATCTCGACGAGCGACCCGTCGGGGCTCGTGCCGGCGATCACGAGACCGGCCGCCTCGAGGGCCTGCCGGTACTTCGGGTTGAATTCATAACGATGGCGATGGCGTTCGGAGATCGACTCACGGCCGTACGCGGCGGCCGATCGCGTGCCGTCCGAGAGGACGCAGGGCTGCGCACCCAGCCGCATCGTGCCCCCCTTCTGCACCACGCCGTGCTGCTCCTCCATGAGGCAGATCACCGGATGCGGCGTGTCGCGGGCGAACTCGGTCGAGTGCGCCAAGGCGAGGCCCGCGACGTGACGGGCAACCTCGATGACGGCGCACTGCATCCCGAGGCAGATGCCGAGGAACGGCAGCCTGCGCTCCCGCGCGAACCGCACCGCCTCCACCTTCCCCTCGATGCCCCGTTCGCCGAATCCGCCCGGGACGACGAGCCCGTCGAACCCCGCCAGCAGCCGCTCGGCCCCTTCGCGCTCGATGTCCTCGCTCTTGATCGGCTGCACCCGCACCTGCGTGCGGTGCGCGATGCCTCCGGGGTCGAGCGCCTCGTAGATGCTCTTGTAGGCGTCGCGATGCTCCGCGTACGTGCCCACCAGAGCGATCGACACCTCGTGCTCGGGATTGCG
>CAIWZS010000518.1 GCA_903917235.1 uncultured Planctomycetaceae bacterium | reverse complement strand
GTCGCCGCCCGCAGGCGCAGGCAGCGGCACGGCGATGCCGTCCTGCGGCACGTCGGTGGCGCCCGGCATGAAGTGGTTCCAGAGCCACTTCGTGTAGCCGTATCCCGCCACCGGCCAGCCGGAGGCAGACTGATGCGGGACATCCCACGTCCAGCCGGCACCGGGCGCCATCTGATTCGGCGTGGCGGGGTTGTAGGGATCCGTGGCGTTGGCCGGCGCACCGCCGAAGCCGTAATAGGTGTCGGTCTCGAAGGCCCCGGCACCCTCGCCGTCGGCCTCGTAGTGCGTGATGAACTTCCGCGGCTTGCCGTCGGCGGGCGTGTGCTTGAGCACCGCGGCGTTGATCTGGTTCACGAGCAGGAACGACTGATACATGTTGTTCATCGCCGGGCTCGTCGGCCTGCCGTCGGTCGTGAACGTGTTGCCGGGAAAATTCCTGTTCGGCGGCGTGGCCGGAGCAGGCGCGTTCGGATCCGGCGGCGGCGGGTCGTAGAGGTGCCACGGGTTGGCCACGTCGAGGTAGGCGATCGTGCCCGCGTGAACGTCCTGCGGGAGTTTGTCGAGGAAGTCGGTCACGATCCACGGCACGCCGTCGTCGCCGAGTTCGGGCCGGAGGTAGTCGTAGGCGTGCTTGTTGTCGGTCTTGTAGTCGCCGACGTTGATGTAGGCGACGCTCACCCCACTGTTGGTGATGAACTGGATGTAGTCGTTCGCCCAGTCCTGGAACATCGCCCGGTTCGAGAGGTTCACGACGACCGATCCCTCCGCGCCGGAGCCGCCGCCCCCGGTGAACGTCACGCTCGCGGTGCCGGTGTAGCCCGAGCCCGGAGCCGTGACGGTGACGCCCACGACCTTCCCGGCGTCGGCACCCGTGCCGAGCACGGCGGTCGCGGTGGCCCCGGAGCCGGCTCCCTTGCCGTCGATCGTCACCGTCGGCGCGGTCGTGTAGCCGCTGCCGCGGGCCGTGACGGTGATCGCCTGCACCGGTCCGGACGTCGCGACGAACGAGATGTCCTGCCCGAAGTGGGAGACCTCGATCTTCGGCAGGAGCGGCGCCGGCGCTTCGGCCGTGGACTGCTGTCCGGTGAAGGCCGCCATCGCGAGCTTCGGCTCGAGTTGCTCGAAGCGGCAGGATCGCGACCGCCGCCCGGTGGCGGAGCGCCGCCTCGCTCGGAACGACGACCGCCGCCCGGACCAGGACGTGAAGAAAGACCGGGAGAGCGGCGAACGACGCGAGCGGGCCATGGAGGCTCCTTGTCGAGAGAGCGGCAGCCGGCTGGGAGCAGACCAACGGACGCGGGGGGTCGTCAAGGATCGGGTCGTATGGTCCCGACGGGGGGACTCTCACGACTCAGGTCGAGATGAAGCGGCGCTCGAGCGTGTTGAGCACCTTCACCAGCGGCAAGGGATCGGCCCCCGAACGCCGGGCTGCCTCGACGCAGCGACGCAACTCGGCGACCGCCTCGCGGATCTCCGGATCTCGATAGTACGACTGGAACCAGAGCACCACGGCCCGCCGTTCCCCTCGCTCGACGGGCACGACCTCGTGGACGATGCCGGTCGGGTAGACGAACGCCGTGCCCGCGGCATGCCGGATCGCCCGGCGTTCACCCCCGGATTCATGCAGCAGGAGGTCGCCGCCGACGTAGTCCTCGGGCGGGCTCAGGAACACCGTCATCGACACGTCCTGCCGGATCGGGGGCATGCCGCTCATGACGGCGTCGATATGCGCACCGTACGCGCTGCCCGACGCGTAGCCCACGTAGAGGGGCTGCGAGTGCGCGCAGGGGGAGACCGATTCGAGGAGCGGACGGCTGCGGCGGATCGCGCGCTCCACGACCGCGTCGAGCGCGGTGATGCCCGGCCACGACCGGGAGACCTGGCGATTGTCCTTCACCCGCGCGGCCTGGCCGGCGGCCGTGGCCCGGCCGTCGTCGAACGGCGCGGAGTCCATGAGCCGGTTGACCTCCACGACCTCGTCGCGGGTCAGAAAGTCGGCGATCACGAGCATGGAGATGGTGTCGCGGGACGGGGCCGTGGCGAAGCCGGCATCACGGCCGGCTGCGGGTCTCGAGCACATAGCGGAGGAGGTCGTCGAACTCGCGGCGATTCTCGAGCATCCGCACGAGACCCGCTGGCATGATCGACACGGGCGACTCAGACACCTCCTCGATCACACCCTTCGCGATGCGGATCGGCTCCGGCTGCACCGGATTGCGGAGCACGATCTCCCCGTCGTTCTCCTCGACCTTCATCCCGACACGCTGTTTCCCGTCGTCGGTCACCACGACCAGTTGGACATACTCCTTCTCGATGCGCTTCGAAGGCATGAGGAGCGACTCGACGAGTTCCACGTCGGACAGCCTCGTCGGCAGTTCCGCGAGGTTCGGCCCGAGCCGCTGGACGCCCTCGGGCGGATGATGGCACGCCGCGCAGGTCGTCCTGGCGTCGAGAAAGACCTTCCGGCCACGCTCGACGTCGCCCCGCTCGCGGGCGAGCCGGGCGAGCTCCCGCGGATCGGCCGCGACGAGTTCGGCCTCGAGGGCGGTGTTCATGGTGTTCGAGGGCGGCGTCGCATGCTGGGCGCTCGCAGCCACGAGATCGGGCTCGAGCGGATGGGCGGCGAGCAGGTCGTCGGGGCTCCAGAACGTCGATCGCGAGGCGGTCTCCTGCCTGACCTTTTTGACGAGGTCGGGACTCGTGGCGGACGCGCGGTTGCCCCACGTGTTGCGAACGAACGTCATCACCGACGCCACCTCGTCGTCGTTCAGGATCGCGCGGAACGCCGTCATCGGCGGCACGCCGCGGGCGGGGTCGTAGGTCTGGCCGTTGAGGGTCATCGGGCCCCACAGGCCGTGCAGCACCGACTTCGCGAGCCGCTCCTCGCTGCCGAGCACCCATGGGCTGCCGACGAGCGTCGGGTAGATCACCCCCAGGCCTTTGCCGTGCGCCTGGTGGCAGGTCATGCAGTGGGCCTCGCGCTGGTAGATGGCCGCCCCCGTCTCGTAGGCCTTGAGATCGGCGCCGGCGAGGTGCGCGGGGGGCACGAACGTCACGATCTCCCGCTCCGGCTCCGACAGGAAGCCGCCCGCGCCGGTCTGGTCGACCTCGTACCAGAAGTGCTTGACCGTGGCGGCGGCGATCGCCGCATTGGCGACCTTGGATGCGAGCAGTTTTTCGAGGAGGGCGTCGTCGCGCACGCCGTGCTGCTGGTGCAGCCAGAGGGCCTCGAGCAGATGATGGGCCTCGGTCTCGTCGTCGGGATTGAAGCCGTTCATCCAGGCCTTCGTGGCGGCGATCACGTCCTTCGAGGGACGGCCGGCCAGTTCGACCCGCGTGCGGTGCCGCACGCCGTCCACCGGCGACTTCAGGTTGTCGAGGAGCGCCTCGATCGACTGCCCGTGGATCGCGACCGGCTCCTGCAGCGGTCGCCCGGTCGCGGTGAGCCGGACGCTGCGGCCGTGCGTGTGGTCGCGGTTGGGGGCGCGGATGTTGTGCTGCATGTGGCCGATGATCACGTTGTGCCAGTCGGCCACGTAGAGCGCGCCGTCGGCACCCACGATCGCGTCGGTGGGGCGGAAGTTTCGGTCCTCGCTCTCGAGG
>CAIWZS010000517.1 GCA_903917235.1 uncultured Planctomycetaceae bacterium | reverse complement strand
TTGACCAGCAGCGTCAGCGTGCCGTCGGCGGTGGCGGTGAACGTGTGCGGCAGGCCCGCGTCGTCGTAGTCATTGCCGTCCACGACGAACTTGTCCACATACACCCACGAATCGCTCGACGCCTTGTTGCGCGGCTTTCCATGCCAGCCCACGACCGTGACGCTCACCTCGTGGTCGCCGTCCGGCAGGCCATCCTTCTCGAAGAGTACGGCGTCGCGGTTCACCTCCGCGCTGTAGCAATCAAACTGCGGCTGCGGCTCACCATCGAGGGCGATGTCGGCAAAACCGCAGTTCGGGCCGGTCTTGCCCACGACGCGGATCGACGTGCCGCGAAAGCGGAAGACGACGCTGGCGTTGTTGTCGCGAGACCCGAGAGTCGCCCCGTCAAAAGCCTCCTTGTCGGCCTGCGCTGACCACGGCCCCTTGTAGGCAGGGCCGTATGCCGGCAGCAGCGTGCCGGTCCAGCGGATGCCGGCGGGCGCGGGCTTCTTCTCGCTCCACGCGAAGTCGATGCCCGGCGTCACCACCGCCTTGCGCGGCTTTGTCATGGCGGCATCCTCGAACGCGACGGCCGTCAGACCCTGGCCGGTGAGCGTCGCGGCGGGCTTCTCGATCCGAATCGTGCCCGACTGCCGCTGCCAGCCGCTCCAGCCGGAGACGCGGTAGACCCGCATCTCGTTTTCCCAGTTGCCGAAGAAGAGCACGTCGCCATCGGGCAGCGTCGCCACAGAGGCGTGGCAAAACTCGCCGCCGAGCTGATACCCGTGCTTGGCAATGCCATCGAGCTCAGTGGTATCCATCAGCCCGCCCACAAAGAGGCCGTCCGCGTCCCAGACATACGACAGATTGCCGTAGAGCTTCTGCGTGTTCGACCCGCCATCGTTGTCGATGGCGATGACACACCCGTGGGCCATGCCGGCGATGCCACGCAGATGCGTGCGGACTTCTCCGGGTGCTGCAAAGCCCTTGCCGAGCTGCCCCACCGTCCACTGCGCGGTCCCGTCTGCCGACCACTTCTGCATGAAGGAGTCGTCGTAGTTGCACCAATTGCGGGTCCAGTCGTTCAAGGCCGCATAGAGGCTGCCGCTCTTCGGGTCCTGCCCCATGAAGACAGACCAGCGTGAATCCGCGAAGTGGTTGGGGTCGAACCGCTGTGGCATCGCGGCAAAACGCTCGCCCTGCGGCATCGTTCCGTAGATCGGGCTGCCGGCGTCGTTCCAGCTGGTCACCGCCAAGCGGTTGACCCAGCGGCTCTTGTTGTCGCCAGACGCCATGAAGCAACTGAAGTCGGCGGCAGTGTGGGGCTCCCAGCTGTTGGGAATGCCCTTGTCGTAAAAAGTCACCTCCGCCTGCTGCGGCATGCCGTCGCCATTCGCGTCGTTCCACTGATAGGAGGCGTTCTTGCCGGCCCAGTCCTTGAGCATCTTCGTCGCCTTCGCAACATTGCCGCAGACCGTGGCGGGCACGAGCTTCCAGTTCTTCTCATCCACTTTGAGGATCGTGGGCAGCGTTTCAATCGCGAGGTAGGTGGCCCCGCCATGCTTGTAGACGCGGAAGTAGCCGCCCTCGTTCCAACTGTCGCCCACCAGCCCGTCGGCCAGGCCCTTGTAGCGATAGCAGGAATGGACGGTCCAGGATTTGCGCTCGTAGTCCACGAGCACCCGCATCACCCAGCCATACTGTGATCCCACCCACATCACGTTTGGGTTGTCGCCTTCGGGGGCGGCATGGGGTGCCCAGCGTTGGCCGCCATACCATTCCCGCACGACGGAGCCGTCGGCCGCGAAGTGGGCGGTGCGGCGCGGAGCGGCCGAGGCTTCTGTCACATAGAAGCCCCCCTTGCCGTCGGCACAGAGATCGGCAAACCCGGCGAAGCTGCGCTTGGCCGCGTCGTCGTAGAGCCCGTCCTGCCGGCCACCCTTCGCGCCATATGTTGTGAGCAGGGCACCGGCCGCAGAGAACCGCTTGATCTGCTGCGTGCCGGCTTCATACACGAGCAGTTCACCGGAGGCGTGATCGACATCGAGCCGCCCCGGCTTGTCGAGGCCGGTGACGACGTCGATCGGCGTCTTATTCGCCTGCGACAGCTTCACGATCCGGTCGCCGGTGCTGACGAAGACAACGCCGTCCGCACCGATCGCCACTCCCGCCGGCGTCGGCACCTCCGCCGTGTCGAGCAGGGAACCCTTTTGCGGGTCATACCAGCGCAGGGCATTTCGTTTTTCGTAGGCCACGACCAGCACGCCCGCATGCGCGTCCATGTCGCTGGCATCCATGTCGTTGCTGGCGTCGTTCCACTGCACGGCGATCCCGTTCGGGTGCGGACCGGTGCCGTAATCAGCCTGAAATTCCGGGGCCAGGTTTCCGGAGGCCGGGTCATACACGAAGACGCATTGCTTCGAGAGCTTTGCCTTGATTCGCGGGTCGCTCCAGGCCGTATGCCCGAGCATGAAGAGCCTCCCGCCATCGATGGCCAGGCTGAGCGCCCCGTCCCACGGCCGCGGATGCAGCACGGTCCAGAGTCGCGATGTGCCGTCGGGGGTCATCTTCAGCATGCAGGTTTCGATGTTCTCCGTCGTGTTGGCCGCGACGTAGATCCCGGTCTCATCCACGGCGATGCCGAACGGCGAATTGTGCGTGCCGGGCCCGCAGGCGGTTTGCCAGCGGTCGCCGGGCGGGTAGTTGGACCCGAGGCTCATGAGATAGGTCGCCTTGAAGCCCGGTGTCTGCAGAAGCCTCCAGGTGTAGTCGCCGGCGGGCAATGCGTTGCCATCGCGATCGAGGCCGTCCCAGACGAGGCTGTGCGTGCCGGCATCTTGAGCTGCGGTGTGGAGCAGTTCGCGGACGAGCCGTCCCTCGGCGTCATAGACCGCCGCCGACACGCGCCCGGCTTGCTCGAGCGTGTAGGGCACGATTTCCGCCGCGGTCGCCGCGTGGGCGAGGGCGAGCAGCAAAAGGTGGCAGGCACCACATACCAAAAGCCCCCGGCGGAAGCCGGTGGGGTGACGCGCGGGGCGCAATGTTGGCGTGGTTGTGTTCATCTGGGGTGGGGTCGGCCAG
The DNA here is from genome assembly GCA_903917235.1 of uncultured Planctomycetaceae bacterium. Taxonomy (GTDB): domain Bacteria; phylum Planctomycetota; class Planctomycetia; order Pirellulales; family UBA1268; genus QWPN01. Next base: position 2,635 of record CAIWZS010000517.1, on the reverse strand, counting down.
GGCGGGGAAACGGGGGGCAAGCCGCTCACGTTTTTTAGCGAAACCACGAGAATCCCACGGTCCCGCGTGGCGGCGATCATGAGCGGCGCGGTTGGGTAAATGGCCGGATGGTGATGGCCAGCGTCATCCCGCTCGCTTCCGCGAGGGGCTTTCGGGTGAGGGCCGCAGCGCCCTGCTACCTATCCGTTCGCGGGGCCAACTGCCCCTCGACGAACTGGTGAATCAGCCCCGAGATCAGGCTTTGGTACGGAATGCCTTGCTCGGCCGCTTTTCGCTGGATACCGGCCAGATCGTGATCAGATAGACGGATGTTGATGCGCCTGTCCTTTCGAACGGTATTTTCGGCAGCCTCCGTAAACCGTGCCAGCAGTGCCGGGGTCGGGTCGTGAAGCACCAGCTCATCGCGGTCGAATGCCTCGACGATCTCTTTCTCGTGCTGATTCAGCCGGGGCTTGCTCGGTTTCATGACCGCCTCCTCTTTTCTTCGAGATACTGCCTCGTGGCTTTCCTGCTGGGGATGATCGTGCGCAGGAAAATCACGTCTCCGACCACATCGAACGGCACAAGGTAGACGGAGTCGTCCACGATGACGAAGGCAACCGATTGGTCCGGATACTTTCTGCGATTCGGATGCGGGCTCGTCTTCCAGACATCGCCACGGCCGAGGTGAACGACGATCTCATCGAACGAAATTCGGCGATGCTGCCGAAGCCAGGCATTCTTCTCCGGTTTCCATTCAAATCGCATACCAAAGGATGCCTATGAGGCACACGCCGGGCAAGGCCGCTGCGGTCGGCCTCGCCCCCACCAGGGTTGCGATGCGAATCGCCGGATGGTGGTGGCCAGCGTCCGGAAGCCCTTGTCGGTCTTCTCGGTGGTGAGAAAGGATAGCCCGGCCAAAGGCACTTCCGCGACCGAGTCCGGGCAGGTGAGCGGCTTGTGATTTGCGGGCTGCCATCTCTCTGGCCCCAAGAGCGATTCTCGAGAGGCCGGCCTTCGCCCCTGCAGTGGGGTTTTTCTGAGGTCGGCGAAGAGTCTCTCCGAGTCCGGTCGCCTGCCGGGTTCGCGATGCCTCGCTTCGTGTCTCGGTGAGAGGCTGTGAATGTCGATCTCGGGCACGTCGTCAGGCGAGCCTTGAAGGACGTCCCCATGGAAAGTGCACCTGCACGAACTCGCCCCGGGCGGTCGGCGGGCCGGGAGCGGGAGAGACTGGCGGAGGTTCTCGCGGTTCGCCCTGTGTCTCGAGGATCTTCCGGATGGGCCCCGGATCTCGGACAGGAAGGCTGCATCAACCGGAGGTTGCCAAGAGTGAGAAGGCCAGGGATGGGTTCGCACGCGTCAAGCGGTCTGAACGCGATGAGCCGGATGCCGCCGCCAGCGGACCGCGTGCTCCGGTGAATCCGCGGTAGGGTTGGGAGTCTATCCATCCGCGGCGAGCACCCGCTGCAGGCGGCTCCAGGGGGTCATGTCCTCCGCGAGTTCGCAGATGGGCCGTAGGGTCTGCTCGAGATACGAGAGATCCAACCGCTCGCCGTGACGGCGGACCACACCCGACGCGTCGAGCATATCCTTGTCACGTCCGGCGAGTACCTTCAGGATGATCAGATCTTCAGGGCTGGGGAACGGCAGGCGGATGCCGAAGAGTTGGTGGAAGCTCGCACGGCCATAGGCCGTTTCTTCGAAGGGCAAGGACGCCGTGATGAGGTCGAGTTGGAATCGTCCTCGGCTCGCCCACGGCGACGACCGCCAGTCCGCCGACGATCAGGTATCGCGTGCCCTGTCCTTCGAGAAACCTGAAGGCAAAGCGGCAGAAGTCGTCGAACTCACTCGCCGACACGATGGGGCACCGCTTCCGTAACGGGGGCCATCGGTGGAAGTCCCAGGGCGATGGCGAGGCTGCGGGGGTGGTCGTCGTCCGGGAACCGGGCCAGCCGCATCAGATCCGACGTGAGAAGGGCTTCGCCGATAGCGATCGACTCTTCGGTGGTCATGGCCCGCAGGGCGGCGAGATCTTCTTCCTCGGACTGCCGCGCGTAGGACTCTCGGTTATGGATCATGACTGTTCCAAGGATAGTCCCGTCCACGGCTCTTCCACAACGATTTTCCGGTCGTTGACTCGACCCGCCCGCCCGTGCCGTGCCACGCGAAATGACCGCCGACGAAAGCAAAGGATGGCCCGACGTGGAGGGGTGAGCGAGACGACGAGCCCGCGGCGCCCCGTCGCTTCGCCCGGCGACAGGTCTGGCTTCTGGTGGCGGTGTCCCACCGGAAATGACGAGCGCGGTGGCCTTCAGGGGTAACGGCGATCCCGAGGATGGCCGCGTCAGATCCGCACGAACGTGCCGGGTATCGGGATATCCAAACCGTTCTGTGCGCGTTTCAGGCCACGATCTCGCGGATGACGCGGCCGTGCACGTCGGTGAGGCGGAAGTCGCGGCCGGCGTAGCGGTAGGTGAGCCGCTCGTGGTCGATGCCGAGGAGATGCAGGATCGTGGCGTGCAGGTCGTGCACGGTGGTCGGCTTCTCGACCGCCTTGAAGCCGAAGTCGTCGGTGGCACCGTAGGCCTGGCCGCCGCGCACGCCGCCTCCGGCGAGCCACACCGAGAAGCCGTAGTGATTGTGGTCGCGGCCGCTG
>CAIWZS010000516.1 GCA_903917235.1 uncultured Planctomycetaceae bacterium | reverse complement strand
GTGGGACGTGTCGACCGGGTCGCGGGACATCGTCGTGGCTGTGATCGACGAGGGCATCGACTTCAGCCACGTCGATCTCGCCACCAACATGTGGACGAACCCAGGCGAAACCCCGGGGAACGGCGTGGACGACGTGCACGGGTACGACTTCTACAACGAACAGGGCGACGTCTTTTCCGCTGCCGACGGCGACCTCCACGGCACGCACGTCGCCGGCACGATCGGCGCCGTCGGCAACAACGGCGTCGGCGTCGTGGGCGTGAACTGGCAGACGTCGCTCATGTCACTCAAGTTCCTCGGGCCCGATGGCGGTTCAACGTCTGATGCGATCCGGGCCGTGAACTACGCCACGATGATGCGCACGACCTACGGCGTGAACGTGCGCGTCACGAACAACTCGTGGGGCGGCGGTGGCTACCAGCAGGGGCTCCTCGACGCGATCAATGCCGGCGGAACTGCCAATATCCTCTTCGTGGCGGCCGCGGGCAACGACGGCCGAAACAACGATACCACGCCGTCGTATCCGGGGAGTTACACGTCGCAGTACGTCGTGAGCGTGGCCGCCACGGACCGCCGCGACGCCCTGGCCTCGTTCAGCAACTACGGCCTCACGTCCGTGGACCTGGGCGCGCCGGGCGTCAACATCATGAGCACGACGCCGAGCAACGGCTATGCGTCGCTTTCCGGCACGAGCATGGCGACGCCGCACGTGGCCGGTGCGGCGGCGCTTGCCCTCTCCGTGGCCCCGACGCTCTCCGCGACCGAGCTCAAGGGCCTGCTGCTCTCGACCACCGACCCGGTTTCCGCACTCGCCGGCAAGACCGTCACCGGCGGCCGGCTCAATGCCAACTCGCTTGTGCGGGCCCTCGGCTTCGGCGTGGTGAGCACGAACCCCGCCGTGGACAGCGTGGTTACCACAGCCCCGACGTCGTTCACGATCACGTTCACCGACGCCGTCGCCGCGGCCTCGCTCGCCGCCGGTGACCTGACCGTCAATGGCGTGGCGGCCACGACCGCGACGATCGTGAATCCCACAACCATACGGTTTGACTTCGCCACGAGCCCTGTCACGGTCGGCGGGCTACAGGTGATGTCGCTCTCGGCGGGCGTGCTCGCGCGGAACACCGACGGGGCACTCCTCCGTGCCTTCCGCGGCTCGTTCCGCTACGACCCCGCTCCGCTCTCCGTCGTCGCCACGTCGCCCGCGTCGTCGTCCGTCGTGCCGCTGCCGCTCGGCGCGATCGACGTGACGTTTGACGAGGACGTGGCGGCCGCGTCGGTGGGCACGAACGACCTGGTCGTGTCGCTGGGATCGGTCACCTCCGCGACGCTCGTCTCGCCGCGCGTGGTGCGGTTTGGGCTCACCGGCATCACGCAGGAGGCCGTGCTCGCGTTTTCACTGCCGGCGGGGGCACTGACCGACTCCGTCGGCAATCCGTCGCTCGCCTACGCATCGACATTGAGCCTTGACCTCGTCAGTGCACCCGTCGCAGCACCACTCGAGCCTGTCGCACCCCTCGGCAGCCTCATCTACCGCGGGAGCGCCGCCGGCCTCCTCTCCGGCGCCGCCGACCAGGATGCCTTCACGATCGCCGTCAACGCGGGGCAGTCGCTCGCCGTGGCCGTGACGCCGGCGGCGGGCGTGGCGGCGACGGTGACGCTCCGCGATCCGGGCGGCAACGAGACGATTTCCACGCCGACGGCAGCCGGAGCGGTGGCGATCGTCGGTCCGGTGACCGCGTCGGCCGCAGGGACGTGGACGATCGTCGTGGGCAACGCCGGAGCCACGTCGGGCACGTACGCCGTGGACATCCGGATCGACGCGGCCTTCGAAGGAGAGTCGCTCGGTCGTGCCGCCAACGACACGCCGTCCGCCGCCCAGCCGCTCGCCGCCGCCGTGACTGCGGTCGCGAACGCGATGCGCGCGGGCGTGACCGGCCGGATTGCGGGCCCGGCCGACGTGGACGCCTACACGCTTGCGATCGAAGCGGGACGTCGTGTCTCGATCGCGGCCGCCCCCACCGCGGACGTGCCACTCACGCTCACGCTCGTGGGCCCCGGCGGCACGGTCGTGGCGACGGGAACGACGACGGCGCTCGGGCAGGCCGCGATCGAAGGCGCGGTCGCACCCGCCACCGGCACGTATCGGATCGAGGTGACCGGCGGGGCCGCGACGGACTACGCGCTCGTCGCCCTTCTCGGCGGGCTGCTCGGTATCGAGCCGGATGATTCCACGGTGACCGCCGAAACGATCCAGCCCGGGGACGTGGTGCTCGCCCATGTCGGCATGTCGTGGGAAAGCGTGGCCCGAACGCTCGAGATCACCGGCACGCCGCTCTCGCTGGGCTTCGACGCCGTGGGCGACTTCGGCGGCCCGACGTTCGGCCAGGTGTGGAACGGCATCGAGTTTCATTGGTTTTCCACGTTCACGCTCGCGATCGGGGGTACGAACTACAACAACACGTGGTTCTTCGATTTCAGCCCGACGCCGTTTCCGGTGAGCCTGTCGTGGCACCGTGTCGGCACGACCGACCTCGTGCGGATCACCGGCGAGCCACAGCCCGGCGTCGTCTTCGAGCGGCTCGTGCGGCGCCGCGACGGCGACGACCACGTGACGATCACAACGACCGTCCGAAACCTTACCGCGACGCCGCTCTCCGGCGTGGCCCTGCTCGAATCCCAGAATCCCGATCCGATGTCGGAGTGGTACACGGCCAACGACGTCACCCGCGGCGGCCGGCTCGTCGTGGCGTCGGTACCGGGTGCTGCCCTGGGCCTCGGCACGGGCGACCCGCGGGCCGTCGTGTCGTCGGAGGGGGAGGTGTTCGGTGGCTACGCCGTGGGCGATCCGTTCGACGTGCTGCTCTCGCCCGCGGACCCGAACGGCGCCGTGGACGACATCGCGATCAACCTCGCCTTCGATATCGGCACGCTCGCCGCCGGTGCCGAGACGACGTGCACGTTCGTGATGGTGTTTGGGGATTCGCAGGCCGATGTGGAGACCACGTTCGACGCGCTCGACATCCGGGCGGATTCGGTGGACATGATCGATGTCTACCGAGTGGCCCTCGTCGCCAACACGCTCGCGACGATCACGGCGCTCACGCCCGCCGCGGGGGGCGCCTCGGCCGACGGGCCTGATCTGCGACTCGAATTGCTCGGCGGAGACGGCGCCGTGCTCGCGACCGCCGACGGCACTGGAGGTGGCATCGACGCCACGATCACGCACGTCGTTGGCACGACCGGCGACTATTTTTTGAGGGTGTCGGTCGCGCCCGGAGCGACCGCCCTCGCGGGCAGCTATGCACTGGACGTCGCAACGACCGCGATCAATACGGCACCGACGGCGCTTACGGTTTTGCCAAACGCCGTGACGCTGCCCGAAGGCACGGCGACGTCGGTGCGACTGCGGCTGGCCGACATCGCCGTGACCGACGACGGGCTCGGGACGCTTGCGATTTCGCTCGCCGGGCCGGATGCCGGCCGGTTTGAGGCCGACGCGACGGGGCTCTACCTGCGGTCGGGCACCGTGCTCGATTTTGAAACTCAGGCGTCGTATGCCGTGACGGTGGTCGTGTCGGACCCCGCAATCTCGGGCGTGCCGCCGCTCACGGCGCCGTTTGTGCTCAGCGTGAGCGATGTGAACGAACCTCCGACGGCGCTCTCGCTCCTGCCGAACGCCGTGACGCTGCCCGAAGGCACGGCGACGCCGGTGCGTCTGCGATTGGCCGACATCGCCGTGACCGACGACGCCCTCGGGACGCTTGTGATTTCGCTCGCCGGGCCGGATGCCGCACGGTTCGAGGCCGACGCGACGGGGCTCTACCTGCGGGCGGGCACGGTGCTCGATTTTGAAGCGCAGGCGTCGTATGCGGTGAACGTGGTCGTGTCGGACCCGGCAATCTCGGGCGTGCCGCCGCTCACGGCGCCGTTCGTGCTCAGCGTGAGCGACGTAAACGAACCGCCGACCGCGCTCGTGCTTCTGCCGAACGCCGTGACGCTGCCTGAAGGCACCGCGACGCCGGTGCGGCTGCGGCTGGCGGATATCGCCGTGACCGACGACGCCCTCGGGACCCGTGTGGCTACGCTCTCCGGGCCTGACGCCGCACGGTTTGAGGCCGACGTGACAGGGCTCTACCTGCGGGCGGGCACGGTGCTCGATTTTGAAGCGCAGGCGTCGTACGCCGTGACCGTCGTCGTGTCAGACCCCGCAATCTCGAGCGTGCCGCCGCTCTCGGCGCCGTTCGTGCTCAGCGTGACGGACGTGAATGAAGCGCCAACGGGGCTCGTGGTTCTGCCGAACGCCGTGACGCTGCCGGAAGGCACGGCGACGTCGGTGCGGCTACGGCTGGCTGACATCGCCGTGACCGACGACGGGCTCGGGACGCTTGCGATTTCGCTCGCCGGGCCTGACGCCGGCCGGTTCGAGGCCGACGCGACGGGGCTCTACCTGCGGGCGGGCACGGTGCTCGATTTTGAAGCGCAGGCGTCGTACGCGGTGACGGTGGTCGTGTCGGACCCGGCAATCTCGGGCGTGCTGCCGCTGACGGCCTCGTTTGTGCTCAGCGTGAGCGATGTGAACGAACCGCCGACCGCGCTCGCACTTCTGCCGAGCGCCGTGACGCTGCCGGAAGGCACCGCGACGCCGGTGCGGCTGCGGCTGGCGGACATCGCCGTGACCGACGACGCCCTCGGGACGCTTGCGATTTCGCTCGCCGGGCCTGACGCCGGCCGGTTTGAGGCCGACGCGAC
>CAIWZS010000515.1 GCA_903917235.1 uncultured Planctomycetaceae bacterium | reverse complement strand
CGGCGACGGTGCGGCGGCGCGACGGACAGGTGTGGCTCGTCGATCCGCACCGTCGTCGGAGTGTCGTCCGCTTCCGCCGACATCGCGGCGCGGATGCCCCGCATCCGATGGGCGTGGGCGATGTAGTTGCCGAATTGCAGGAGCGCCACGGCGCGGCCGAGCAGGGTCGGCACCGTGCCCAGGGGGGCTCCGAGGAGCGCCGATCGCACCACTTCCCAGGCATGCAGCAGCACGGATGGCAGGAGCGACCGCGCCGCGAGCGACCGCCAGAACACCCGCTCCGCATACAGTCCGTGGGCGAAGCCCCGCGTCGGCTGGGGCGTCGGCCCTTCCACGACGCACGCGTCGTCCGCGACCACCACGCGGCCGCCGATCGCTTCGATCGTGATTCCCATGTCGGCGTCGCACCAATCGTTCCCGCAGACGGTGGCGAAGCCCTCGCCCGTCGCGGCGAGCACGTCGGCCCGCCAGAAACCGGCCTGCAGAATCGGCGATGATGGTCGCAGGCGGGCTACGTCGACTCCGGCACTCGTGCCATCGCGTCGCGAGCGCCGCGGCACCACCGCCACGCGCCGACCGCCGCGCGTCAGCCGAATTCCCGCCGACACCACGTGTCGAACGTCGGTCCCGCTCACGACGAGCGGCACCACGGCGGCCACACCGCCGGCAGCGGAGTCATCGCCGAATCGTGCGAGCGCGGCATCCGCCCAGCCGTGCGTGGCGCGCCACCCGGCGGCCAGGACGTGGATCACGCGGCCGCGACTCGCCGCGATGCCGAGGTTCGCACACGAGGCGAATCCGGCGTGCGGAGGAGCGGTGACAAAACGGACCTCCTCGGAGATGTTCCAGGGATCGTCGTAGCGACACGCGATCGGCACGACGATCTCGCAGTCGTCCGGCCGGTTCTCGAGGACGCTGACGAGCGTCTCCTCGAGCGCGGCGGTGTCGTCCACGGTCGGCACCACGATGGAGAGTGCCGGACCGTCACTGCGCGATGTCATCGCCCACCTGCCCTCTTGCACCCGCACGCCCCCTCGACCAGGTCGCACGAGCGACCCCGCCGTCCCCCGAATTCGACCGAGCCGCCTCAGGCGGCGGCGCGGTGCGGCAGGAGCTCCGTGAAGAGATTCACGGTGTGCAGCATTTCGCCATCGGCGTCGTAGAACTGCAGGACGCCCACGTCGATGAGCCACATGGCGAACATTTCGGCCACCCGGTAGCAGCGGGCGACGCACCGCCCGCGATCGATGCGGATGTTTTCCTGGACGTCGGCAACGTCCGCCTCGTCGGCACCGAGGTGCAGGAAGTGACGGGCGACCAGGCCGCGGACGTCGGCGGCGTTCATGTGCAGGCGCATCGGGCAACCTCCTGTTGCTGACTGACGAACGACATCCTGTCGAACGGGCTGGGAACCGTACCCGCGGGCGTCCGCCGACGAAAGAGGATTTCGTCCCGGTCGCACCGGAGGCGTCCGCTGCACGCGGCCCGTGTCCACGAGTGAGCATCGGCGGCGGGGCCGGCTCACGATCATCTCGGCGAGCGGCGTCTCCCCAACCCACCGCTTCGCGCAGGTCCGCCCAGATTGCCAGCGTCATGGCGTCGGGCCGCCCGACGACGTCACCCGAGCCGACCGACCCACGCCGGATCGGAGTATCGCTCCGTGACGAGTCGGGCGACGGCGGCTTGCGGCCACTCGTGACGCACCGCGGTCGCCCCGAAGGCGCGCCGCACAGCCGCCTCGATCGCCGGGCGACCGAGGCCCAGATTGGCGAGGAACGCGCGGTGGGGACGACCGCCGCGATACTCGGGCTCCCGGGGTGGGTGCCGGAGGAGTCGCTCCACGAGCGTGAGGTCGAAGCGATCGAGCATCGTGCCGTGATACAGGCACGCGCGACGCCGCACCCGCAGGGCGTTGCCCGAGACCTTGCGCTCCTCGCCACCGGCACACACCGCAAGGTCACTGGTGCCGCGGCGCACCACCTGTGGCCCGGCGGCGCGCAAGGCGGCGGCGAGTGGATCGAGCACCCTCGCGTGGATCGCATCGATCGCCGGCAGTGTCGCCTCGGCCGGCCAGACGAGCGACCACATCAGGCAGCCCGGGCCGATCACCACCGACAGCCCACCGCTCGGCCGCCGGTGCACCGTCGCCCCCGCCGCGGTGCACGCATCGAGGTCCACCTCCTCGGACAGACGACTCGACGCACCGACCACGACCGCGGGAGCCTCCGACATCCACACGCGGGCGATCGGGCCGCGAAGCATTCCCCCGTGGGCGGCCTCGAGCAGTGCCTCGTCGAGCGCGAGGTTCTCACCCACGCCCGCGAGACGGACGTCGAGCCACTCGACGGGCTCGCATCCACGAGCGAACGGCCCTGCCGGACCCGCCGACCATGAGGGCTCATCCATGCCGTGATCCTCGATCGCCGGCACGAGACCGGCTCGGGCGGCCAAATTCGGGTCCGGTGCTACACTTCGAGCGGTTCACGGTGCCGGGCACGAACGCACCGGCACATGGCTGTCCGAGCCAACCGATCGCATTCGTACGCACGATGTCGCACATTCCGCCCCCGACAGATGCTCCGCGGCGTGGCGTTCCAAACGCCGGACCCGACGTGCTTCCGCCGGTGGAGCCGCCCAGCGCCGCCTTCCTCGTGCAGCTCTTCGTCGTCCCGGCGATCATCGTTTCCATCATCGTCTTCGTCTGGCTCGCCTTCCACTGGCTCGCCCAACTCGGCAACGACCCCGAGGCCTACGTCCGCACCCTGCGTCGCGCGAACGAAGGCCGATGGCAGGCCGCGTTGAACCTGGCGAACGACCTGCGTGGTCCGGGGGGCGGTACGCTCAAGAACGACACGCGCCTGGCCGGCGAACTGACCTCGATCCTGCGCGACGAGGTGGGCAGCGGCCGGCCCCGCGGGGGCGGTCATACCGGCGAGCAGTCGCGCACGCTGTGCGGGTACCTCTGCCGCGCCCTCGGCGAATTCGCGGTGCCCGAAGCGGCGGACCCACTGATCGAGCGCGCCCGGGACGGCGACGACCCGCAGACCGCGCGCACCGCGGTCGAGGCCCTCGCGGTCCTCTCGGCAAACCTCGCGGCGGCGGACCGGTCGTTCGCCGACCCCGCGGCCGTCCGTTCCGCGGTCCTGCAGGCCGCCGCTGCCGACGACCACGGCCTGCGATCCGCCGCGGCGTACACGCTCGGGGTGCTCGGTGGAGACGCCGCGCTCGAGCGACTCGAAGCACTGCTCGAGGACGCTGCCGAGGACGTGCGGTTCAACGCCGCCGTGGGCCTCGCGCGACAGGGGAGCGATGCCTCGTGGGACACGCTCTCCGAGATGCTCGCCCTGCCCGATCCGCCGGCACCCAAGGGAGACGAAGCAGCCCAGGCGACTCGTTATCGCCGCGTGCTCATCGTCGTGAACGCGCTCAAGGCCATCGGCCTGCTGATGGATGAGTCGGCACAGGCTCCGCCGGACGGGGTCGCCGCGCTCGTCGCGTCGCTCGGGCAGGATGCCGTCGGTGACGTCAGGGCCGCGGCGAACGCCGTCGCCGGCAAAATCTCGCGGCTCTCGTCGCGTTCCACGCCCGCGGGCGGATGAGGAGCGGCTTGCGCCGCAGGTGGAGTGACGACGTGGCAGACCGGGGCGGTGCTCCACCGCGGTCGGATTCTCGCGAGTTCCTCACAGGCCGCGTCGCGGTTTCGTGAGCGGATCTACGGGGCCGACAGGAACTCGTCGAGCGCGTCGCGGAGCAGGTCGGCATCCGCCGCCAAGCCCGTGATCTGCCGGAAATCGATCGCCGCGCGTGTGGCGTGGATCTCGAGCCCGTCCACGAGACACGCGCCGGCAGCGATCGCCTGGCGCCCGACGGAGGCCGGTTCCGGCGACAGCACGGCCTCCGCGACCACGAGGTCGGGCCTGAGATGCTCGAGCGCCATCTCGGCCACCGGCTGATCGAACGACGACACGACGATCCGCACGTCCTCCGGAACCAGGATCTTCGGCCACGAAGCCCGCTCGACGGTCGCTGCCGTCTCGAGCGCGCGGAGCGACGCGACGAGTGATTCGACCCGCGCCTCATCCGGATCGCTGACGACGATCCCAGCCGCACCGGCCATCGCGAACTCCAGCGCGGCGGCGCGACCGCACGGACCGGCGCCCACGATGAGCACCCGCCGCTCCGCGGGCTCGACGTGGGATCGCACCGCCTCGACGATCCCCCGACCGTCGGTCATGTGTGCCACCCAGCCGTCCGCGCCCCGGTCGACGAGACTCGCCGCGCCCGCGAACGCCGCAGACGGTGTCGCCGACACGAGCGGCAAGGCCGCAATGCGGAGCGATCCGTCGAGCAGACACCCCCGAAATCCCATCGCCGCCGCACCCGCGAGCGCCTCTCCCAGGCGCTCGACGGCGACGTCCACGGAGACGAATCGCCAGTCGAGGCCCCCCTGCTCGATCGCCCGCTCGATGCCATGCTCGAACAGGTACTGCGCGGGATTGCCCGCCGCAGGGCAGCCGAAGAGCGCGATGATGTCCTGCAGTGCCGGGCTGGTCATCGGCATCCATGCCGGGGTGCTCCCGCCCGTGACTCGGACGAGGATGCGTCCCGCCTCCGCAACGGTCCCTCCTCACCACGCCAAGAATAGCCGGCGAGAGTCGTCCGCGTCAGACGGTCACGACCGTCACGGCGACGAACCGCGGGTCGGCACGAATGGCGTCGAAGTCCCGTTCCGTGCCGGTGAGGTCGCGGAAGCGACCGTCCATCGCGATCGCGCGGGTCAAATGATCGATGGCAGCAGCGACGTCACCCGCCACGGAGTGGTAGCAGGCGAGGTTGTAGTGCAGCACGGGCTGGTCGGGAAACGCCTTGACCGCACGCCGGAGCGACTCGATCGCGTCGGGAAGCCGCCCGAGTCGCTTGTAGCACCAGCCGAGCCCCATCGCCGCCTCGATGCGGCCACGCGACCCCTCGGCCGCGCGCTCGAGCGGCACGAGTGCCGCCTCCCAATCCCCGAGTGCCCGCAGGGCTTCCCCCTCGAGGAGGCTCGCGGATCGGCCGAGTCGGTCCTCGTCGGGCAGGCCTCGCAGTTGATCGAGCGCCCGCACCAAAAGCCGACGCGCGGCGGGAAACGTCGCGCACTCCCCATCGACCACGAGTTCGCCGAGCTCGATGAGGCCGGCCGCCCGACGCAGCACGATCGCGGTGGGCACCTGAAACGTTTCCGACATCACGTCACGCGTCCCTTCGCCTCGACGCCACGCCGAACATCCTCCCCCGAGGGGGATCGCTCGCGGGGGCGGCCTGTCACCCGATCGATTCGGCTCAGGCTCGGCCCACCTTCCAAATCGTAGTTCACGCCCGCCACGTGCCCAATGGTCGCATTCCCGTTCGTTGCCGGACCCAACGCGAGGCTCCTCCAGATGCCGGACTCACAGCCGCGATCCACCCGGTCCAAAACCGCCCCGTGCTCGGGAACCCGGCGGCGGAGGCCGCCACGGGCACGCCCTCTTCTACGGAGCGACGGGGGCTGTGGATCGGCGGTGGCGGCGGGGATGGGCCAGCCGCACGGCGGCAGGTGCCATCGCACGAAAAACGGGCCCCGGTGACACTCATATGAAGGCAGGTCGGATCGGCTCCCCGGGGCGGCGTCTCGGAGAGCGGCGCACCTCGCGAGGCGGTTTTTTCTCCCGCAGGAAGGCTGGCATCCCATGCGACTCACGCTCCGCACGCTTCTGGCCTGGCGAGACCGGACGCTTCCCGCGTCGCACCGGGAGGAGATGGATGGCAAGGTGGCCACGAACGCCGCCGCCCACCTGCTCACGACCCGCATCGACCGCGTGATTGCGGACGACTCGCTCGGGGCACCCCGCGCCGCTGCGGCGTCCGATCTCAATGCCGTCGCCGAATATCTCGACAACGTGCTGCCCCTCGCGGGCCTCGATGGCTTCGAACGCTCCTGCCTCGGCGCGGACGACCTGCTCGCGGAAGTCGCCTCGTGCCATCGCATCCTGGCGGAGGCCAGCCTCGATCCGGCCATCGTTCCCACGCTCCGGCCCGCCGACCGAGCCCGCCTGATGCAGGCGATGCAGACCCGAGGCCTCCGGCCCCATGCCGAGCGGGAGTCCGGCCTCACCTCACCCGACGGCTCCGCGCGACCGCAGTCGAAGGAACGGCCTCGTCCAGTCGGCGTCGATGTCGCGGGTCGAACCACGCACGACGGTGACGCTCCCCACGCGTCGCGACGCTCGTCGCTCGCGGCGTGGCTGCTCGCGATCTCCGCGGTGCTGCTCCTTGGGGTGCTTTCGGGCGTGCTTGCCTGGTCGCTCGGCGGGGGACGGGCCGTGGCCCGTCGGGGCGCCGCGGTGCCGGATGTCGCCGATGCCGGCGCGATGGCGGCCGCGGCCGCACCGGCGGTCGCCGCTCTCCCCGTCGACGTCGCGGGACCGCCGCAAGCGCAGCCCGCCCCACCCGCGCCGGCAGCCGAGTCACCGGCACCTGCCCCGCCGGATACCCCGCCGACCGCGTCACTGCCGACGCCACCGGTCGCGGGGGCAGGACGCGCCGCGACGGCCGTCGTCACGCCCGCGGTCGTCCCGGCGCCGGCTGAGGCGCCCCGCCCGGCCGATGACGCTCCGGCGGCGGCTCCCATGGTGCAGCAGCGACCCCCCACGGTGCCCTTTGGCGACGCACTCGCCATCGCGGCGGCACCGGCCCCGCCGGCCCCGGCGAAGCCCGCACAACCGGCGCCCGTCTTCGATGCTGTGGCCGCTGCGGTCGACTCCGCGACCGTCGTGGGTGGGGATGCTCTGCTGGTGGGCCCAGCCGGCGACGCCGCCGTCACACCCGACGCCTGGGAGGTCGCGCGCGCGGGCGACAAGCCGGCCCTCCCAGTGCGACTGCTGGCACCGCCGTTCTGCCGACCGGAGGTCGAGATCAATGGGCTGAGGATCGCCTTCTCGGGTGGCACCCGGGCGGAGATGCGGCGGACCGAGGACGATCGGCCGTGGCTCGTGCTCGAAGCAGGTCGCTGCATCGTGATGGGCGCGATCGGCCCCGCCGAGGTGCGCATCACCGCGGGAGGACTCGACGGCATCGTGACGGGCGTCCCGGGGGCACCGCTGGGAGTCGAAGTCGAGCGTGGCATGGCGGCCGACGCGGATCCATCGGCCGATCCCGGAGGCCCGTCTGGCGTCGTGACACGACTGCATGCCACCCAGGCCGCGGTGCCCTGGCGGCAGATCGCGCCCGCCCCGGATGGCGCTGGTGCCACCGCAGTGCCCGCCGCGTCGACGCTCGCATGGAACGCGCTCGATCCCGCCTCCGTGAAGGTCGCCCGCCGCGACAGGTCCCCGGCGTGGCTCGCAGCGCCCGCGGCAGATGACGCGTTCGAGCAGGCGGCACGCGCCTCTCTGGCCGCGTCCCTGCCGTCGGGCGAGCCGGCCCGTCCGGCCCTCGAGCGACTCGGCTCTGAAGCACGTGCGGAGCGCCGCATCGCCGCCGCCGCCACGCTCTCCCTCATGGGCGACCACACGCTGCTTGCGCGCGTGCTCGTCGAGGATTCGCCGCGGCTCAGGCTGCGCGAGGAGGAGTGGCGCAGGCTCGAACAAACGACGGTGCCCCGCGTGCGCGTCGACGGCGAGGGCGCGGCGGCGTGGCACGCGGCGCTCGACGCCGCGGCACCGGCCGGTGCGGGAGCGGTCCTGTCCGAGATCGTCGATGCAGCGACCGACGGCAACGCCGGGCGCAGCGCCGCGCTCGTCGAGGCACTCGAAAGCCCGTGGCTCGTCGTGCGTCGCTACGCGTGGTACACGCTCCTGGACATCGAGCAGCCGGAACGTTTCGATCGTCTTCGCTACCGGCCCGACCGACCGGCTGACCTCAACGCCGACGGCGTCCGGTGGTGGCGCGACCGTGTGGCGCGCGCCGCCGCGGCCGACGGCGCCCCGTGAAGCCATGCTCGGAAGACGAGGGCCCCGCGTGCGCGCAGCGGTGCAGGTGGCCGCGTGCCGGCGGATTCACGCCACTCTCGACGATTGCGCGAGGTCGTTTGTCCCCCGGACGCGACGGGTGATATGATCGCCTTCAAGCGGCTCGATTCCCGCTTCCCGGTGCCGCGATCCGCGCCGCTCGCTGCCCCCGGGTGCCTCGTGTCCCGACCGGGCTGGTTCGGACGAAACGCGGGGCTGCGGATCCGGCGGCCGATGGCGGCGGGAAGGAGAGGTGCCGGTGCAGATCAACGTTTCCTCGCGGCACGGGCATCTCAGCCCTGCTGCCCAGTCGAAGATCGTCGCCAAGGTGTCGCGGCTGAAGCGCTACTTCGACCGGATCACGGCGCTCGACGTGACCGTCGATCTCGAGAAGCCCGAGCTGCCGACGGTCGAGATCGTGGCCTCCGCCGAGCACTTCCACCCGATGGTCAGCCGTGAGCACGCCCCGCTCCTGTGGCGGAGCGTGGACGGCGCGGTGCAGAAGCTCGAGCAGCAGCTCCGCAAGCACAAGGAAAAGGTCCGCGACCACAAGCACGTCCAGACCGGACGCCGCATGGACGACGGGGTCGCCGTCGATGCCGCCCCTCGGTCATCCTCCGAGACCCGTCGCTCATGAAGTTTTCCGATTTTGTCGCCTCCGACGCCATCCGCGCCCGCGTCGAGGCCGACAGCAAGGAGGGTGTGGTCCGCGAGATGGTGCGGGCGCTCGTCGATGCCGGCCGCATCACGCGGTCGGACGAGGAGAGCATCGTCCGTGCCATCATGAAGCGGGAGGATCTCGGCAGCACCGGCATCGGTCGGGGCGTCGCCGTCCCGCACACGAAGCACCCCGGCGTCACGCGGCTCGTCGGCACCGTGGCGGTGAGTCCGCCCGGCATCGACTTCGAGAGCCTCGACGGCGATCCGGTGCACCTCTTCTTCCTGCTCGTCTCGCCACCCGACCGGCCCGGCGATCACCTGCGGGCGCTCGAGAACATCTCGCGACAGCTGCGCGACGACACGTTCTGCAGGCTCCTGAAGGCCGCCAAGGGGCCGGTCGACATCCAGCACCTCCTCGAGGAGGCCGACAGCCAGGGGGTGGCCTCGTGAAACTCCCGACGACGAGCGGCGCGGGTGCCTCCGCGGCCATGATCACCGACCAACCGATCTGCACACGACGATGAGCACACCCGACACCATGGGCGACCGGGACACCGCGGAGCGGCAGACGCTCTCGCGCGAGGTCGTCGTGTCGAACAGCCAGGGTCTCCACGCCCGACCCGCCGACCTCCTCGCCCGCGAGGCGCGGAAGTGGAGGTCGCGCATCGAGCTCGTCGTCGACGCCCACCGCGTCGACGGGAAAAGCATCCTCGACGTGCTCACGCTCGCGGCCGAGGCGGGGACCCGCGTCGTGATCGAGGCGACCGGGCCGGATGCCCGCGACGCCCTCGACGCGATCGGAACACTCTTCGCCAAACGATTCAACGAACTCGAAGAGCCGTCGAACCACGACGGCAGCACAGGACATCGACACGTTTCGCGCGGCGGAACGCCAGGCCACTGACCGGCGGATGACGAGGACCGGGCCGACGCGGCCGCCTGGGTGCGGCCCACGCCCACCGGACCGAGTGCTCCGCCTCCACGACGACAAAGGAACCGCAACGGACCGTCCGGCGCATGCCCCGGGGATCTGATCGCCCGCAGCGCCGCGGAGAGCGGCCGGCGCGGGATGCGATCTCCCCGACGGGCCCTGCCGCCGTCGGTCGCACGGCGCGCCCATGCTGAAGCTCCAAGGCATCGCCGTCTCCGCCGGCGTGACGATCGGCGAGGCGCTGGTCCTCGACAGCGAGGGCTTCCGCATTCCGCGGCGGTTCGTCGAGCGGAGCGCGGTCGACACCGAATTGGCCCGGCTCGCGCAGGCCGTGGCCGAGACCGCCCGCGAGCTCGAGCGCAACCGCGACCGCATCCGCGACGAGCTCGGCGACCAGTACGCCGCCATCTTCGACGCGCAGCGGGCGATGCTGCATGACGAGAAGCTCCAGCAGGAGCTCACCAGTGCCGTCCGGGATCGCAACTGGTGGCCGGAGTACGCCGTCAGCCGCACGCTGCGACGCTATGCGAAGGTCTTCCAGAGCCTCGACAACCACATCGCCCATCGTGCGCACGACATCTACGACATCGAGAAGAGCCTGCTCCGCAACCTCCTCGGCCAGCGGCGGGAGACGCTCGCCGCGATCTCCCAGCCGGTCATCGTCCTCGCCCACAACCTGACGCCGAGCGAAACGGCCACGCTCGACCGGCGCTTCGTGCAGGGCTTCGCCACCGAGCTCGGCGGTCCGGGGAGCCACACCGCCATCGTCGCGGAGGGGTTCGAGATTCCCGCCGTCGTGGGCGTGGGGCCGTTCCTCGCCGACGTCTCGGGCGGCGAGCCGGTGATCGTCGACGGGAACCAGGGGCTCGTGATCCTCCAGCCCGACGAGGAGACGATCGCCCGGTACCGCCAGGAGGCGGAGGCCGCCCGCACCGTGGCCGCACGACTCGACCGACTCCGGGACGTGCCCGCCGAGACGACCGACGGCGTGCGGATCCTGCTCACGGGCAACATCGAGTTTCCCACCGAGGCCGACCAGTGCCTCTCGCGCGGCTGCGACGGCATCGGGCTCTACCGCACCGAGTTCCTCTACCTCACGAGCCCCCAGGAGCCGAGCGAGGAGGATCACTTCGAGGCGTACAGCGCGGTGGTGCGGGCGATGGGCAGCCGGCCCGTCACGATCCGCACCCTCGACCTGGGTGCCGACAAGCTCCTCACGGTGTCCACGCCCGAGGAGGAGCGCAATCCCTGCCTCGGCCTCCGCAGCATCCGGCTCTCCCTGCGGCAGCTGCCGATCTTCCGCACGCAGCTGCGGGCGATCCTCCGGGCGAGTGCCCTCGGGGATGTGCGCGTGATGTTCCCGCTCATCTCGACGATCGCCGAGCTGCGACAGGCGCGGCTCGTGCTCGCCGACGTGATGGAGGATCTCGCCGAACACGGCATCGCCTTCAACCCGAAGATGCCCGTGGGGATGATGGTGGAGACGCCGGCCGCCGTGATGATGCTCGACGCCCTCGTGAAGGAGGTCGACTTCGTCTCGATCGGCACGAACGACCTGATCCAGTACACGCTGGCGGTCGACCGCGGCAACAAGGACGTGGCGGATCTGTACAACGCCTGCGATCCGGCGGTGGTGCGCCTGTTGCGCCGCTCGCTGGACGTGGCGAACGGGGCCGGCGTACCGGCCAACGTGTGCGGTCAGATGAGCGGCAGCGTGATGTACACGCAGCTGCTTCTGGGACTCGGGCTGCGGCAACTGAGCGTGCCGCCGAGCGCGATCCCCGAGGTGAAGCAGGCGTGCCGAAGCGTTTCGGTCGCCGAATGCCGCGTGATCGCCGACAAGGTGCTGGCGATGGACGGCGTGCGGGAGGTGAAGGCCTACCTGCGCGACCAGATGCGTCGCCGGATCGCCGAGACGGTCGCGTGACGCGGGGGACCGCGGGCGCCGTCCGGCGACGAACGACAGCGAAAGGAACGGACCGATGAAGCAGGAGATGCTGATCAACGTGTCGCAGCCGGAGGAGTGCCGGATCGCGATCATCGAGGATGGGTTGCTCGAAGAGCTCTACGTGGAGCGGACGAGCCAGGACAACTACGTGGGGAACATCTACAAGGGGCGGATCGTCAACATCGAGCCGTCGATCCAGGCGGCCTTCGTCGATTTCGGGGTGGGCCGCAACGGCTTTCTCCACATCAGCGACGTCGAGCCGCAGTACTACCGGCAGGGAGGCCTCGACCCCGACAAGGCCTTCGACGTGACCGAGCCGGCACGCACCGCCGAGGGGGGCGAGGGGGAGGCGGCCCAGAGGACCGCGACCCGCCGGCGGCCCCGACTCGGCGACCGACCGCGGGTGAAGCCGCCGATCCAGGACATCCTCCGCCGCGGGGACGAGGTGCTCGTGCAGGTGATCAAGGAGG
>CAIWZS010000514.1 GCA_903917235.1 uncultured Planctomycetaceae bacterium | reverse complement strand
CCGGCAGCGGGTCCGCGGCGACGTGCGTCGGGAGGATGACACTCGACGCGAGCAGAAACGACGTGGCCAGAAGGTGCGCACGGCGTCGCATCGATGCACGACTCATGGCGACGTGAAATGGGGTCATGGCGACCAGGACGCCTGGATGGACTCGGACCGGGCAGGCTGGGTGCCGGGGGGAGTCGGAGTTGCGATGCATGCGGAGATGCCTCGGGTTGTATGGGCGGTCCGTGCCGAGTGGCGCACGCCTCCAGGCGTGCGAACCAGGGTGGGGCTGTGAGGGGGCGAGGATCATAGGAGTGAGGGTCATGGAGCGAGCGTGAAGCTCATGGGTTGTTGAGGCCGCATTCGCACGCCTGGAGGCGTGCGCCACAAGAGGCAGGGGTTCAGGGCGTGCGCGTGAGCCTGGAGGCGTGCGCCACAGGTGGCAGGGGGGCAGGGCGTGCGCGCAAGCCTCGAGGCGTGCGCCACAGGGGGCCTTGGGGAGGTGCGCGACCAGGGGCCGGCGGCCGTCATGACTTGGGCGGCTCCTGCTTCGGAGCGTCGGGCTTCGGCGGCTCTTCCTTCGGTTTCTCGGCGACGACGATCGTGATGGGGGCGAGCACGACGGGCACGTCGATGTCCTTGGCGGCGCTCGCGGCGGTGGCGTCGGTGGCTGCCTTCTCCCGCTTCACGCGTTCCTCCTCGGCCGCCTTCGCGCGGGCTTCGGCCTCGTCGAGCGCCTTCTTCGCAGCGGTCTTCGCCGCCTCGATCGCCGGATCGGGCGTCTGACCGGGGGCCTGATTCGCGGCGAACTGCTTCTCGGCCGCGGCGAACGCCTGCTTCGCGGCCTCCACCTGGGTGGCACGCTCCTTGGCGAGCGCGGTGATGCGGGCCGCGTCGGCCTTCAGCCGCTCCACCGCCTGCGGGTTGCGGGCGAACGACTTCTTCACCACGCCCTTGAGGAGGACGACGTGCGTCCCGAGCGGCAGGTTGTTGCCGATCTCGGCGGTGACGGTGGCCTCGGTGGCCTTCTCGTCGATCGTGACGTTGGCCACCTTGAGTTCACCCGGCAGCCCGGCGGCAGCGAGCGTCAGGGCCCCCTTCGCTCCGTCGCGCCGCACCACCGAGAGCGGCACGGTGACCTTCTCGCCGCGGTGGGTCTGCCAGACCTTCTGCTCCTTCGCCTGCACGGTGAGCGGTGCGGTCTCGACGGTCACAGCCACCGGCATTGCCCGCGCCTCACGCAGCGACCGCGGCTGATTCTGGTTGGCGGCATCCCAGCGGAGCGTCACAGGACGGGCGGAGCGCACGATCTCGCCCCCCTCGGGCGTGCCGCGCGGCGCCTTGCCGACGATCTGGAACGTCGCTGTCTTCGCGGCCGTCCCCTCCGCGGCCGTGAGCACGAGCGTGCCACGGTTGCCGCTGCCCGGCACGACCGTGGGCACCGCGGAGACGCCCTCCGGCAGGCCCTGAGCCTCGAGCATCACGTCGCCGGCGAAGCCGTCGCGGCGGATCACGAGCACCTCCACCGGCGTGCTGCCGCCGATCGCGACCACCGGGACGGTGCGCACGGCCTTGTTCGCGTCGGCACGGTCGGGCTGGCCGAGCATCGCGACGAGATCGAATCCCGGATCGGGTCGCCGGGCTTCGAGCACCCACGAGCGGTCGACGCCGGTGATCGAGTCGACGGCGAGTTCGTTGACGAGCACGCGGTAGGTGCCGTCGGCCGGAGCCTTGAACGTGATCACCGGATCGGGCGAGGCGGGGCCATAAAAGGCAGGAAACTCGG
>CAIWZS010000513.1 GCA_903917235.1 uncultured Planctomycetaceae bacterium | reverse complement strand
CTCGTCGACGACCCGCGCGAGGTGGGCGGGAGATGGATCGGCGACGAAGGCCGCGACGAGGTCCGGGGACGGCGGCAATCCCGTGAGGTCGAAGGCCACCCGCCGCAGGAGCGCCGCCGGTGGCGCGTCGGCCGAGGGCCGCAGGCCCTTCTGCTCGAGCGCCGCGAGCACGAACGTGTCGATCGACTCGCGCGGCCACGACGTGTCGGCGACCGTCGGAGGAGCTGCGTGACGCGGCGGCTGGAACGACCAGAACGCCCGCGCCGCCTCCCAGTCGATCTCGCCGTCGCCCGTGCGGGCGAGTGCCTCCGGCATCGACTCGTCCCGCGGATCGACCGCGCCGTGATCGATCCAGCGCGCGAAGTCGGCGACGACCGCATCGGGCAGCCGGCCGGAGGGAGGCATCTCGAGCGAGTCATATCGCAGCGCCGCCATGAGCAGGCTCGTGGCGCTGTCACCGGGCACGATGGCCGGACCGCTGTCTCCCCCGCGCTGCCACCCGGCCGCACGGTCGAGTACGAGCCCGCCACCCGGTTCCTTCGCATCGGCCGAGTGGCACTCGAGGCAGTGCGCGACGAGCACCGGCCGGATCCGGCTCTCGAAGAACGCGACGTCGGCGGCCGCCGTGGGCCGCTCGGCGGCCCACACGCCACCGTCAGCCGAGCCCAGCACGGCGAGCACGGATGCAAGGATGACGCAGCGGCCCATGACAGGCTCCCCGTGTCGATTGGCGGGCCGCTCGACGCCTCACGCGGAACGCCCGGCCCCAACAAAGATACATCCTGACCGGGCCGGGAGCCATGGAAAAGTGGGCCGCCTCGTCACTCCTGCGTGAACGCGAACACGCCCCGCTTGTTGGCGACGATGATGTCGGGCCGCTTGTCGCCGTCGAGATCGCCGACGGTCACCTGTGTGCCGACGCCGCTGTCGGCATCGATGAGGTGCGGGACGAACGTCGCACCACCCTTGCCGTCGCGCTCGAGACGGAACCAGTAGAGCACGGGTGGCGCATTCGGCTCGGCGTCCCCGCTCGACCCGTGGGCCCAGCGGCGCTTGCCCGTGACGATGTCGGACAGTCCGTCACCGTCGATGTCGGCCATCCGCACCGCGTGCAGTTGACTGAAGGACACTCCCTGCGGATTCTCCGCCGGCGCGCTGCCGACGATGCGGTGCTCGGCGAACGTCCCATCCGCCTTCTGTTCGAACCAGCCGAGGCCATAGCCGTGCGCGTCGTAGCTCGTCACGACGTCGTTGCGGCCGTCGCCGTTGACGTCGTACACGTGCATGTGGGCGCCGCCGCGCCCGCCCGCCGGCCCGAAAGGACCGGGGTGGAACGACCAGAGCGAGTCGGTCGTGATGTCGGCGGGCTGCTCGAACCAGCCGTCCTTCGTGAGGATGTCGACGCGACCGTCGCCGTTGACGTCGCCGGCACCGTAGCCATGCGTGTAGCGGAAGTACTTCGCGTCGTTCTCAGGCGACCGGGGAGTGATCGGTCGGAAGCGGCCCTTGCCGGTGGGGTTGGCCCAGTCGATCTCGACGAAACCCAGCTGGCCGCCTCCCTTGCCCTGGGCCTCGGGCGCCTTGCGCGCGTCGCTCGAATGCACGAGCAGTTCCGGCCGACCGTCACCGGTCAGGTCGACGAGATCGGGCGACTCGCCGTCGGCCACGTCGAAGATCGCGTGCTTCTCCCAGTGACCTTCGCGGCCCTGCGGATTGACGAACAGGAGCGCCGCCTCACCCGGAAACCCGAAGACGAGGATGTCGCTCGCCCCGTCGCCGGTGAAGTCGTGCGCGTAGGCGAGGAAGTAGTCGGAATAGCCCTTGGCCGCGTTGTAGGGCGTCTTGCTGGGACCGTCGGTATTCACCGCCGGCGGCGTGAACTCCGCCTGCCAGGAAAAGTCGGGGCCG
>CAIWZS010000512.1 GCA_903917235.1 uncultured Planctomycetaceae bacterium | reverse complement strand
TGCCGCCCGTCGGCGATCACCTCGGTGCTCATCGCCGGCTCCGCGAGGACGAACTGCTCCATGCTCGCCTGCATCGGCGCCCCGAATCGGGCGCGGAGCGACGGCACCGAACTCATCGCGCACCAGAAGTGATCGACATGCCGCATGCCCGCCCGGAACGCGGCGGCCATCTCGGCCCAGCTCGCGTTCGAGTGACCGCACGTGACGAGGCAGCCGCGGCGGCGGGCGGCCCGATAGAACGCGACGGCGCCCGGCAGTTCGGCGGCGCAGGTGGCGATGCGCACGAGCCCGTCGCGAAACCATCGGCCGTACTCGGCGGCGGCAGGGTCGCGGCGGGCTTCGGCGGCGTGGCATCCGGTCTTGCCGGCCGCGAAATAGGGCCCGTAGAGGTGCACCCCCGCGAGCCGTGCCCCGACCTGCGGCCGCCAGGCGGCACGAACGGCGCGGCAGGCGTCGAGCATCGCGTCGATCTGCTCGCGTCGGCCCACGGTGGTCGTGGCGAAGAGCGTCGTCGTGCCGTGACGCGCATGCGCGGCGAGCACGGTGCGGACGGCATCGGGCGTGCCGTCCATGAAGTCGGCACCGGCGCCGCCGTGAACATGGAGGTCGACGAAGCCCGGTGCGATGAAGCCGCCCCCGGCGTCGACCACCCGGGCACCCATGGCGGTCGCCGCCCCACGTCGCACGGCGGTGATGACACCGTCCTCGCAGACGACCTGGCCGTCGGCGAGCAGGCCGTCGGGCAGGACGACCGTGCCATGCCGCACGACCAGAAATCCGTCCCGGCGGACGGACGCGGCCGCGTCTCCCGTCCGGCGTGCACTCCGCGCCCGGGGATCGTTCATGGCTCGCGCAACCCACGCCATGGCTCTCGGGCAGCCACCGGACAGGGTGGCACGTCCGCCGGCGAGCCGCCACAATCTTGAGGCCGTCCGCATTCGCCGTCCATCCACCGACGGTGGCAGGACCTCGGCCCGCGAGCCCGTTCATCATCCCGGAGTGCGCCACCATGACCACGACCCGTCGCTCGTTCCTCAGGTCCTGCGGGCTCGCCACCGCGGTCGCCGCGGCACCGGCCGTGGTCCGCGGTCGTGACCTCAACGGCCGACTCCAGATCGCCTGTGTCGGCGTGGACGGCATGGGCTATGCCGACATCACCGCCACGGGGGATCACCCCAAGGTGGCGTTCGTCGGGTTCTGCGACATCGACGCGAACCGCTTCGCCAAGGCCGATGCCAAGCATCCCGGCGTGCGGCATTTCGCCGACTACCGCGACATGTTCTCGACCCTGGGAGACGGATACGACGCCGTGCTCATCGACACGCCGGACCACATGCACGCGCCGGTGGCGGTGGCGGCGATGCAGGCCCGCAAGCACGTCTACTGCCAGAAGCCGCTCTCGCACACGCTCTGGGAATCGCGCCAGATGCAGCGCTGGGCCGAGGCCACCGGCGTGACCACGCAGATGGGCAACCAGATCCATTCCAACGCCGAATACCGTCTGGCGACGCGACTGATCCGCGACGGTGCGATCGGCAGGGTGCGGCAGGTTCACTCCTGGGTCGGCGTCACGGGCAACGAGCGGACGAAGCTCCTCGCCCCCCCCGCGGCGGCGCCGGTGCCGCCGAACGTGGACTGGAATCTCTGGATCGGCGCGGCGCCCATGCGCGACTACGCGCCGGCCTATCACCCCTTCATGTGGCGCGACTGGCAGGACTTCGGCTGCGGGGGCCTCGGTGACTTCGGCTGCCACATCCTCGACCCGGTCTTCACGGCGCTGGGCATCACGGCGCCGCAGAGCGTGCGGGCCCGCAACAGCGGGATCAACGACCAGATCTGGCCCACGCAGGAGATCGTCACCTACGTCTTCCCGGGCACGGAGTTCACCGCGGGCAAGGATCTCGAGGTGATCTGGATGGACGGGGGGCTGCGGCCGGAGCACACGCTCGCGCGGATGCCCGGCGACAAGCCGCTGCCGCGGGCGGGCAGCATCTTCGTGGGCGAGGAGGGATGCATGGTGCTGCCGCACGTCGGCATGCCGCAGCTCTATCCCGTCGAGAAGTACGCCGCGTACGCGATGCCGAAGGTGGAGCCGCTCAACCACCGTCACGTCTGGGTGGATGCCTGCCTCGCCGGCACCAAAACGAGCGACGGCTTCCACTACGCCGGCCCGCTCACCGAGACGGTGCATCTGGGCAACATCGCGACCCGCCTGGCCATCCCGACCCGCGACGCCGTGACCGGCCGGCTGGTCGAGCCGGAAGGGGTGCTCGAGTGGGACGCCGCGACGATGAGCTTCCGCAACGCCCCGGCAGCCGACCGCCTCATCACGAAGCCGTACCGCAAGGGCTTCGAGGTTCCCGCCGCACCGACCGCGTGACCGACCATCTGCCGACGGGTGACCGTGACGGCCGCTGGCACTGCCTACGGCCGGGGTGGGGTGGCTGCCTCCGGCGTCGAGACCAGTTCGAACCGCAGGTCGGTCGCGCCCCGTGACAGCGACGCGGTGAGTCCCGAGGTCTCGGGATTTCCAAACCGTCGTGGCACGATGTACTCCACGGGGGGCCCGCCGCCGCCACTGGCCGTCTCGGCCGCCTCGCCGCCGGCCGCCACCACCGCCTGCTTCACGAGCATCACGACCACCCGATACTCACCCGGGGCCAGGCCGCCTTTGCCGTCGGGAAGCGCGGCCTTGAACCGCCCGTCGGCACCGGTCACCGCAGACGCCGGCCGACCCTCCGCCTGCGGCATGAAGGTGACGGTGGCACCTGCCAGGGGCTGACCATCGAGCAGCACGAGGCCCTCGGCCGGGACGAGGCCGCTGCCACAGCCGGCAACCGCGGCGGCGAGGAGCAGCATGGGAACGAGCCCCCCGCCGACGAACCGTCCATGCACGTTCCGATACACCATCGACGCACCTCTCGCGTGTGACCACGTGGTGACGAACCCGTTGTGACGACGCGCGGCGCCGGGGCTCCACCGCGATCCTGCGCGACCGCGCCACGCACGCCGCCCACCGTTCAAAACGACACCGACCTCCCATCGGCCTTCCCGCCCAGATACTGCAGCGTCCAATGGTCCATCGACTCCTGCAGGAACGTCACGGCGCCGTCCCCGAACAGAAACATCACCCCGCCGGGATGCATCGACTTGAAGCCGAGTTCGGTGTTCCAGTTGCATCGGGCCGCGCAGCCGTCACCGGCGGCGGAGGCGACGTCCAGTTTGCAGGAGTCGAAGTTCAGAGGAATCTGCGTGCTCATCAGGCCGCAGCCGTTGTTCGTGTTGCCCCAGCCACCGTTGGCATGGCCCGAGCAGGTGGGCCGGTTCTCGCCGAAGAAGATCGTCTTCGAGAGACCGTCGGTGATCTCCTCGAGCCGACACACCCGCGCCCGCTTGCGCGTCGCATCCCAGTCGCGGGCAAAGGGGCCGCTACGATTCACCGACCCGGTGTTGGGCGTGAAATACGCGGTATAGGCGTTCGTGCACTGGCACGGGGTGAGGTTGTTGCCCGCCGTCGAGAGTGCCTGCGCCCCGGCCGATGAGAAGTAGTTGCACTTCCCCACGCCGGTGTTCACGTTGACGTTGCCGTCCGTCGGGCAGACGTAGCCGGGAATCTTCGCCGTGGACACGCGCGACGAACTGCCGGGCAGCGTCGACTCGTCGATCCGCGTGCCCGGTTTGCCGCTGCCGTTGTTCGTCACCAGCGAGAAATCGTACTGGTCGTAGAGCGACGAAAGTTCCAGGTACGGCAGGATCAGCATCGTCGTCGAACCGGCGAGATTGATCGCGGGCTGCGGATACGTGTCGAACTCCACCGAACCGCCCGGAGGGAGGTGTTTCCTCGACTCCGTGTAGACCTGGACGGCGACGCCGATCTGCTTGAGGTTGTTCGAGCACGACGACCGTCGCGCCGCCTCGCGGGCGCTCTGCACCGCCGGCAGCAGCAGGCCGATCAGGACCGCGATGATCGCGATCACGACGAGCAGTTCGACGAGGGTGAAACCATGCCGGCGAGCACGCGCGGACCCATGGCCGGGCACGCGCCGCCGGGCCTCGCTCCATGTCACAGCGAGGTCGAACTGCACCATCGTCGCCTGCCCCTGAGAGATAAAACCGGTGGGGGCCAACCCCCGCCTCGTCTTATGGATTTTATGCAGCGGCACCGGCGGCCGCAAAGATCGGTCCCCTCGTCGTCAAGGGGCGAGACGATCGAGCGACCACGGACCGGAAGGGGCGCGACTGAAGCGCAGGCGGTCGTGCAAACGGCTCGGTCGGCCCTGCCAGAATTCGATCCGATCGGGCACGACGCGAAAGCCGCCCCAGTGCTGCGGCCGCGGGATCGCCGCGTCGTCCGGATGGAGCACCCGAAAGCGGGCGACGAGATCCTCGAGCGATCGGCGATCGGGAATGACCTCGCTCTGCGGTGAACTCCACGCCCCGATCCGCGACGCGACAGGCCGGCTCTGGAAGTAGGCGTCGCTCTCCGCCTCGCTCGTGCGTTCCACACGGCCGTCGATCCGCACCTGCCGCTCGAGCGCGGCCCAGTGGAAGGTGAGCGAGGCCCAGGGATTCGCCTCGAGTTCCCGCCCCTTGCGGCTCGAGTAGTTGGTGAAGAAGCAGAATCCCCGCGGGTCGAACCCGCGGAGCAGCACCATCCGCGCGGAGGGGCGACCGTCCGGCGTGGCGGTGGAGAGCGTCATGGCCTCCGGTTCCGGCACGCCGGCCGCGACCGCGTCGTCGTACCAGGCGGCGAACTGCGCGATCGGGTCGTGCGCGACCGTCGTCTCGTCGAGCGCACCCTGCTCGTACTCCTTGCGGGCATCCGTCTTCCTCGGTTCCATCCGCATGCTCCCGGGATCGTCACGTGCATCGATCACTGTAGTCGACGCACCGCGAAGGGGTCGGCTCGATGGCGGATCGCGCCTCCGGACAGACGGCGAAATTTGACACCGCCGCAGCGGCTGCCGATAAATCGTGCATCGGCGGGCCGTCCGGCACCGTGGTTCACACGTGGTGGCAGCCGGAGCCGCACTCCCGGGGAGGTCGACGCATGCGCAGGCTGCGGCAGCCCGGCGCCGGGAGCATGCGTCCCTCCGCCTTCGCGATGGTCGTGGTCACCGCGGAGTGCCTCTTCGCTGCGGGCCAGCCCCCCGCCCACGCCGCCGATCCGCCGGCGTCAGGCGGCTCCTTCAGCCGCGACATTCGGCCGCTCCTCACCGAACACTGCGTGCGGTGCCACGGCCCCGACACGGCCGAGGCGGGCCTCGACCTGACGGATCGCGATTCGGCGACGGGCGAGCGTCACGGTGGCGGCCGGGCCATCGTGCCTGGCGACGCCGCGGCCAGCCACCTGCTCGCGCGGATCACGAGCACCGACCCGGACCTTCGCATGCCGCCGGGCGACGAACCGCCCCTCACGCCCGACGCCGTCGGGATCCTCCGTCGCTGGATCGAGGCCGGTGCGGCGTACGAGGATCACTGGGCGTTCCGCCCGCTCGTCACGCCGGCCGTGCCCGGCGGCGCGGGGCATCCGATCGATTCCTTCGTCCACCAACGGCTCGCCATCGAGGGCATCGCCCCGTCCCCGCCGGCCGACCCGCACACCCTCGTGAAGCGGGTCTCCCTCGATCTCATCGGCCTCCTGCCGACGCCCGAAGAAACGGCCGCCTTCGTCGCCGATCCTTCCGACGCCGCGTACGAGGCGCTCGTCGACCGGCTGCTCGCGTCCCCCCACTTCGGCGAGCGCTGGGGACGGCATTGGCTTGATCTGGCCCGCTACGCCGACAGCGATGGATACGAGAAGGACCGCCCCCGTCCGGACGCCTACGTCTACCGCGACTGGGTGATCGACGCCTTCAACGTCGGCATGCCGTTCGACCGGTTCACGATCGAGCAGTTGGCCGGAGACCTGCTCCCCGACGCCACGTCGGCCACGCTCGTCGCGACGGCCTTCAATCGGCAGACGCTCACCAACACCGAGGGGGGCGTCGATCAGGAGGAGTACCGCGTCGCGGCGTGCATGGACCGCGCCGACACCGTCGGGTCGGTGTGGCTCGGACTCACCGTCGGCTGCGCGAAGTGTCACACGCACAAGTACGACCCGATCACGCACGCCGAGTACTTCTCGCTCTATGCATTCTTCAACGACGCCGACGAGTCGGTCGCGCGGCTGCCCTTCGGCGCGGCCGAGCCGAAGGCGCTCGAGGCCCGGCTGGGGCCGCTGCGGCGGGCACTGGCCGAACGTGAACGGGCGATCGCGCCGGCGCAGCGTGCCTGGGAGGAGCAAGAGCGGGGCTTCCTGGAGTCGACGCCGAATCCGCGGCTCGAGGAGCGTGCGTGCCGCACGGCCGGCGTCACGTCGGCCGCCGGCCTCGTTTACGAGCCTCGGGAGGACGGCTCGTGGCGGGTGGCCGGACGCGCCGGCGAGACGGACACGGCCGACGCCCGAGCGACCGACGTCCCAGCGGAGGTCGACACGCTCGTCCTCACGATCGACGAGGTGCCGCTGCCATTCACCGGCCTGCGGCTCGCGACGCTGCCCGATGCGGCGCTTCCCAAGGGGGGCGCGGGGCTCGCCGACGACGGCACGTTCGTCGTCACGCGGCTCTCCGCGAGCATCGTCGATGCGACGGGCGCCGTGCTTCGTCCGCTGCCGTTGCAACGCGCCACGGCCGACGCCGAGGCCAAGGAATTCGCGGCGACCGACGTGCTGGGTGACGGGACGAATGCCCGGAGGGGCTGGGGCGGTGGCCTGGCCGCCGACAGGCCGCACCACCTCGACGTGCGGACCCTCGGGCGGACCGGACTCGAGCCGGGGGAATCCCTGCGGCTCGAGATCGAGACGCGGCACGGCGGTGGCCATCTCCTCGGGCGCTTCCGCGTGTCGGCGCTCGTCGGCGACTGGACGGAGCTGCATCTGCCGCCCGCGGTGGTGAGGGCGCTTCGCGAGTATCCGGAGAAGCGGGTATACGACACACGGCAGACGCTCTTCGATCACTTCGCCGACCGCGACACGGAGGTGCGCCGGCTGCGCAGCGAGATCGACAGGGTGCTGCACGAGTCGCAGGCGAAGATTCTCCCGGTGCGGCTGCTGTCCGCGGCACGGCTCGGCCGCGCGACCCATCGCTTCGACCGGGGCGACTTCCTCGCGCCGGCCGAGGTCGTCGAACCGGCCGTGCCGGCGGTGCTGCCCGGGCTCCCGAAGCGTGCCGCCCGGGCGACCAGGCTCGACCTCGCGCGATGGCTCGTGGGGCCGACGAATCCGCTCACCCCGCGCGTGATCGTGAACCAGTGGTGGGCTCGATTGTTCGGCCAGGGGCTGGTGCGATCCGTGGGCGACTTCGGCACGCGTGGCGAGCCGCCCTCCCACCCGGACCTGCTCGACTGGCTCGCCGCCACCTACCGGGACGACCTCGCCTGGGACACGAAGGCCCTGCTGCGGACGATCCTCCTGTCGGCGACCTACCGGCAGTCGTCGGCGCATCGGCCGGAACTGGCCGACGTCGATCCGCTCAACGTGCTCCTGGCCCGACAGAACCGCCTGCGGGTCGAGGCGGAGATCGTGCGCGACCTGTCGCTCGAGGTGGCGGGGCTCCTCGTGCCGTCGATCGGGGGCCCGAGCGTGTTCCCCCCGATGCCCCCGGACCTCACCGCGCTGAGCTACGCCAACAACTTCACCTGGAAGGAAAGCACCGGACCGGACCGGTACCGCCGCGGCATGTACACCTTCTTCAAGCGCACGGTGCCGCACCCGACGCTCATGACGTTCGACTGCCCCGACGCCAACCTCGCCTGCGTGATCCGCAGCGTGTCGAACACGCCGCTCCAGGCGCTCACGCTCCTCAACGAGACCGCGTTCGTCGAGTCGGCGCAGGCGCTGGGGCGTCGGATCCTCGCGGAGCCCGATCTCGACGACCGGGACCGGCTCGCGCGGGCCGTCGCCATCTGCCTCTGTCGGCCGCCCCGCGCTGCCGAGATGGTCAGGCTCTCCGGGCTGCTCGCCGCCGCCCGAGCGCACTACGCCACGGCCCCCGAGGCGGCCGCGGCGCTCGTCGGCACGCAGACCGTGTCCGCGGTGCCGGACGCCGAGACGGCGGCCTGGATCGCCACGCTGCGCGTACTCCTCAACCTCGACGAGTTCATCACCCGCGAATGACGCCCGCGCTCCCCTCGCCGTTCGCCGACGCACACGACGCCGCGCGCGCCGCGGCCGAGGCCCACTGCCGTCGCTACTTCCTCGGCACGGGGGGCTACGGCGTCGGCGCGACGGCCCTGGCGGCACTCCTCGCCGAGGCGGCCGGTGCAACGGGCCCGTCCGCGACCGCCGATCCGCTTGCCCCGAAAACCCCGCCGCTGGCGGCGAAGGCGACCCGTTGCATCTTCATCTTTCTCGAGGGGGCGCCGAGCCAGATCGACCTCTACGACCCGAAGCCGAAGCTCGCCGCGCTGCACGGGCAGCCCCTGCCCGAATCGATGACGAAGCACGTGCGCTTCGCCTTCATCAAGAAGGAGACCGCGGTGCTCCTCGGCTCGAAGCGGGTCTTCTCGCGACACGGCCAGTGTGGCATGGAGTTCAGCGATCTCCTGCCGCGCGTCGCCGCGCACGCCGACGACATCCTCATGGTGCGCTCGATGCACACCGACCAGTTCAACCACCATCCGGCACAGCTCACGCTGCTCGCCGGCCGGCCGTTCTTCGGCCTGCCGACGCTGGGCTCGTGGCTGACCTACGGCCTCGGGAGCGAGTCGCGAGACCTGCCCGGCTACGTCGTGCTCTCGGCGGGACGGGGCACGAGCGGCGGGGCATCGCTCTGGTCGAGCGGTTTCCTGCCATCGATGTATGCCGGCACGCTGTTCCGCAACCAGGGGGATCCGGTGCTGAATCTCGCGAATCCCCCGGGCCTGCCGCCCGACCTCCAGCGACGGGCACTCGACGTGGCCCGCGACCTCAACGCGGAGCGCTTCGGCCTGCTCCGCGACCCGGAGATCGCCAGCCGGATCGCCGGCTACGAGCTCGCCTTCCGCATGCAGAGTGCCGCACCCGAACTCATCGACCTCTCCGGTGAGACCCGGGCCACGCTCGACGCCTACGGCGTGGAGCGCCCCGACCCGCCCGTGAAGGCCGCCCGGGGCGGCGGTCCGGGCCAGTATCGGCAGTTTGCGACGAACTGCCTGCTCGCGCGGCGGCTCGTCGAGCGCGGCGTGAGGTTCGTGAGCCTCTTCCACGCCTCGTGGGATCACCACTCCAACCTCGACGTGGAACTGCCGCACAACTGCGGAATGGCCGACCAGCCCGTCGCGGCCCTCCTCGCCGATCTCAAGGCGCGGGGGCTTCTCGACGAGACCCTCGTGATCTTCGCCGGCGAGTTCGGCCGCACCCCGCTCGGCGAGAATCGGGGCGGCTCCCCGCACGTCACCGGCCGCGATCACCACCCCTTCGCCTTCTCGCTCTGGATGGCCGGGGGCGGCGTGCGGGGCGGCCTGACCTACGGCGCGACCGACGACATCGGATGGTCGATCGTCGACCGGCCCGTGCACGTCAACGACCTGCAGGCGACGATCCTGCGGCTCTTCGGCTTCCGACACGATCGGTTCACCGTACGACACCAGGGGCTCGACGCACGGCTCACCGGCGTGGGCGGGCGGGTGATCGACGACTGGATCGCCTGAGACGTTTCGACCGGGGGCTCATCGTGCCACACCCACCGTCGTGGTCGCTTTGCCCGGTGGGCCGTGCGCCGGTCCGACTCGTGGCCTCCCTGCTCTGCCTGGTCGCATCCACCGTGCGGGGCGCCGGCACCGACCTCGTCGCGATCACGGGCTGCACGCTCGTGCCGACCGAGTGGGCCGATGGCGACAGCTTCCGCGTGCGCACGCCCGCGGGCGAGGAGCACACGATCCGACTCTACGGCGTCGACTGCCTGGAGACGACCGCCCGCGACGAAACCGACGCCCGGCGGCTCCGCAGCCAGCGTCGGTTCTTCGGCATCACGACGGTCCGCCCCGACGCCGTCGCCTCCATCGACTTCGCCAAGGAGCTCGGCCGTCGCGCCGCGGACGAGACCCGTCTCGCGCTCCGACACCCGTTCACGATCCACACCGCCTTCGCCGACGCCCGCGGCGACGGTCGCTTCCAGCGGATCTACGCCTTCGTGACCGACGCCGACGGTCGGGACCTCGCCACCCACCTGGTGGCCCGCGGCCTGGCACGCGCCTTCGGGGTCTCCCGCACCACGCCGACCGGAGAGACGGGCGAGGACTATCGCGAGCGCCTCGCCGACCTCGAGCTCCAGGCGGCGGCGCGGGGCGCCGGCATCTGGGCCCACACCGACTGGAACGCGCTGCCCGACGAGCGACGCCGCGACCGGGACGAGGCGCGCGAGCTTCGCGAGGCCGTCGATACGAAGACGCTGCCGGCGGATTTCGCCGTCGACCTCAACACGGCGTCCCGTGACGACCTCATGCGGCTGCCGGGGATCGGGGAGACACTCGCCAATCGCATCATCGAGGCCCGCCCCTTCCGGCGCCTCACCGACATCCTCGAGGTGCCCGGGATCGGCCCGTCCACGTACCGCGCGCTGAAGCCGTTCCTCCGCCTCGATCCCCTGCCCGCGGCCGAACCAACGCGTCCCTGACCCACGGTCCCGCGCCGCCCCCGGGCCGCTGCGCCGCGGATGTCGGATGCGTGCTACGCCAGGATCTCGGTGACGACCCGCGCGGGCTTCACGCCGGTGAGCTTCTCGTCGAGTCCCTGGAACCGGACCGAGAGCCGCTCGTGGTCGAGCCCGAGCTGGTGCAGCAGCGTGGCGTGGATGTCGCGCACGTGGGTCGGGCGGTCCACCGCGCCGAAGCCGAATTCGTCGGTCTCACCGTGCGTGAGCCCGGGCCGGAAGCCGCCACCCGCGAACCACATCGTGAAGGCGTCGATGTGATGGTTGCGGCCCGTGCTCTCGCGCTTCTCCCCCATCGGCGTGCGGCCGAACTCGCCGCCCCAGACCACGATCGTCTCGTCGAGCAGGCCGCGACGCTCGAGGTCGAGGACGAGCGCGGCGCTCGCGCGGTCGATCTCGCCGCAGACCTGCGGGAGGTGCGTCTCGAGGTTCTCGGTCGGCCCGCCGTGGTGGTCCCAGTTGGTGTGGTAGAGCTGCACGAACCGCGCGCCCCGCTCGACGAGCCGCCGCGCGAGCAGGCAGTTGCGGGCGTAGGTCGCCTCGCCGGGCTCGCGAATGCCGTAGAGAGCGAGCGTCTCGGCCGATTCACCGGCGATGTCCATGAGTTCGGGCGCGCTCGACTGCATCCGAAACGCCATCTCGTAGCCGGCGATCCGCGCCGCGATCTCCGCATCCCCGGTGGCCTCGAGCCGATGCCGATTGAGCCTGGAGACGGCGTCGATCACCCGACGCTGCGAGACGGGCGTGATGCCGGCGGGCGGCGAGAGATTGAGGATCGGGTCGCCGGTGTTCCGCAGCGGCACCCCCTGGTACGCGCTCGGCAGGCTGCCGCTGCCCCACAGCACGGCCCCGCCCCGCGGCCCACGCGGCCCGCTCTGCAGCACGACGAAGCCCGGCAGGTCGGCGCATTCGCTGCCGAGCCCGTACGTGACCCATGCGCCCATGCTGGGCCGGCCGAACTGTCCGGTGCCCGTGTTCATGAAGAGCTTCGCGGGCGCGTGATTGAACAGATCGGTGGCGCACGTCTTCACGAAGCAGAGCCGGTCGGCGACTCCGCCGATGTGCGGCAGAAGGTCGCCCACCCACGCGCCGCTCTCGCCGTGCCGGGCGAACGACCGCTTCGACGCGAGCAGGTCGACGCGATGGCTCGAATCCATGAAGGCGAACCGCTTCCCCTCGATGAAACGTGCCGGGATCGGCTGGCCGTCGCGCTTCGCGAGTTCGGGCTTGTAGTCGAAGAGGTCGAGCTGGGAGGGGCCGCCCGCCATGAACAGGTAGATCACCCGCTTGGCGCGCGGGGGAAAATGGGGCGGACGGACGGCGAGCGGATCCGGCGGTGCCGCGACCGCCCGGTCGGCCGCGAGCAGTCCGCCGAGGGCCATCGCGCCGACGCCGATCCCGCAGCCGCCGAAGAAGTGCCGCCGCGTGCGTTCCCGGAGCAGCCACGTCGCGTCGTCCATCGCCCGCCTCCCGCTGCGGTCCGGCTCGTCTCGGCCGGGCCAGGGTCGAGTCACTCCCGCGTCACCGTCTCGTCGAGATTCAAGAGCACCCGCGCCGCCTCGATCGGCTCGAGCCCCGAGAGCACGCCCACCTCGTCGTCGTCCGGGTGCCGCGCCGTGCAGCGACGGAATGCCGCCACGACGCCGTCGGTTCGGATGACGGCGGCGAGCGCCTCGGCCATCTCGACGAACGCGGTGTCGTTGAGGAGCGTGAGCGCCTGGAGGGGCGTGTTGCTCCGGTTGCGCCGCGTGCAGGTGGTGAACCCCTCGGGCGCGTCGAAGACGGCGAGCGCCGGCGGCGGCGTCGCCCGGAAGACGAAGGTGTAGAGGCCGCGACGATATCGATCCGGACCGGTGCTCGTCTGCCACGGCCGCCGCATCTGCCCGAGCGCCGTCGCGCCGTCGGGAATGGGCGGAAAGACCGACGGCCCGCCGATCGTCGGCACGAGGAGGCCGCTGGCGGCGAGCGTCACGTCGCGCACGATCTCCGCCTCGAGCCGCAGCCGGCGCTGTCGGGCCAGCAGGCGGTTGGAAGGGTCGGCCGCGGCGGCCGCGGACGTCCCGACCGACGACTGGCGATAGGTGCGGGAGGTCACGAGGAGGCGGTGCAGATCCTTCACGCTCCAGCCGCGTCGCATCCATTCGACGGCGAGCCAGTCGAGCAGTTCCGGGTGTGACGGAGGCGATCCCATGAGCCCGAAATCGTTCTCGGTCTCGACCAGTCCCATGCCGAAGAGCCGCTGCCAGACACGATTGACCAGCACGCGGGCGGTCAGCGGGTTGGCGGAATCGACGAGCCAGTGGGCGAGATCGAGCCGCGTGGGCGTGGGAGCGGTCGTCGCGAGCGCGTGCAGCACCTCCGGCGTGCCCGGCGACACTTCGTCGGCGGGGCGGGTGAAGTCGCCCTTGACGAGGATCGTCGTGCGGCGCGGCTCCCGCCGTTCCTCGAGCACGAGCGTCGTGGGCATCGCGGTCCACCGGGCGTCGAGGTCGCGCCAGCGCCGCTCCAGCGTCTCGAACGCCGTGTCGCCGACGCCGATGCCGGCGGCGAAAAGCGTGCGGCGGTGCTCGGCGGATCGCTTCGCCTCCTCGATGTCGAGGGCGGCCTGGGCCGGCTTCGGGAGCATGCCGCGCGTGCCGGCGTCGAGCGTCGCCTCCCATGCCTGCAGCTCGGACGCGCGGGACTTCACGTGCGCGTGTACGGCCGCCAGCGCCGCGGATCGCTCCGCCTCGAGGGCCGCGACATCCTCCCCGGCCGGCGGCACCTTCATGGTCGGCTCGTCCTGATTGTTCAGGAAGGCGAAGAGCCGGTAGTAGTCGCGCTGACTGACGGGATCGAACTTGTGATCGTGGCACTGCGCGCACCCGATCGAGAGGCCGAGCCACACGACGCCGGTCGTCGCGACACGGTCGAAGACGCTCTCGATGCGGAACTGCTCCCGATCGATCCCGCCCTCCTGGTTGATCTGCGTGTTGCGATGGAACCCGGTGGCCACCCGTTGCGGCATGGCGGCATCGGGCAGCAGATCGCCGGCGAGCTGCTCGATCGTGAACCGATCGAACGGCAGGTCGCGGTTGAAGGCATCGATCACCCAGTCACGCCACTTCCACATGTCGCGTGGCGCGTCGATCGAGTAGCCGTTGCTGTCGGCATATCGCGCCTGGTCGAGCCACCAGCGGGCCAGCCGTTCGCCATAGTGCGGGCTGGCGAGCAGCCGCTCGACGGCGTCGCGGTAGGCCGCCTCGGGGTCGGCGGCGTGCGCGTCGAGGTACCGTTCCAGATCGGCGATGCTCGGCGGCAGGCCCGTGAGGTCGAGGTGCACACGACGCAGCAGGATCTCGGGCGGCGCCTCCGGCGAAGGCGTCAGCTCGCCCTCGGCGAGTCGGGCTGCGATGAAGCGATCGATCGGATGGCTCGCGGGACGGCCGCCCGGGCCCGCCTCCGGAGGCTCGACCGCCACGGGGGGCACGAACGCCCAGTGCCGTTCGTAGCGGCCTCCGGCCGCGATCCAGCCGCGCAGGACATCCCGCTCGGCCGCCGAGAGTTCCTTGCCCGAGTCGGGCGGCGGCATCACCTCGTCGGCGTCCGTG
Source organism: uncultured Planctomycetaceae bacterium (assembly GCA_903917235.1). Lineage (GTDB taxonomy): Bacteria > Planctomycetota > Planctomycetia > Pirellulales > UBA1268 > QWPN01. Next base: position 4,596 of record CAIWZS010000512.1, on the reverse strand, counting down.
CTGGCGATCCGCCGCACGAGCTCGCTGGCCGCGACGTCGCCCGGCACGACGGCCCTGCGCCCCGATTCCAGCAGCGCGGTCGCGCCCTCGGCCGTGTCGAGCCGCAGGCCGGCCTCCCGCGCGTGGGCGTCGAAGCCGTGGCAGGCGAGGCACTTGGCCGCGAGGACGGGCAGCACATCCCGATTGAACTGCGGCTCGGCAGCCGTCGCGACGGCGCCCAGCACGAGCGCGAGCGGGAACGACGCGTGCCACCTCATGGGTGTCGATTCCACGAACCTCGCGGTGCCGCGAGGCGAGCGTAGGGAGCGATGCCCGGCCATCCCCCGAGTGTACGACAAAACCGCGGCCCGGGGCCGCGATCCGAGCCGCGTTACGGGCCGCCCGGCGTCAGGGGCGGCCATCCCGGCGGAAGGCCCCGATCAAGACCCAGGTCCCGGTCACGAGCCAGGTCACGATGAGCGCGAGCGTGATCGATGCTGCCATGCGGCAACCATAGGTCGCGAAGAGGGGCGCGGCATGGCGGGCCTCGCGATTCGGCACCGACCGGCGGTGGCGAAAAGCCGCGTCCCCGGCGACACTCGTGGCTCCGCCGCCTCCGTGAGCCGAGCCATGCCCGCCCCCAACGACCGTCGTGGCGCCGGATATGACGACGAGTGGGATGACGAGGAATCGGGTGATGATGCCTGGGACGACGGTGATCCCGATGGCGACGGCTCCGATGACGACCCGACGACGATCGCCTGCCCGTCCTGCGGCCGTGAGATCTTCGACGACACGCCGCGCTGCCCGGCCTGCGGCCACTTCATCCTCGACGAGGAACGGCGCTCGGGCGGGCGGCCCTGGTGGATCACCGTGACCGCCGTCGTCTGCCTCGCGGTCGCCCTGTGGTGGATCCTGCGATGACGACGAGCGATCTTCACGGCCTACCGATGCCCATCCTCCTCTTCGTCTACGGCACGCTGCGACCGGGCCTCGCCTCGGCTGCGGCCCACGCCCTCGTGCACGATCTCGAGCGTGCCGGCGCCGCGACCATGCGGGGCGTGCTCTACGACCTCGGTCCGTATCCCGCGATGCTGCGCGGGGACGGCGTCGTCCATGGTGAACTGCTCTGCGTCCACGACGCCGCACGGCTGCGTGCGCTCGACGCGTACGAGGAGTGTGGCGGGCCCGCGCCGCTGTTCGAGCGCGTCGAGGGGATCGCGCGTCGCGCAGATGGCGTGCATGTCGCCGCCGCCGCGTATCTCTACGTCGGACCGCTCGGCAACGGCGCCGTCATTGCCGGTGGCGACTATGCGGTGGCCGCTCGGCTCCGACGTCCGACGTCCTGATGGCGGGCTCTCGGTCGAGCGCGGCTCGTGCGCGACACCCGTGGCGTTGCCCCGTTTTGCGGCATGAGAAAAACGCGCTGCCACTTTTCGGTGCGGCGGCGTGCGCACGATGCTTGCGAAAACCTTGCATTCCCCCCGAACCGCTCGGCCTGCCCAATCGGCACGGAATTTGCTCCATTAGGGTTGGATTGCCTGAAGTCATTCAGACACCGACTAGGCGGCTGCATCCGTCGCGACCTCGATCGCTCCCTTTGGCAGGGGGATCGCGGTGGGTGCAGATCGATGTCGCGTCGTCCTGCGGTCGACAGGCTCGGACGGTTCCCATCCCTTTTCTCAGCGAATGGAAGGAAGCGCTTCAGTCATGAGCACGAAGTCCAAGCTCGAGTACATCTGGCTCGACGGATACAAGCCCACCCAGGGCCTGCGATCGAAGACGCAGATCAGAAACAACTTCAGTGGCAAACTGCAGGACTGCCCGATGTGGTCCTTCGACGGTTCGAGCACCCAGCAGGCGAGCGGGCACGACTCCGACTGCCTGCTCAAGCCGGTGGCGATCTATCCCGATCCGGGCCGCAAGAACGCCTACCTCGTGATGACCGAGGTGCTCAACGCCGACGGCACGCCGCACGAGTCGAACGGCCGGGCCACGATCGCCGACGACGACGAGGACTTCTGGTTCGGCTTCGAGCAGGAGTACTTCCTCTGGTGCACGAAGAACAATAATCCGCCCGGTTTCCCCGCCGGCGGTTATCCCGCGCCCCAGGGCCCCTACTACTGCTCGGTCGGGGCCGACAACGCCCACGGCCGGGCGTGCGTGGAGGAGCACCTCGATGCCTGTCTCGAGGCGGGACTCAACGTGGAGGGCATCAACGCCGAGGTGGCGGCCGGCCAGTGGGAGTACCAGATCTTCGCCAAGGGGGCCAAGCGGGCCGGCGACGAGATCTGGCTGGCCCGTTACCTTCTCGAGCGGATCGGCGAGAAGTACGGCTATTCGATCGAGTTGCATCCCAAGCCGCTCGGCATGCACGTCGACTGGAACGGGTCGGGCATGCACGCGAACTTCTCCAACAGCCTCATGCGCACCTGCGGTGACAAGGCCGTGTTCACGAAGATCTGCGAGGGCTTCGGCGGCGTGATCGACAGGCACATCAGCGTGTACGGGGCCGACAACGATCAGCGGCTCACGGGCAAGCACGAAACGGCGCGGATCGACCAGTTCAGCTACGGCGTCTCCGACCGGGGTGCCTCGATCCGGATCCCGGTCGGCACGATCGAGGCGGGCTGGAAGGGCCGTCTCGAGGACCGTCGGCCGGCGTCGAACGCCGACCCGTACAAGGTGGCCGCGGCCATCATCAAGACGGTCAAGGAGGCGACCAGCAAGTGAGCCTTTCCCCCGGGGAAGGATGCCCGGGGTGCGGCGCCCCGTCGGAGATCCCGGCGGGCAACGGCCCTGACTGCAGGAATGCAACTGCAGGGATCCGGGCCGGAAACAGCGATTCGGAAACCGGGAACGCGGAACGGGTGGGAGGGAGCCATCGGCTTCCTCCCACCTTTCGCCGCGGGGTCCGTGAACGCGGTGCCCGCCCGTTCCGCACGCAGCCGACGAAGAACCGGCGATCAACCGTCGGGAAAGTCGACGCCACGCAGGGCCTCGAGCATCTCCCGCATCGTCTGGTAGCGATCGCCCGGCTGCTTGCTGATCGCCTTCATGACGACCTCGTCGAGGCCCGCAGGAATGCCGCGGCCGGGGCTCGCGACGGAGGGCGGTGGCGGCGTGTCATGGATGATGTTGTCGAACGTCTCCTGGATGAACCGTCCGCGAAAGGGCTCGCGCAGCGCGGCGGCCTCGTAGAGCACGACACCGGTGCTGAAGATGTCCGAACGGTCATCGACCGTCGCGCGGTTGACGTTCACCTGCTCGGGCGACATGTAGAGCGGCGTTCCGGGGCGGTCGCCCGCCATCGTGATCTCCTGGAGCGATGACGACCCGCCCCGGTCCATCGCCGGATGCCGGGGCTGGTCATCGGACTGCCCCCACACCTTCGCCACGCCCCAGTCGAGCAGGATCACCTCGCCGAAATTCCCCACCCAGATGTTCTCGGGCTTCACGTCGCGATGGATGACGCCGCGGGCATGGGCATACATGAGGGCGAGGGCGGCACCGGTCACGATTTCCACCCGCCGTCTCAGGGGAAACTCGGCGACGGTCTCCGGCACGTCGCGGGCGATGCGCTTGAGAATCTCGAAGAGGTTCTCGCCCGTGATCCGCTTCATGGTGAAGTAGAGCCCGACCGACTCGTCACGGCCGATCTCGTAGACCGGCACCGTGTTGGGATGCTGCAGTTGGGCCGTCACCCGCGCTTCCCGCAGGAGCCGCCGGTTTTCCTTCACGTCGTCCCGGCAGTCGGGAAGCAGGGATTTCATCACGACGGTGCGTCCCGTCATCTGGTCGAAGCACGTTCGCAGAACCGCCGAGCCGCCTCGGGCCATCTCGTGGAAACCCGTGTACTTGCCGATCCCCTGCGGCAGGGTGGCGGGCAGGTCGTAATCGGTGGCACTCAGAAAAATCGGGCCTTGCACGCCCGCGGGCTGGGACATCGCACGCACCTCCGTCGGGCGCCGCCCGCGGCACGGACCTGCCACGGCGCGACGGCGGACCGTCGGCGGGCAGTGTAGCGGGGGCGGCATCCGGCCGTTTCCGCCGGGTGACGTCAGAACTCCGCGTCGACGCCGGCCGTGCGCACCGCGATCTCGCGGGCCGACGCCGCAGCGTGCGGCGGGCCGGCGAGGCCGGAGAGCCGGATCAGGATCTCGCGGCCGGAGCGCCTGTGCGCGGACAGGGCGCAGACCGCATCGGGCTCGAGCCAGACCAGGCCTCTGCAGTCGAGGCACCAGCCGGTGTGCGTCGCGAGAGCGGTGGCGGCCTCCACGGAGAGCGTTTCCACGCTGTTGAGGAAGAGCCCATGACGACTGCGGGCCAGCGCTCGCGCGGCGGCCTCCGACAGGCGACGCACTCCGTTGAGACACAGGACACCTTCATGATCGGCGAGATGGTCGGCCTCCTCGGCTGAAATCTCCGCGAGGCCGTTGAGGGAGAGCGTGCCGTGGTGCCGCGCGAGCGCCGCGGCCTCGCCTCGACCCTCGCGATGCGTCGGCTCGTGCCGCGCGAGGGTGCAGGAACTGCTCGCGCCACGCGCAGCGGCGAGGGTCTACGGCGTCCGGCTCCGGAGGCCGACGCTCACCGCCGGAGCCGGGCCCCACTGCGGCC
>CAIWZS010000511.1 GCA_903917235.1 uncultured Planctomycetaceae bacterium | reverse complement strand
TGCGTCCAGGCGGCGGCGAAGACCCAGTCGTCGCCGAACACCTGCCGCAGGCCCGCAAGCGTCATCACGTCGCCCGGTGGCGGGCCGTTGGCGGCGAGCTTCCAGCCGATCACGGCCGCGTAGGCGAGCGCCAGGACTCCGGGCACGACCACGGCACAGACCACGCCCGACACCATCCGCGAGCCCGGGCAAAGCACGAGCGCGATCCACGCCGCGAGGGCGAGCGTGTTGGTCGCCTGGAAGAACGTTTCGGCCATCGGGGCGATCCTCGGCCACGGCGGGCATGATCCGCGGGTGGCCCTCAGCGTAGCCGGTCATCGTCATCCGACGGCCGATCGGGACCGGTCCGGGAATGCCCGTCGGCGTGCGACGCAGGGATCGGTGGCCCATCGCCACGCGGCGCGCTATCCTGTCGGCATGCGGGGGGGAGGCCCACACCGCATGGGCCAGGCTCTCCGGCCGCCACGGCCGCGTTGGCGCTCGCTGCAGGCACCCAGTCCCATCGTCGAGGATTCGTCATGACCCGGTCGGCCCGTCGGTGTCCCGTTGAACGCTCCGCCGACGCGCTCCGGCTGGAGCGGCTCGAAGGCCGGATCGTCCTCAGCGCCGGCGTCGGTTTCGATCGGAGGACGGGTATCGTCACGATCGTCGGCTCCCCGGGAAGGGACGCCGTCGAGGTGCGGCAGCAGGGTCCGACCATCGTCGTCTCGATGAACTCCGCCGCGGGCCGCTTGAACCGCACGCTGCGGGCGCGCACCGTGAGCCGAATCGACTTCACGGGCGCGGCGGGAGACGACTCGTTTTCCAACCGCACGGCGGTCCCGTCCCGAGCCGACGGGGGAGAGGGGAACGACACGCTGCGGGGTGGCCGTGGCGCGGATGAGTTCTTTGGCGGCAGTGATGCCGACCAACTCTTCGGCGGGGACGGCTCCGACCGGATGCATGGCGGCCTCGGCGACGACGCTCTGCATGGAGGCGTCGGCCCCGACCAGCTCGTCGGAGCGGAGGGTGGCGACGATCTGCTCGGCGGCGTGGGCGACGACCGGCTCGATGGCGGCGACGACGCCGACCGGCTCGACGGCGAGGTCGGCAGCGACTGGCTTGTCGGAGGCGGCGGGCTCGACCGCGAGATCGACCCGCAGGACGGCTTCGTGGACGGCGATGACGACGGCGACGGTTATGACAACGACTACGACCATGCCGACATCCTCTTCGATATTCCCGGGAATCCGCCGGCCTACGCCGACGACGATGCCGCGGCCGCGATCATCGCGGCGGTCGACGCGGAACTCCGGGGGGTCCTGAGGATTCCCGCCACGGACGCCGGTCTCAGGACGCGGGTGCAGATCAACGACGGCACCCCCTCCGAACCCGGTCGATTCGGCGACCTCGTGACCGGCGTCTGGCGATATCTGACGCCCGACAAGATCCAGGTGTGGGGCAGGTGGTGCTACCCGGCCTCGGATCCGACGCAACTCCGCACGTTCGCGCAGTACGACTATCGCGGCCCCTTCTCCGGCGACCTGGCCGACTACACGAACCCCGCGAACTACTCGGTGTCCGACGAGAGCCGCCTGTATGCGGGATACCTGATGCGTATCGGAGGTGAGTCCCCGACGCGACAGGCCGCGTTTCCCGCCAGCGTCTTCGTGGGTTGGATTCCGGGCGAGGCCGCCGGCTTCACCTACACGGTGCCTGGCGAGGAGGCCACCGGCCTTCCACCGCCGACCACCGCGCTCGAGACGGCGCTTGCCGGCCTTCCGAATCTGACGATCATCGGCGATTCGATCTCGGGCAATCTGTCCACCACCGCCGGTTTGCCGGGGGTCCAGCCGGTCGTCGACGTGCTTCGCACGATCGGCCAGACCACTGCGAACTGGTACGCGCGGGTCCGACCGCGGTCGCTCTGAGCGGCGTGCCGGGCTGGCTGCTGCGATCACGGCGGGATCCTCCCGGAGGACGATCCCGACCGTTCCCCATCGATCCGCTGCAGGTCGCGGATCCCGTGCCGCCGCCGACCGCGTACGTCTTCGCTACGATCTCCGAGTCGAGAGGCCGCCGACAGGATCATCTCGGACTGGATCACCGCGGACGACACCATGCCGAATCCCTGGACCGGTCGCGGCAACCCCTACACTCGCGAGGAGGTGCTCGAGCGCCTGCAGGCCACGCTGGGCGCGGGCGCGCCGATCATCGCCGCCGGCGCGGGCACGGGGATCAGCGCGAAGTTTCTCGAGAAGGGGGGCGTCGATCTCGTCATCGTCTACAACTCCGGCCGCTTCCGCATGGCCGGCCACGGCTCGACGGCCGGCCTCATGGCCTACGGCGACGCCAACGCAGTGGCGATGGAGATCGGTGAGCACGAGGTGCTGCCCGTCGTCGAGGAGGTGCCGGTGATCTGCGGGGTGCACGCCTCCGACCCGCGACGCCGCATGTGGCACTGGCTCGGCCGCGTGAAGGAGATGGGCTTTTCGGGCGTCAACAACTTTCCCACGCACTGCATCGTCGACGGCCACTTCCGCCAGGTGCTCGAAGAGACCGGGATGAGCTTCCAGAAGGAGGTCGACATGATCGGCCTCGCGAGGCGGATGGACCTCTTCACGATCGTCTACGTCGCCACACCGGAAGAGGCGCGGGCGATGACCCGCGTCGGGGCCGACGTCGTCGTGGCCCACGTCGGCACGACGGTGGGCGGCTCGATCGGCGTCAGCGACGCCTCCTGCTCGCTCGACGAGGCAGTCGATCGCGTGCGGTCGATCGCCGAGGCCGCCCGGAACGAGCGCCGCGACGTGATCTGCCTCGCCCACGGCGGCCCGATCTCCACGCCGGCCGACGCGGCCCACGTCAACCTGCATGCCGGGGTCGTCGGCTTCGTCGGCGCGTCGAGCCTCGAGCGGATGGCGTTCGAGACGTCCCTTCCCGACCTGGCCCGCCGCTTCAAGGACATGCCGCTCAGGCCACGGACGTGACGCCATGGCGACGATCGCCGTCCTCGGCACGCTCGACACGAAGGGACGCGAGCACGCCTTCGTCGCCGAGACGATCCGCGCGCGGGGACACGCCACGCTCCTGATCGACGTCGGCACCGGGGGCGAACCGGTGGTCGCGCCCGACATCGACCGCGCGTCGGTGGCGGCCGCGGGCGGGCTCGACCTCGCGGCGCTCGTCGCGACGGGCGACCGCGGCGCGTGCGTCGCCGGCATGGCGGCCGCGGCCCAGCGGCTGCTCGCCAGCCTGGCAGCCGAGGGACGCATCCAGGGCGTCGTCGCGCTCGGCGGTGGCGGCGGCACGGCCATCGCGGCGGCGGCGATGCGCGTCCTCCCGATCGGCTTCCCGAAGCTCGTGGTCTCCACGCTCGCGAGCGGCAACACGGCGCACTACGTCGGCACGAGCGACCTCGTGATGATGCCCGCGGTGGTTGACATCCAGGGCCTCAATCGCATCTCGCGCACGATCCTCACGCGGGCCGCCGGCGCGATCTGCGGGATGGTCGAGGAGACGATCGCGGTCGATGCCGACCGCCCGCTCGTCGTGGCCAGCATGTTCGGCAACACGACCCGGTGCGTCGAGGCGGCGATCCCGCGGCTCGAAGCGGCCGGATACGAAGTGCTTGTGTTCCATGCGACCGGGACCGGTGGACGGGCGCTCGAAGCCCTCGTCTCGAGCGGCCTCGTGGCGGGCGTGCTCGACATGACGACGACGGAACTCGCCGACGAGGTCGTGGGGGGCGTCCTGTCCGCCGGGCCCGACCGCCTCGACGCCGCCGCACGGCATGGCGTGCCGGCCGTCATCGCGCCCGGCTGCCTCGACATGGTGAACTTCGGCGAGCGGAACACCGTGCCGGAGCGGTTCTCGGGCCGCACGCTCCACGCGCACAACCCGCAGGTCACGCTCATGCGCACCACGCCCGCCGAGTGCGCGGCGATCGGCGGCCTGCTCGCGGCGAAGGTGAATGCCTCGCGTGGGCCGGTGACCGTGCTGCTCCCGCGCGGCGGCGTGAGCGCGATGAGCGTCCCCGGCGGGCCGTTCCACGACGCCGAGGCCGACCGCGCGCTCTTCGGGGCGATCGAGGCAGGCCTGCGACCGGACGTGCCCTGCATCGCGCTCGACTGCGACGTCAACGATCCCGCCTTCGCCCGCGCCTGCGTGGACGCCCTGCTCGCGGGCATGCGGGAACGGGCCCGCGCGGCGGACGCAGAGAGCCACTGAATCGGGCAAAAAACGTGCCTCGGGCGGCCTTGCGACGGCCTGTTCGGGCTCCCTATAGTCCCGCCCCCTCGGCCGTGCCGCGCCCATGCACCATCCGCCAACCCGTCGCCCTCGCCGATCCGCGCCGCGCGCGGCATGGCGGCCTCCCCTCGGCTGGTGGGCGCTGCTCCTCATCGCCCTCCTCGTCACCCCCGCCGTGCGCGCGGACGAGGAGCCCGATCCCCGCCGCGCGATCAGCCCCGGACTCGTGCCGTTCGTGCCCTCGGCCGTGTCGCGACCCGACGGCTGGCCCGGCAAGGCTGCGGGAGACGCCGTCGCCGACGCACTCGAGGAGACCGACGCGGCCCCGAAGCGGCTGCCCGAGGAACCGGCGGCCGACGGCTCCGTGAACGCCGAACGACACGTCCTGTCGAGCATTCGGTCCAAGCCCGGTGGCCCCCTGCGGACGCCCGCCGCCGACGTCGTGCCGGCCACGTTCGAGGAGACGGCCGCGGGCCGCCCCGTCGAGAACGGCCTGCCCGAGCCCGTGCTCCTCGAGGGGACCCGCGTCGTGGCACGGGTCGGGCCCGAGGTGGTGCTCGAGAGCGACCTGCTCACGCCCAAGGCGCTCGAATGGCTCGAGAGCGTCTCCCCCGGCCTCTCGCCCGAGCAGGTGCGCGAGCTGCGTGCCCAGATCTGCCGCCAGGTGATCGACCAGCACATCGAGACGCTCCTCGTCTACGTCGATGCGTGTCGCGAGATCCCGGAGGACAAGCTCCCGGAGGTGCGGCAGAACGTCGACAAGGCGTTCGACGAGCAGATGGTGCCCAACCTGCTGCGCGAGTCGGGCGCGGCCAACATCATCGAATACGAGCAGCTGCTCAAGGCCCGCGGTCAGTCGCTCGACTCCATGCGGAAGATGTTCTTCGAACGCGGCCTCGCGCAGGAATGGCTCCGGAAGAACGTCGACGACACCGGCGAGATTCCGCACGCCGAGATGATCGCGTGGTATCAGAACCACCTGTCGGAGTACGACTACCCCGCCAAGGCCCGGTTCGAGGCGCTGACGGTCAAGACGGAGCTCAAGCGGTCCCGGCAGCAGGCCTGGGACCTGCTCGCGGAGATGGGCAACGAGGTGCTCGCGGGCCGCCCCTTCGCCGAGGTGGCCGCGAGCCGCTCCGAGGGGCCGACGGCCCGCAGCGGCGGGCGTTTCGACTGGACGAGCAAGGGCAGCCTCGCGTCGAAGCTGCTCGACGAGGCGATCTTCACGCTGCCGATCGGGCAGCTCAGCGCGATCCTCGAGGAGGAGAAGGCGCTGCACATCGTCCGGGTCACGGAGAGGGTGGAGGCGGGCCGCACGCCATTCATCGAGGCGCAGACCGGCATCCGCGACACGCTCCGCCAGGAGCGCCGGCAGAAGTCGATGAACGACTACCTCAGCCGGCTGCGCGGCCGCACGCCCGTGTGGACCGCCTTCCAGAACGCGCCACCCGGCGGACAGGCCGTGACGGCCGGCCGCCCGACCACCGCGACGACTCGCTGATGCCAAGCGCACGCGCCGCGGACCGGCGCGCCAGCGACGCACGGCGCGACGCGGCCGCGCCGATTGCCCGCCTCGTGCGCGCGGGATAGACTGCCGGCCCCGGCGGAGCCCTCATCCCACCGCGAGCCGCGCATGTCCCCTCCCACGAGCGATTCGGCACCGGTTTCGGCGACCAAGAGCCCGGCTGCTCCCCCGTGGCCGGGCACGCATTCGACCGGCGTCGTGCACGTCGACGTCGAAGGCCGCGGCGTCGACCTGCCCGTGATCGTCGGCACGGAGGGGGAACGGGGCCTCGACATATCGCGGCTCCGTGCAGCCACGGGCGCGATCACGCTCGACGAGGGCTACGTCAACACGGGCTCCACCACGAGCGCCATCACGTACCTCGACGGCGAGAACGGCATCCTCCGCTACCGCGGCTACCCCATCGAGGTGCTCGCCGAAAAGTGCGACTTCGTGGAGGTGGCCTACCTGCTGATCTACGGGAAGCTGCCCACGAGCCAGGAGCTCGACTCCTTCCGCACGTCCCTCTCGCACCACACGATGATCCACGAGGACATGCGGAACTTCTACACGGGGTTCCCGCGCGACGCGCATCCGATGGCGACGCTCGGCAGCGTGGTCGGCGCGCTCTCCACCTTCTACCAGGACTCGCTCGACGTCCGGGATCCTCGGCAGGTCGAGGTGAGCGTGCACCGGCTGCTGGCGAAACTGCCGACGATCGCCGCCTACAGCCACAAGAAGTCGTGCGGCCAGCCGCTCATGTACCCGAAGAACGACCTCGGGTATTGCGAGAACTTCCTCCACATGATGTTCGCGGTGCCGTGCGAGGAGTACCACGTCGACCCCGACTTCGCCGACGCGCTCGACATGCTCCTGATCGTGCACGCCGACCACGAGCAGAACTGCTCCACCTCGACCGTCCGGATGGTCGGCTCGAGCGATGCCAACCTCTTCGCGAGCATCTCTGCCGGCATCTGCGCCCTCTGGGGACCGCTGCACGGCGGAGCGAACCAGGCCTGCGTGGAGATGCTCGAGAAGATCGTCGCCGACGGTGGCGACGTGAAGAAGTGCGTGGATCTCGCCAAGAAGAAGGACTCCGGCTTCCGCCTGATGGGCTTCGGCCACCGCGTCTACAAGAACTACGACCCGCGGGCCCGGCTCATCAAGGCGACGTGCGACAAGCTGCTGGCGAAGATCGCCCGCCACGATCCGATCTTCGACGTGGCCCAGCAGCTCGAGGAGGCCGCGCTCGCCGACGAATACTTCATCGAGCGGAAGCTCTACCCCAACGTCGACTTCTACTCCGGCGTGATCTACCGGGCGATGGGGATTCCGGTGCAGATGTTCACGGTGCTCTTCGCGATGGGGCGTTTGCCCGGCTGGATCGCCCACTGGATCGAGATGCACCACTCGCCGACGAAGAAAATCTGCCGGCCCAGGCAGATCTATTCGGGCCACACGCTCCGCGACTTCGTGCCGATCGACAAGCGCGTGTGAACGCGGCCTGGCGCAGGTGACGCAGACAGGCGGCGGTGATGCGGAGAGGGCACAGGTCCCCGACCTACAGCGGGCAGGTTTGGGCGTTGCCGGAAGTCCCGGCCGCATTCGCACGCCTGGAGGCGTGCGCCACAGAACGCGTGTGGACGCCCCTGCGCTCGCACGCCGCGCGCTTCCACCCACCCGCGGCTGCGCTTGCCCCTGTGGCGCACGCCTCCAGGCGTGCGAACCCGGGCTCACAGTGGCACACGCCTCGCGGTTCCACCACGCGTGGCTGCGCTTGCCCCTGTGGCGCACGCCTCCAGGCGTGCGAACCCGGGTCGCACCACGAACGACCGTCGTCAGCGACCGGGCTTCTCACCGGCAGGCTTGTCCCCCGCCGGGGCGATTTCCGCGGGCGTGCCGCCCGCGGGCGCGGGGTCGAACGTGATGCTCGCGGCATTGATGCAGTAGCGAAGTCCCGTCGGTGGCGGGCCGTCGTTGAAGACGTGCCCCAGGTGGGCGTCGCACCGCCGACACGTCACCTCGGTACGGATGCCGAAGCCGGGCAGACGCATGAGCGAGCGGTCCTCGTGCTCGGCGATCGTCTTGCCCTTCACGCCGTCGATCGGCGCGTTGAAGCTCGGCCACCCGCAGCCACTGTGAAACTTCTCGCCCGACTTGAAGAGCGGCTCGCCGCAGCAGATGCAGCGGTAGGTGCCGGGCGTCTCGGTGTCGGTGTAGGCGCCGGTGAAGGCCCGCTCGGTGCCCTTCTTGCGGGTCACCTCGAATTGCAGTGGTGTGAGCCGCTTCCGCCACTCGGCATCGCTCGTCGGAATCTCGTCGTCGTCCAGGCGGCGGGTGAGCGCAGGGTTCACGGTCGGGTCGCCGTTGGGCATCGTGGAGGCTCCGGGGAGGGCCGCCGGCGCGGACGGGGGCGTCCGCTGCGGCTGGCCGGCGGGGGGCGCGGCGGTGACGGCCGTCGCGGCGGCCGCGGGCAGGAGGGCGAACAGGCTGCGTCGCGTGAGAGGACGCGTACGCCAGAGACACATCTCGAGAGGACGTCGTGGAATCATCGACGATTCTCCAGGGTGGCGGAGGGCGGGCCCGCGGACAATCAACAGCCGTATTTTAGACCGCCTCCACGTTCCATGCAGCGCAGACGGGGCGAAGGGGGTCGGCGAACGCTTCCCGGGGGAGCGGGACCTTTCGCAAGCCTGGAGGCGTACGCCGCGGGAGCCAGGAGCCTTGTGCCGCCCCCTGAGCCGGTCGAACACCACGGTCAGAGCGGTCTACCGACCGCGGGGATCGGGCAGCGTAGCCGGCTCGTAGGCGTGGTCCCGCTTGCGAATGACCTCGGCCTTCTCGATCGTCGAGGGCTTTACGCCGGGCACCGGCCGCCCCTCGTCGTCCTGCGTGCGGACGATCTTCGGCAGCACGTCGAGCCCCTCGATGACGCGGCCGAAGACGGTGTGCTTGCCATCGAGGTGTTCCGTGGGGCGAAACGTGAGGAAGAACTGCGAGCCACCCGTGTTCGGCCCGGCGTGCGCCATCGAGAGCGTGCCGAGGAAGTGCTTCCGCGAGGCCGGCCCGCCGCACTCGCATTCGATCGCGTAGCCCGGGCCGCCGCTGCCGGTGCCCGTCGGATCGCCCCCCTGCGCCATGAAGCCGCCGATGACGCGATGGAACGGCGTGCCGTCGTAAAAGCCCTTGGCCACGAGGCTGATGAAGTTTGCGACGGTGTTCGGGGCCTCGTTCTCGAAGAGTTCCACGACGATGTCGCCGGCCGACGTGGAGATCTTCACGCGCGGCAGGTCGTCCGCCTCCGCCTCGGCCTCCCGCTTCGCGATCTCCGGAGCCAGCTTCTCGACATCGCGTGCGATCTTCCCGCGCGCCTGGTCGATCTGCTCGGCCGGTGCGCCTGCCTCGGCGGCACGCGCGAGCCAGCGCTCGGCCTCCTCGGGCTGCGTGAGGAGGATCGCGGCGGAGGCGCCGATCAGCATGATCGCCGGATCGGCGACGCCCCCATCCGCGAGCTGCGACACCACCGCAAGCGCCCGCGTCGGGTTGTCGCCCTGCAGGGCGTTGGCCGCGACGGCACCGCAGATGCCCACCGCGTCGGCGTTCTTCGGATCGACCGCCGCAGCCGCGAGCGCCGCCTCCTCGAGCCTGCGCCCGACGGCCCGGCCCCGGGTGACGAGCTCGCGAAACGACGCCTCGATCGCCGGCTTGTCGGCGCCGGGCTGCTGATACTTCGCCTCGAGCACGGCGAGTTCGCCGACGATCTCCTTCATCTCCGCGCTCACCGCCTCGAAGGCCGCCTTGGGGTCGGCGGCCTTGGCCGCGGCACCCGGAACGCCCGCCTCGGCCGGGGGCTTCGCGGCAGCCGGCGGGGCGGCAGGTTGTGCCGACACGATCGCGGGCAGGAGCGGGAGAATCGCGAGCACGAGACGCTGGACGCAGGGCGATCGCATGGGAGACTCCAGAGGGATCGACGTATTGTGTCACGGCCGAGCGGCGCGGTGCCAGTCGGCGGTTCCCGTGGAGTTCGCCAATGCCCCGCCGTGCCCCGCGGACCGATCGTCGCGGGGTGGCTGGTGATCGGCCTCGGGGTGCCCGCGGCGATCATGGCCAGCCCGAGCCCCCGGCGGGCCCCCGCATCATCGGCGGTTCGTTGCGGGGCCGCCGACTCGACTACGTGCCCGAGGCGGGTGCCGAGGGCGGCCCGGCGCGCACGCGCCCCATGAAGGACCGAGTGCGGGAAACGCTGTTCGATCTCCTCGGCCCGACGGTCAAGGACCGGGTGGCAATCGACCTCTTCGCGGGCACCGGTGCGCTCGGGTTCGAGGCCCTCAGCCGTGGGGCCGCGCGGGCGATTTTCGTGGAGCGCCACTTTCCGACCGCCGACGCCCTCGTCCGGTCGGCTGCCGCCCTCGGTGTCTCCGCGGCGACGGACGTGCGTCCCGGCGACGCGCTGATCTGGGCCAAGCGGCTGCCGGCCGACCTGCCCGGGTCGTCCCCGTGGGTCGTGTTCATCTCCCCGCCGTGGACGTTCTTCACCGACCGCGCCGCCGACATCCGGGCCCTCCTGACGGCGCTGGTGGGGGCCGCCCCGCCCGGGAGCACGTTCGTGGTCGAGTCCGACGCCGCGTTCGACGCCGCGATCCTCCCGGACGCCCCCGTCTGGCGACGCCACGACATCCCTCCGGCGGTGCTCTACCTGCTCGAAGGTCTGCTATAACGCGGCACTGGGCTGGGGTGCGGCTCGCCTGCCGCGACGGCCACGCGAGCCGCCATGGACATCGTCAATCACCGCGACACGACGCCGTTCACGACGGTCGACGGATCGACGATCCGGGAACTGCTCGCGCATCGCAATTCGGCGATCCGCAAGCAGAGCCTCGCCGAGGCGCGGCTCGCCCCCGGCCGGGCGACCACGCCCCACCACCACGCCGTCACCGAGGAGATCTACTACATCCTGTCGGGCACGGCCGCGATGACGCTCGGCGAGGAGACCCGGCCCGTCGGGCCCGGCGACGCGATCGCGATCCCGCCCGGCGCCCGCCACACGATCCGCAACACGGGCGACCAGGAGCTCGTCTTTCTCTGCACGTGCGCACCGGGCTACGAACACGCAGACACGTTCCTCGAAGGCTGAAGGCGCCGCGACACGCGGCCCGACTCGCGCTCGTCCCCGTTCCATCCCCATCCCCGCGACCACAACTCCGCGCCCCATGGCCTCCGACCCCTTCGCCAAGATCCTCGTCAACGACGGCATCGTGTCGGCCGAACAGCTCGCGGAAGCGGTGAAGCTCGCCGGGGCGTCGGGCAAGAAGCTGCAGGACGAGGTGATCAGGCTCGGCTACGCGACCGGCGAGAAGGTGATGCGGGCCCTCGCGAAGGCCCACCACCTCAAGTTCGTCGATCTCTCGAAGGCGGAGATCACGAGCGAACTCGTCGGGCTCCTGCCCGAGAGCATCGCCCGCGAGAACACGGTCTTTCCCGTGGCCGACGAGGGCAGCGTGCTGCGGATCGCCGGCTGTGACCCGACCGACCTCGACACGCAGGAGAAGCTCCGCTTCATCCTCAACCGCGAGGTCGAGCTGTCGCTCGCCCCACGCGAGCAGATCGTGGAGGCGATCAACAAGCACTACGGCTCGTCGGACGGCGAGAGTGCCGACTCGATGCTGCAGGAGTTCACCGACACCGCCATCGACTTCACCGAGACGGCGGTCGAGCAGGCCGCCGGCCAGGGGGAGGAGGACAACTCCGATGCCCCGGTCGTCAAGCTCGTCAACCTCATCATCACCGAGGCGGTGCAGCTGCGGGCGAGCGACATCCACGTCGAGCCCTTCGAGGACCGTGTCCGCATCCGCTACCGCATCGATGGCCGCCTCGTCGAGCGGGACAATCCGCCGCGGCGTCTCCTCGGCGCGATCCTCTCCCGCATCAAGATCCTCTCGAAGCTCGACATCGCCGAGCGGCGCCGCCCGCAGGACGGCCGTATCAAGCTCACGGCCGACGGCAAGGACTACGACCTCCGCGTCTCGGTCCTCCCCACCAACCACGGCCAGTCGGTCGTCATGCGGATCCTCGACAAGGACAACATCAAGGTCGGCATCCGCCAGCTCGGCCTCTCCGAGCACGACTTCCGGCAGTTCAAGAACCTCATCCGGCGGCCGAACGGCATCATCCTCGTCACCGGCCCCACGGGCTCGGGGAAGACGACCACCCTCTACGCCTCGCTCAACGAGCTCAACCGGCCCGACACGAAGATCATCACCGCCGAGGATCCGGTCGAGTACTACCTCGCCGGCATCAACCAGGTGGAGATCAAGCACCAGATCGGCCTCGACTTCGCCCGCGTCATCCGCGCGATGCTCCGGCAGGCGCCCAACGTCATCCTCGTGGGCGAGATGCGAGACACCGAGACGGCCCAGATGGGCATCCAGGCGTCGCTCACCGGGCATCTCGTGTTTTCGACGCTCCATACCAACGACGCCCCCGGCGCGATCACCCGCATGATCGACATGGGCGTGCCCGCCTACCTCGTCGCCTCGAGCATCATCGCCGTCCTCGCGCAGCGGCTCGTGCGTGTCAACTGCCCCAAGTGCAAGCAGCCCTTCCAGCCGCTCGACGCCCACATCGAGGAGGCGGGGATCACGCCCGAGCAGCTCGCCGGGGCCTCCTTCATGAAGGGCCGCGGCTGCGCCCACTGCCAGAAGTCGGGCTACAAGGGCCGGCTCGGAATCTTCGAGCTCATGGTGATGACCGGGAAGATCCGGGAACTCGCCTTCCAGGGCGCCCCCACGCAGGTGATCCGCCGGGCGGCGGTGAGCGAGGGGATGCACGTCATGTACAACGACGGCATCTCCAAGGCCCTCCGCGGGATCACGACGCTCGAGGAGGTCTTCCGCGTCGCGAAAAAGGTCGAGGACTGAGCCGCCCGGGCCGCCTCGATTCGCACGGGGTTTCGCACGGGGTGGTGTGCTTGCGACCGCATTCGCACGCCTGGAGGCGTGCGCCACTGAAGCCTGCGCCTGCGCCCTCCTCTCCCCTGTGGCGCACCTCTCCCCTGTGGCGCACCTCCCCCCTGTGGCGCACGCCTCCAGGCGTGCGAACCGACGCCGCCCCTCGAAAATCCGGTCCTTTCGACAACTTCGTGAGTGAGAGGATAGAGGAGGGGCTGCCCGTGCCCCGGGAGCCGGCGTGGCTGCCAAGCGTAGGCAGGGATGCCGAAGCGCGGGCAGCCTCGAGAAAGCGGAGGCCGGGATGGCCGTAGCGATCGTCCGGCGACGGGCCATGGGCAGCCCCGACCCGCGGCAACCCCGGATGGACCAAAATCCTCTTCGGCCTCGCGGGACTTTTTCCCCCGGCCCGCGCATAATGAGTTCAGGGGTTCGCGGCGGCTGTCAGGGGTCTGCCGCTTCCCGGGACGGCGGCGGCGTGGTCGCGTCGATTCTTTTCATTCCCGGCCTGCGCAGGCACACTGTCGGTGCCGGCGGGACCGCCGTGGATGCTCGACGCGAGGCGCGGCTCTGGGCCGGGCTGGCGGGGGACCATGGCTGGCTGGCGACCAGGGTGGCATATCCATGAGCACCGCATCATCCCAGGTTCTGGCCTACCTCGACCGCCTCCTCAAGCTTGCGGAGGAAAACAACGCCACGGAGGTGCGGATCGCCGCGGGTATGGCGCCCGTGCTACGCATCGACGGGCAGGCCCGCGCGATCAAGGCCAAGCCGATCCCGCCCGACGAATTCGCCATGCTGCTCGAGGGGCTCGTGCCTCCCGGGGGCGGCGCGGGGAAGTTCTCGTTCTCGTCGGTGCTCGGACCGACCGTCGGCCAGGTCATCGACGTCCAGGGCACGCAGGTCCTGCTGGTGCAGAAGGACGCAGCGGCTGAAGCCGCGGCCCCCGCCTCCCTCCCGTCGAGCTTCGAGCTCGACATCCAGGAGGCCCCCAAGGAGAAGACGGCGGCCCCGATCCCCGTCGCCACCGACGAGCCGAAGGTGGTCACGGGCACGATCCACATCGACAAACTGCTGACGGCGGCCGTCCAGGGGGGCGTGAGCGACATCCACATCACGGTCGGGCTGCCGCCGGTATTCCGGCAGGACGGCCACATGCGGCCGCAGCAGACGAAGGTGCTCACCGGCGACGACACGAACGGCCTCATGAAGTCGATCACGCCGGAACGCTGCCAGGCGGAATTGGCCGAGAAGGGGGGCACCGACTTCGGCTTTGCGTTCAAGGACCTCGCCCGCTTCCGCGTGAGCGTCTTCAAGCAGCGTGGCACGGTCGCGATGGTGCTGCGGCAGATCCCGACCAAGCTGCTCACGCCCGAGCAGCTGGGCCTGCCGGACGTCTGCAAGAAGATGGTCACGCGGCCCCGCGGCCTCTTCCTCGTGACGGGCCCGACGGGTTCCGGCAAGAGCACCTCGCTCGCCGGCCTCATCGACTTCATCAATGCGAACTACGAGCACCACATCATCACGATCGAGGACCCGATCGAGTTCTACCACTACTCGAAGAAGAGCACGGTGAACCAGCGGGAAATCGGCACCGACGTCCCGAGCTTCGCCGAGGCGCTCCGCCGCGCGCTCAGGCAGGATCCCGACGTCATCCTCGTCGGTGAGCTTCGCGACCTCGAGACGATCGAGGCGGCCATCTCCGCGGCGGAGACGGGCCACGTCGTCTTCGGCACGCTCCACACGACCGGCGCCCAGGGCACGGTCAACCGCATCATCGACGCGTTCCCCACCAACCAGCAGGAGCAGGTGCGCACGCAGCTCTCGACGGCGATCATCGGCGTGCTCTCGCAGACGCTCCTGCCGAAGATCGGCGGAGGCCGCTGTGCCGCCTACGAGGTGCTCGTGGTGACGCCCGCCATCGGCAACCTCATCCGCGA
>CAIWZS010000510.1 GCA_903917235.1 uncultured Planctomycetaceae bacterium | reverse complement strand
CTCTTCGCCGTCTGCGTGCAGAAGCACCGGCCGCTCTGGAGCGACCTGGCGGTGAAGTACCGCGACCACTGGTTCTACATCGCCGAGGACGACGTGCAGTCGCGGGCCACGCTCAGCATGCTCAAGTTCATCCTCGACGTGAACTCGCAGTCCGGCTCGGCCGGTCCGGTCCTCACGCTGCCGCTTCGCTGACGCTCGGTCGCCGCCGGCGGCCGTCACGCAGGCTCCCCAGGCACGTGAGCCCGGGCGATCAGAAGCGCACGACGAGGTCGCAGCCGCCGTAGAGCTGGCCGTAGGCGTCGCCCGTCGGCTGGCCGTCGGCCCCGGTCGAGATCCTGCCGAAGGGGAGGGCGGGACTGCCGTAGGCATCGGGCGTGTACCAGTCGTAGCGCAATTCCGGCCGCACCATCCAGTTTGCCCGGGGAAACCAGTTGAGTCCCCAGGTGAGCGCCCAAAAGTTGCCGGCGAATCCGCCGGCGGCCGGAGCGCCGCCCGTCAGCGCGTTGCGGATCGGATAGAAGACGCGGGTGCCGTTGTTGTCGCGGAACCACTCGGCCCGCATGCCGGCGGAGAGGGTCTCCGTGAGCGTGAGATAGGCGTAGCCCGTGAGTCCGTACCACTGGGCGAGCCCCGGCAGCTGGCCGGCATTCTGGTAGTCGCCCACCGCGTTGAACTGCCAGGCGCACGAGTTCTCGACGGCGCACGTGAGCCGCTCGTCGATTTCGACGACGGCGTAGACGGTGTACATCGTGAGATTGCCCACCGACACGCCGGATACGTCGCCGGACGCGTCGGCGACGGGCGTGTACTCGTTGCCGCTGGTGAGTGCGATCCCCAACTGTCGGCCGCCGTCGTCGCTCTCGAGCAGCGCCTCGCCGACGAAGCCGAGATTGCTGCCGGCTCCCGGGTGGCCGGGATTGACCGCGCGCGGCATGCCATCGGAGAAATTGTCCCAGCCGTTCATGATCCCGGCGTTGATCGAGATGCCCGCGTCGGGGTTCCACGATCCCAGCACGCCGGTGTGGGTGGTGGGCGTGCCGTACTCGAACGTGTAGTTGCGCGTGAGAAAGAAGTTGCCGATGGCTGGCGTGACCTCGTAGCCGAGCGGCGTGTAGAAGTGGCCGATCAGAACCGACGCCTCCTCGTGCCCGAGTTCGATGTAGGCCTGGGGCATCGCGAGGCCGTAGTAGCGGCTCGACTGCCAGCGCGGCACGCCGATCGCGTCGACGCGATCGAACGGAAACGCGTCGAGTCCCCGGGATACCGCGGTCCACCAGTCGGTGCCGTAGAGCAGATCCACCCGTCCTCCCCAGCCTGCCTCGGCGCCCAGCGGACGGAGGCCTGTGAGGTAGAGCTGCTGGAGCATGAGCTGGCCGTTCCGGTCATCGAGAACGACCGGGCCGTTGAACGGGCTGCCGAGCGAGTTGCCGCCGAGGCCGAGTGCGGCCCAGCCATGGATGCCGATGTCGCGCGACGCGAGGCAGTCGGGCGTGAGCAGCGCCGGCGGTGGGGCCTGCACCTGATCCGGGTCGCGGGCCCGGAGTTCGAAGAGGTCCTCGAGCGGCGGCACCTCACCCCTGGCCGCGCTTGCCCAGCCGGCAAGAGCCACCAGGACCGCCCCGAATCCTGTCCTCGTCGCGCGCATGTCCTTTGATTCGACACCCGCGTCGATCCGGCGTGAGTGCGCGGCCGTCCCGCCGCGGCCCGGTCAGGCGACGGTCGCTTCCCAGACGGCATGCTGCCCGAGGCACTCGTCCACCGACACCCGGATGAGCGGCGGCGCGGGGCGACCCGCCGCGGCGAACGCGGCCAGCACCTCGCCCCCGATCCACCGCGCGATCCACTCGGCCGACGTGTTCGCCACCGGCAGGAGCACGCATTCCTCCGCCGGAAAGATCCACCGGCGGTCGCGAAACCGCACGGTCGTCTCGGGCAGGCCCGTGGGCCCCGCCGCCGTCGCGACGGAAAGCCAGCGGTTCTCCGTCGGTAGGAGCATCCGGTGATCGAGCCGCGACACGACCGCCGTGACCGCGTCGCGCAGCGCGATGAAGTCCACGACCATTCCATGCGCGTCGGGCTCTCCCGCCACGTCCACCCCGACGGTCCAGTTGTGGCCGTGGACGGCCTCGCAGACGTCGTCGGTCAGCGTGATGAAGTGGCCGGCGGAGAAGACGTGCACCGCCTTGCGGAGCCGCACCTCGTAGCGTTCGTTCATGGGCCCGTCTCCTTCGGTCGGTATCGTTCGTTCGATTCGAGAGCCCGGTGGTCTCAGGTCGGGGCCGACCCGTCCACCGCCGTGAGGTCGAGGCAGCTGAGCACACCACCGCACCGAATCCCAGCGTACACGCAGTGGCAGTAGCGGGGGATCGTGCCAACCGTCTTGAAGCCCACGATCCGCGCGAGCCGCAGGGCTCCGGTGTTGATCTCCGGAGTGATCCCCAGGAGCATGTCGACGAGCTGCGCGCCCGTCGCTTCGGTGAGATCCTTCCAGTGGGAGACCATCGCCTCGCCCGCGCTCCGTCGGAAGGGGCCGATGACGCAGAAGTGCGCGAACGCCGAGCGGTCTCCCGCATGGGTCAGCCAGCCGAGTGCCAGAGGATGGCCGTCGGCCCGGGCGCAGGCCAGTGACGCCACCACGTGGGGCTGGCGGAGAAACGCCAGAAACTCCGCCGGCGTGTTGACACCGCCGGCATAGAACGTCGTCTCCACCTTGCCTTCCTCGACGACGCGGCGCCAGACGTCGCCCAGCACCTCGTCGGAAACCCGCTGCCGCCCATCCTCATCGAATATGCGATGGACGACGACCGTCATGCGGCTCACCGGCGCCGGGTGGCGGGACCGACGGTGGTCTGGCTGCCGTTCAAAGGGGCGACGACCGTGAACACGGGCACGCGCGTCGTCCGCGAGACGTTGCCCGCGAGATCGACCGCCCTCACCCGCACGGCCATGACGCCCTGGACCGGCGTGTAGGCGGCCGACCACGCACCGCCGTTGACGGAGTACTCGACGCGCGCGCGTCGCTCGACTCCGGTGACGCGGAGGCGGCCGGTGCGGCTCGCGGCCCCCACGCGGTCGAGCAGGGTGACTCGCGGCGCGGGCGGCCTCTTCGTATCGAGGACGAATCGATGGCGGGTGTGGGCCGATCGGATCCCGCGGGCATCGACCTGCGCGACGAGCACGTCGTTGAGCCCCTCGGCCGCCCGCCAGGTGCGTCGCCAGATGCGGCCGCCGTTCGTCGAATAGACGACCCGGTTACCCGGTGCCGCGAGCGGCACGCTCAGGGTGCGTCGATTCGTCACCATCATGCCGTCCGGACGCGTGCCCCCCACCATCGCCGCGACCGGAGCCGGGGGCGGGTTGGTATGGATCGACCCGTTCGGCGCCCGGGCCTCGAGCACGCCGCGAATCGCGATCTCGTCGCCGCTCGCGCCGATGGTTCCGTAGGACGACCAGAGTCGCACCGTCGGCGAGGCGGCCGAGCTGGGTGGAGGCCTGTCCGACGCGATTCCGTCACGATCACGGAACTGGAAGTTGCGGATGGTTTGTGTGGCGGCGAGGGCGCCCGTTCCGGACGTGAAGCCCACGAAGGCCTGCGACCCGAGGATGTTCGACAGATCGACGCTCCAGGTCTTCGAAAACGGTGTGTATCCGACGCGGGAGAGCGTCGCCGTGAGTGTGCCGGTGGTCGCTTCGTAGACGATCCTCACGGTCACCGGCCCGCCGACGAGCCAAGGCACGGATTCGAAGCCGCCCGTCTCGCCGCCCGTGTCGAGCCGCACGCCGGGCCTGTCGAAGATGTTGAACAACAGCCCCACCTTCGGCCCGGGCATCCCGACATAGCCGAGGCCGTTGCCGGACGTGCCGATGGCGGCCAGGCCGGCGGTGCTCCGCTGCAGCACGAACGCCATGCCGTCGGCCGGCCGCGAGCCCTGCGCCTCGTAGACGAACGAGCCCTCGAAACTCGCCGTCGTGACGGGCCGCTCATACCAAGTGGACGTGGCCGTGTTGGTGCGATCGGGGATGACGAGCGTGCCGCCGGCGAGCCGCTGGACGCCGCCGTTGAGCTGCCAGCCGCCGCGACTGCCCGCGGCGTCGAGCGGCAGCGGCACGGCCGGCGAATCGAAGACGAGTGACTGGATCTCCTGCTTGGCGCCGTACCAGCCCGAAGCCGCCGTGAATCCGAACGTCGCCGTCTCACCCCCGAGGAGCCTCACGAGGTCGATGTTCTCGTAGGTTTTTTCGTAGCGGCCGGACGTATACCCGGGGTCGATACGCTCGGTGAGCGTCTTGGCCTCTGCGTTGTACGTGAGCGTGATCGTGATCCAGTTGCCTGTCCCTTCGACGTCTTTGATCGCCTTGACCTCGTTGTAGTTTCCGGTCGAGCCGGTCGTGTCGAATCGCGTGCCGGGCGTGCCGAAGATGTTG
>CAIWZS010000509.1 GCA_903917235.1 uncultured Planctomycetaceae bacterium | reverse complement strand
CGTGCACCGTGTAGGTCTGCTCGACCTGCTCGGTGTAGGGGACCTGCACGGTGTACTCGGCCGTTTTGGTCTCCGTGACGTTGCGATTGACCGTGTAGTTGACGGTCTTCGTCTTCGTCTCGGGCACCATGACGGTGACCGTGCGGGTCTTCGTCTCGGTCTTCGGAACACGCGTCATGACGGTGTAGGACCGCTCACGCGTCTCCGTGGTGTACTCCGTCGCCGTGACCGTCTGCATCTCGGTCACGTACTGACGCTGGTACACCGTCCGGGTGCCGCCACACGCGGCGCCCACATCACCACAGCCACTTCCGCTGGCGGCGGCGTCACCGCAGCCACCGGCACAACCACCGCCGCAGGCACCGCAGTCGGCCGCCCACGTGCTCGTGCACATGGCGGCGACGGCGACGGCCGTCAGCAGGCAGGAAACAAACTTCCGCATCAGGAACTCCTCAGAAACATGGGGGGAAACACAGGAACTGGATCGAGACGTTGTCGAGAACGCGCCCGAAGCCGGTCGGTCGAAGAGACCGCTCTCCACGACGACCGAACCGCTCGGCCGCCTGATAAGTTGGATAGGATACGTAGAGTAAAACGGCTTGCAAGGATGTGCGGCGCGGGTGCGCGTTTTTTTCACGGAGCCCTCACCAAGCCCCGTTGTCCCACTGCGGAGAGCCGCTCTTTCCGCCAAAACTTGACTTTTCCGGAGTCGTGGGTGGGGCCGCTTGAGTGCCGCGAAACCGCGGGATCTCGCCGGCTTGAGGCCCGTGGCCCGGGCAGTATGCTGCCGCGGGGTGCCGGGAACGATCGCCCGTCGGGTGCATCCTGCCGCCCCACGCCACCAGGAGCCGGTTGCCATGTCGATGCCTCACCAGGCCGCGATCCGTGCGGGAATCACCCTCGTCGTCTCCATCGCCGCGTGCACGGCGTCCGCCGATGTGTCGCTCAACGCCATGTTCGGGGATCACATGGTGCTGCAGCAGGGCATCCGCAATCGCATCTGGGGACGGGCCGATGCCGGCGAGCAGGTGACCGTCACCCTCGGCGGCCAGTCGCACACGGCCACGGCGGGGCCGGACGGCGCGTGGCACGTCATGCTCGACCCTGTGACCGCCTACGGCGGCCCGCACACCCTCACCGTCAAGGGCAAGAACACGCTCACGTTCAACGACGTGCTGATCGGCGAGGTCTGGATCTGCTCGGGGCAGTCGAACATGCAGTGGAGCGTGAACCAGAGCAACGACGCCGATCTCGAGAAGGCCGCCGCGTCGTATCCGCAGATCCGCTTCATCTCGGTTCCGCAGGTCGGCACGCAGGATCCGCAGTGGACGTTCTCCGGCTCGTGGCAGGCCTGCTCGCCCGAGACCGTCGGGGAGTTCTCCGCAGTCGGCTTCTATTTCGGCCGTCAACTGCACCAGACGCTCGGCGTGCCCGTCGGTCTCATCGACAATGCGTGGGGCGGGAGCGCGGCCGAGGCATGGGTGCGGCGCGACCGTCTCGCCGGACACCCCACGCTCCGGGCCATCCATGAACGCTGGGAGGGCATGGAGGCGGGCTACGAGGCGGAGAAGGCGGCCTACGACGCGAGCGTGAAGAAGTGGGAGGAGGCCGCTGCCAAGGCGAAGGCGGACGGCACGCAGCCCCCTGCCCGCCCCAATCCGGGTGCCAATCCCGAGGGGCGCATGCGGGGCAACGCGCGCCCCGGAAACATCCACTCCGGCGTCCTCACGCCGTCGATCGGATACGGCATCCGCGGCGTCATCTGGTATCAGGGCGAGTCGAACGCCTCGCGTGCGTACCAGTACCGCGAGCTCTTCCCGCTCATGATCGCGTCGTGGCGCGAGGAGTGGAACCTCGCCGACAACCGCGACTTCCCCTTCTATTGGGTGCAGCTGGCGGACTTCAAGGCGGTGAAGCCGGATCCCGCGGAGAGCGACTGGGCCGAACTGCGCGAGGCGCAGACCATGACGCTCGACGCGCTGCCGAACACCGGCGAGGCCGTCATCATCGACCTGGGCGAGGGCAAGGACATCCACCCCAAGAACAAGCAGGATGTCGCCAAGCGGCTCGCGCGCTGGGCGCTCGCCGAGACCTACGGCCGCTCGGGCGTGGCCTGTCGGAGCCCGCGCTATGCGTCGATGGAGCGGAGCGGAGGCGGCATCGTGCTGTCGTTCGCCAACGTCGAGCCCGCGAAGGCCGCCTGGAGACCGTTCGACGTCGCCGAGCCTGTCGGCTTCACGATCGCGGGGGCGGATCGGGCGTTCGTGCCGGCGGTCGCAAAGATCATGGACGACGGTCGAATCGAGGTCTCGAGTCCGGCCGTGGCGGAGCCCGTCGCCGTGCGGTACGCGTGGGCCGACAACCCGGTTTGCAACATGTATTCCGCTGCCGGCCTGCCGCTCACCCCGTTTCGCACCGATGACTTTCCGGGCGTGACCGCCGAAGCCAAGTGAGCCGTGCCCGGTTTGGGCCCGACCTGCCGCGTGCCAGCGGCGCCAGCACCGCGGGCGTGGGCTGTGCGCGGCGTGCGCGCGCACGGTACGATCCCCCGGTGGAACGACGCGCCGCGGCCGCGGATCGACGGCATCCGTCCGGCAATTCATGCCGGTCCGGTTCGGGCACGTCTGGTTCCGGAAGGTCTGCTTCAGGAAGGTCCGGTTCGGGAAGGCCCGGTTCACGCGGGCCCATTTCAGCTGGTCAAGGAGGTACCGATCGTGTTCGACCGCATCGCTCTCGGCGTGTCATGGCCCCGTTCCCTCTCGCGGTCGCACGCGTGGGCGGCGCTCCTCGCGCTGCCTGCCATCGTGGGGTGCTCGAAAGGCGGGCCGGACGGTCGGCCCATCGGTCTCGCGCACCGGGACACGCAGGGCGTTCGCGCCAGCAGTCGTGTGCCCATCGTCGTGTCCGAGCCCAGGCCGTTTCGGGTCACCCAGCTCGCCGTCCACGGGCACCCGAACGCCTCGCATCGGTCCGCACCCGGCCGCCTCCCGTCGGTCCCTGAGGCAGGTCGTGCGGCGGGCACGTCACCGGAGGCCCGCCCGGGCGAATGGCAGACCACCGCGGCCCAGACCGTCATCCCGTCGGTGGTGGCCGAACCGGTGGATCGGGATCGCGAAGCGACCGCTGCCGCGCACATCCGCGCGGCGCTGCGGGCCTACCTGACGGCGTTCAACCGGCATGACGCGAGCGGGCTGGCGGCCCTCTGGACAGCCGGCGGCACGAGCGTGGATCTCGCGTCGGGCGAGGTCACGGCCGGCCGCGAAGCGGTGCAGGGCGTGTTCGCGGCCCTCTTCGCCGAGGAAGAGTCCGCGTCGATCGACATCGACGTCGAATCGATCCGGCCACTGCGCGAAGGGGTCGCGGTCGTGGACGGCATCACGCGGCTGTCATTCGACGGGGCGGACCCGACGCAGACGCGGTTCTCGGCGGTGATGGTCGAGGAGGATGGCCAGTGGCGGCTGGCGAGCATGCGCGAGGCATCGGCCTCGCAGATGGCGGCGACGTCGTCGCCAGCGCACCCGTTGGCGGAACTCGGGTGGCTCGTCGGGTCGTGGGAGGACATCGGGGCTGGCGTGACCGCGGGCACGGCCTGCTTCTGGAGCGCGGGCCGCGGATTCCTCGTGCGCACGCATACGGTCACGTTCGACGACACTCCCGAGGCGCGACCCGCGCCCGGCGACGAGCGGATTCCGGGGCTCCTGCCGGCCGGGCCGCGGCGGCCGTTGGAGCTCACCGAGATCATCGGCTGGGATCCGCGCGAGCGGGCCATCCGGTCGTGGGTGTTCACCTCGACGGGTGGCTTCGCCGAAGGGACGTGGAGCAGGGAGCCGTCGGGATGGAAGGTGCGTCTGGAAGGCCGCGGGGCCGACTCGGGCCTCACATGCGTCTGCGCCCTCGTCCCGCAGGGCGCCGACGGCCTGACCGTGACGTGCGACACCGACGCGCTCGCCCACCTGCTGCCGCCGGCATGCGACTTCGTGCGGACGGCCCGCGCCGAATGACCGCCTTCAGCGCTTCGTGCGGGTGCGGCTCGGCGAGGCCATCTGCGGCCGCTTGACGAAGTACACCTGCGGGTCGTCGATCACCCACGGCGTGCTCCACGTGCGGCCGTCGTCGCGCGAGCAGACGTTGAAGAAGAAGGTCTTGAACCACTCGGTGCGGTAGCCATACGGGTACTGCGAGGTGATGTGGTCGTCCATCGACAGGTCTTCGACGCCCGGCTTCGCGAAGTAGTGCACCATCCCGTCCGGTGAGAACGACAGGCCGAGCGTCCACCAGCCCATCTGGCCGATCTCGGGGCCGCGGATCTCACCCCCGCGCTTGCCCCCCCGAATCCGGAGGAAGACCTTGTCCTCGGTCACGGTGCCGTCGCGCTGCCGCCCGCCCTTCTCGAGGCAGACGAACATGCCGGGCCAGTACTCCTCCAGTCCGAACCTGCCCTTCTGGGGATGATCCTTGCCCGTGATGATCGCGTGGGTGTAGCAGCCCGCGCGGAACCCGAAGCTCGGCCCGGACCGCTGCTCCCACTGCTCGAGCGGCGGCATGTAGACACGCACGACCACGCTCGGGCTGTCGGCGGTGTGGATCCCCTGCCCGGTCACCCGCTGCATGTTGTAGATGAGGTCGTCCTGGTGCATCTGGTAGCTGATGCGTCCCGGGATGCCCGCGTTGAGCGTGGAGATGAGCAGGCCGTGCTCGCTCCCCTCGAGCCCCGTGGTCGGCAGGGCGATCCGCTTGACGACGTCGGGCGTGCCCCGCTTGGGACCTTCGAACCAACGGCCATTGGCGCTCTTGCCGAGCGGGCCGCGCAGCCGCTTGTCCTGCTCCTCGGAGCTCTTGGGGTGGTTGTAGTGCCACTTCCAGTTCTCATCCTCGAAGTCGTCGCCCACACCCTTCACGAGTGCGCCCGTGCCCGGCACGAGCACCGGCTTCTTCAGGGGCGCCGGAGGCGTCGGCGCCACGGGCGACATGACCGCGGCGTCGGCTCTCACGGTGGCCTGCCGCGCGTCGGCGGACGGAGCGGCCGTCGCCTCGTCGCCTGATGCATCCGACGTGACGGCGGCGGACTCGGTGGGCTCGATGGACTCGGGCTCGGTCGGTTCGGGTGCCACGGGCGACGATGCGGTTCCTGTGGCCTCCGCTTCAGGCTCGTCGGGTGCGACCGCCGGCGGTGCCGAGTCGGTCGGCAGTTCGAGGCCGATCGCCGCTTCCTCGGCGTCGGCCTGGGTGTCGGCAGGCGGCAGCGCGATGTCGTCCGCACGCGGCGCCGACACGACGGCCGAGGCGACGAGTGTGGCGAAACCCAGAATCCACGCACGTGCGGCGGCTGACATGGCGATGACTCCCCATCCGGGAACCGGCCGCGACTCCATGGGCGGCTCCCGCCCCGGCCGACCTCGTCCCGTCGTCGGGTCCATCGTCTTCCGCCGCCGTGCGGCGCCACTTCGCCGCTGGTCACGCCGAGCAGTTCGTGCCGCCCGCCCCGTCTTCACACCCCGCGCCGGCAGCCCGCACTCGCTGGTCGCGCGCAGACCACGCAGATCGCCACGGGTGCCGGCCCGCAAAAAGGTCATCTGGCGTCGTCGGTCGCGGTTCGTCACACACCGAGCCGTCGGATCGACGGATGAGGTCGGGTCGCCGGACCAGCCGTGACATCCGTTCCATGAAGGGGGTGCTGTCGTCATGCCGATCGCAAACCGCGTCGTGACCCACCGCGTCACCTGTCTGGCGCTCGCCGCGCTTCTCGCGGCGGCCGCGTCCGCGCGAGGCGAATCACCGGCCGTTCCTCCGGGCCTGGTCGCCGCACCCGGCGGTCGTCCAGCCCCGCGATCCCATCTGCAGCCGGTCGGTGAGGTCGTCGCCACCACGCCCGCGGTCGATGCGGGACTGAAGCTCACACGCGCCCCGCAGGTGCTGCGCGACCAGCTCGCGCTCGAGCGCGGGTCCGGACTCGTCGTCGAGACGGTGCAGCCCTCGTCCGCGGCCGCCCGGGCCGGGTTCCACGTCAACGACGTGCTCGTGCGCATCGACGACCAGTTGATGCTGCTTCCGGAACAGTTCGCGGCCTTCCTGGAGGCGTCGCCCCGCGGCGTGCCGCTGGCATGCCACGTCCTGCGGGCCGGCAAGCCGGTCGTGATCGACCTCGATGCGCGCGACGGCGCGGTCCCGTCCGGCGCGGCCTCGGCGGCGCCGCGGGATGCCCTGCGACCGGCCGCCTCCACGCTCGCGAAGCTGCCGCGGCTCGGGTCGCCCTCCGAGACACGCACGGCGCCCCCGCCACCGACCCTCGCGCTTCCCGGGAGCGGGTCGGGCGCGTCGGCTCCGCCCGCACCTTCGGTGGCACAGACGCTCGTCCGCAAGGATCCCGACTACCAGATCCGGCTGACTGCCGGGGACGACACGCGCCTCGTCGTGACCGACCGTGCGGGACGGCTCGTGTTCGACGACTGCATCGACACGCCCGAGGCCCGCAGCCGACTTCCACGCGCGGTGCGGGAACGTGTGGAACGGATGGAGCAGCATCTCGAGGTTCGCGTTCCGGCGGGTGACCGCCCGGCCGCCGAGATCGGCCGCCTCGACGTGCCACCGATCACGGTTCGTTGAACCACCGCGTCGCGGCCCCGCCGCCGGGTGTCAGCGCACGCCTACCAGCGCACCTGCGCGATGTCGCGCGACCATCCCCGCCCAGCGGTCGATGATGATGACGACGCCGATCGCCGGCTGCCTCCCTGCACCGATCGCCATGGGCTGGGGCCGGCGAGCGGCCCACCCGGCAGCTGGATCATCCACGGGCCCGCGCCCCGCGACATGCGTTCGAACGACTCCGCCATGCGACGCTGCTCGATCTCCTGCTGCCGAAGCAGCTGGCGTCGCTCCGCCTCCGCCGTCGCCGCCGCGTAGGCCAGGCGGCCGGCACGGGATGCCTCCGACGCAGCGGCGATCGCTTCCTCGTAGCGCTGGCGGGAGAGGAGGGAGCGGGCGTTGTCGAGCTGGGCCGCCGCGGCCCGCACGTCGGCCTGCACGCCCTCGGCGTACCACGCGGCGATCCGCCGCAGCGCCGCGTCGGTCTCCTCCACGTCGGACAGGGCCTGCGTGGCGAGCCGTTCATCCTCGTCCGCGAGCTGGCCGCCGCGGGCACACGCGGCATCGGCGGCATCGACGAGCTGGGCCGCCCGGGGGAGGTCGGGCCGCTGGGTCGCGAGGCCTTCATCGGCCACCTCGAGCAGCCGCACCGCCTCGCGGCATCGTTCGCCGGCGCGCGGACGGTCGGTCCGCTGACGGTGCAGTCGCCGCTCCAATTCCACGACACGCTGTCGCACGGTGTCCCGCCGCGTCGGCAGCGCCGCGCGGAGCTCCTCAAGTTCGGCGCACCGGTCGGTGATCGCCGTCAGGCAGCCCTCCGTCCAGTCCGCCTGCCGGGCGGCCTCCTCGAGGATCGCCACGGCCCGAAAGAAGTCCTGTCGCGAGGGCTCCGCCGCAGCCCTCGCCTCGAGGAGGAGCGTGCGCACGCGCGCGAGACCCTCGTCGGCGCGGGCGAGGTTGTCGGCGACGTCGGCCCACGCCCGTTCCGCGTGGTGGGCGCCAAGGTGCTCGAGGGCACGCAGGGCTTCCGGCCGTCGTCCGACGAGGGCCTCGACCCGCGCCGCGATGCCGGGGAGCAGCTCGTCGATCCGCTGGCGTGCCGAGGCGACACGCTCGACGAGCGCGAGGACGTCGGCGGCGATCCGTTCGGCTCGCTCGAGGTGCGCGGCGGCCGCGTCGGGCTCGCCGGCGTCGAGCAGCTGGGCCGCCAGCGCGCACTCCGCGCGGGTGGTCTCGAGCTGCTCGTCCGGGTTCGCGCCCTCTTCGGCGAGCAGCCACCCCTCGGCCCGACGCTGCCGCACACGGGCCTCGGCGGCGTCGGCCTGGGCGATCGCCCGCTGCCTCCGGTCGTCGGCCTCCTCGATCGCCTCGAGCCGGCCATTCAGGTCGGCGAGCGCGGCCGACGCATCCTCGAGCCGGCCACGTGCGGAAACGGGGTCCGACTCGAGCTCACCGGCCGCCTGCGTGCGGGCCCGGGCCACCTCGGCGAGCGGCGCCTGCAGTGATCCCGCGGACCGCCCCCGCGTCGCGAGGGCCGCGAGCGATTCGGTCGTCGTCGCCGTCGCCGCGTCGAGCTCGGCGAGGAGCTCGCGCGCCCGCTCATGTGCCGCCTCGAGCGCGTCGAGCGGTGCGCGGCATTCACCGGCCACGTCCGCGAGCGGTGGCCGAGCCTCCGCCGAATCGAGCAGGCGGAGTGCCTCGTCGGCGGACGACGTCCCGAGGAACCACTCGCCATCGACGTGCTTCTGTGCCCGTTCCCACACGTCCATGAGCCCGAGCCAGCGTTCGCGGTAGCGACGGATCGATCCCTGCACGGAGTCGTAGACGGCGCGGGTCTGGCCCTCCATCGGCGTGACGTAGTCGGGATCGGTGTGTGGCAGCATGCGGTGCCTCTCCTGCTGCTCGTCGAGCAGCTCCGAGAGGCCGACGACCTCCGTCTTGAACGTCGCGAGTTTCGCGCGGGCCTCCCGAAGCCGCCGGGAGTGCCTGGCCCACTGCACCGCGAGGGCGCCGAGGGAACCGGCGACGGCGAATCCCGCGATGCCGAGCGGCAGCGTGCGGGTGCGGAACACGCGGGCCGCCTCGACGCGGCGCTTCGCATCGGCCGCACGTGCGGCGATCAGCCGTTCGGTCGCGGTGACGAGGTCCACGAGCCCCTCGGCGTAGAGCCCATCCTTGGCCCGCGGCACGAAGACGCGCGAGATCAGCTCCCGCTCCACCGTGCCCGTGTCGAGTCCGCTCGTGACCTCGACGCCGTAGGGCACTTTCATGGCGACCGAGCGGCCCTCGACGTCGAGCAGGATCGCGATGTCGGTCGCCGGGTCGAAGTCCGCCGTGCCGCCGCTCCCCGGCCGGTCGCGCCAGCGATCGAGGACCGCGTCGAGGGCGCTGCGGGCCTCGCTGCCGTCGCCGGCGGAGCCGACGACGATCACCCGGTAGTCCCGTCCACCGGCGCGTGCCACCTTCGCGACCGCCTCACGCACCGGGTCGAAGGTGTCGGCGACACCCGAGACCACGACGCGCTGCCGATCGGCCTCCGTGAGCGGTTCGTCCGCGGTGACGAGGTGCGGCAGGGCGGCCGAGGCGAGCACCAGTCCGGCCAGATGTGCGGCAGACCGCACGGAGCGACGATGGGTTGGCAGCATGGCGCGTCGACGAGGCGAGAGAAGGGAGATCGGGGGAGCCGGGTCAGTGTAGCGGTCGCGACACCCCTCTTCGCGAAGCCTCACACCCGCGCGGCGCCGCTGTCCGATGCGGGGT
Source organism: uncultured Planctomycetaceae bacterium (assembly GCA_903917235.1). GTDB lineage: Bacteria > Planctomycetota > Planctomycetia > Pirellulales > UBA1268 > QWPN01. The sequence goes on along the minus strand of CAIWZS010000509.1, from coordinate 255 downwards.
CGATGACGCAGGGTGTGCCGATCGCCGCGGCCAGGTCGCGGGCGGCCGTGAGCGTGTCGGCGGCGCCGGCGGCGAGAATGACCGTCGCTCCGAAGCCCCGAGCCTCCGCGGCGAGCGCGGCGATCGCCGCCGTGTCCGCCTCCCCCTCCCAGAAGCGCACGCGGTGCGGCCGTCCGGCCGCCCGCAGGCACCGTGCCCAGTGCGGGGCCGCGGCGGCGATCGCGGCGTTGTCCGCCAGCACGAGGACCGGCCCGG
>CAIWZS010000508.1 GCA_903917235.1 uncultured Planctomycetaceae bacterium | reverse complement strand
GGCCCCCGTCTCCGAGTTCATCACGAGATAGTGCAGGCCCCGCCACGCGCTCTCGAGTTTCTGGAACTGCTCGTGGTGCATGACGGCCGCGAGCTGCTTCGACATCGCCGCGTCGATCGCGTCGATGGCCCGGGAGATCGTTCGGGCGACGTTCTTGTCGAACTTGACCGTACCCTTGAGCGACTCCTCGACGAGCGAGCGGATGAGTTCGTCACGCCGCGGCTTGTCCACCGCGCGCGGCATGGCGCTCGTGATCTGGTCGAGCAGACCGCCGGCGGCCGTCGCCTGGGCTGGTGCCGCGCCGGCCTGGGACTGTGCTTCTCCGGTGCTCATGGCGCCTTCTCCTCGGTGGAACCTTCACCCCCCGGTGTGCCGCCGCCGAGCCCCATTTCGCCCGCGAGGGCCTTGAGTCGCTCGTCGCTCTGCAGGATCTTCTCGAGTTCCGACTCGAGCCCGTCGGCGCGATCGACCGCGCTCATCAGTTCGCGGAGACGATTCCGCGTGTCGAGGAGCTTCCGCAACGGCTCGATCTGCTCGACCACCTTCGCGGGCTCGAAGTCGTCGATCGACGAGAACTTGAGCTTCACCGCCATCTCGCTGCCGTCACCGGCGAGCGTATTCTCGACGCGGAACTCGGCGCCCGGCGTCATGCGACGCATCACCTCGTTGAACGAGTCGCGGTCGATCGAGACGAACTTGCGGTCCTTGAGCGGCTTCAGCGGCTCCGTCGGCTGCCCCGACAGGTCCGCCATCACGCCGACGACGAACGGAAGGTCCTTGACGACCACCGCTCCTTCGGTTTCGACCTCGTAGGTGATGTGCACACGCGGCTTGCGCACCCGCGTGAGCTTGTTGTGGATCGACTCGGGCATGATGACCCTCGTGGCGGGATGGAACCTCGAACGGCACGCGTCGAGCGGGTGCGACCGAACACCCCCGGGCCGCTGGCGGCGGAAAAGGATAACCGTGGTTGTAGTCCGGGACCGGCCGCTGTCAACCGGAGCGGTGGTGTCAACCCCCGTTGGCATCCGCGGGCGGTTGAATGCCGACGAATTTGAAGAGCGCCTGAAGCGCGGCGCCGTCCGGGATCACCTCCCGGTAATACTCCGCGGGGGGCATGCGGCCGAGCCGGACGACGTTCCGCAGCTGGAAGGCGATGAGGCTGTGCGGGTCGTTTCGTTCAAAGAATGCCGCGATCTGGTCGAGTTGCCGGAAGGCGGCCTCGCGGTCGCGCACCGGATCCCCCGGGGCGGCCACGGTCGTCACCTCTCCCGGGGCCGAGTCGGCCGGAGATTGGGCGGCGGCTGCGTCCGCGGCGGAGGGCGGAACCGCCTGCGGAGCGAAGACGCGGATCGCGTTGTCGCATTCCTCGAAGAGCGAACGCAGCGGGCTGGCCGGCAGGCCGACCGCGCCGGACGACGCCGTGTCGACGGCCTCGCACAAGGCCTCCCAGGATGCACGGGCGGCCTGCAGGTCGGTGAACAACTTACGGAAGAACTCCGTCTCCGTCCCGCGGACCGCCGCGGTGAACTGCTCGGGAGACGTCGCACCGCGAGACACGGCCAGCTGGATCTTCTCGCCGTCGGTCTCGTTCACGAGATCGCGGCTGCTCTTGTAGTGGCACAGTCCGAGCGGCTCGCCGGCGCGATCCGACGTGAGCGGGATGCGGAGGATCGCGGGGATGAGCAGGCCCTCGGAGTCGAGGCCCGAAAGCCGCACGAGCGGCATGGACCGCTCCTCGAGCCGCATCTCGTCGGTGATCGGGCCGTCCTCCGGATCGGGGGCCGGGAAGAGGTCGTTCCAGCCCGTCTCCACCATGGCACGGACGGTGTCGAAGCCGATCGTGAGGCCCCCGAATCCGTCGGTGCGCGAGAGCGCCTCGATCATCATCGCGGCGATGCTCGTGTCGCGTGAGACGTGCGCGATGATGTCGACCGCCTCGTCGCGCACCTGCCGCCAGATCCCCACGGCGGCGGGCCAGCCGCCCGCGGTCGCGTCCCCTTCGTCGGCCTGACGCTCGATCCGCCGCGCCTCCTCCCGCAGGTCGCGCACGGTCGAACGCCGCGCGCGGCCCGCCTCGTCGGCTTGCAGATCCACGCCGGCCGGGGCATCCGGCGACACTGGCGCGCGAAACAGGTCGAGGTCGAGAGCGAATCCGCCCATGGTCCACCAGAGGTGCGACGTCGGCCCGATCGGACCGTCTCCGGGGATCTCGGGAAGCGACCCCGAGCCCCGTACCGGGAAAGTCTAGCTCCGGTTTTTCCGCCCCGTCGGCAGGCAACCGAACGCTAAAAACTCAGTCTCCAGGCCACGATCCCGGCGATCGCGAGGGCCAGCAGGATGATCGTCGCCACGAAGACCGCGGCCGTGCGACCGTACCGCCGGTCACGGTCGAGCCGGGCCCGCGTCCATTCGAGTTCCCCCTGAACCGCCAGGAGACGGTCGAAAAAACCGCGGCCGAAAAAGCCCCCCTCGCCCTTCTCCGAGGGGGACATGACGAAGCAGCCAGCGAGGAGCGGCGGGGTCGCGTCGGCGACGAAGTCGACCGCCTTCTGGAGGTACCGGGTGAGCGACGCGACGCCCACGGTGCGCATGCGGCAGGTCAGCCGCAAGAGCGCGCGATTCACGACCGGCCGCCCCACGGCCCGCGGCTCCGCCAGCAACTCCCCGAGGATGTCGCTCAGGCGGCCACCCGCGTTGATCGCCAGCGACGTGACGTCTTCGGGCGACGGCGGCAGCCCCGGCGAGAAGATCTGCCCCGCGGCCTTGCCCCGTTCCGCCGCCGGCACAAGGCCGCCGAGTTCCTTCCAGCCGGCCATCTGGCCGGGCACCGTGCAGCCGAACGTCACGGGCACCCT
>CAIWZS010000507.1 GCA_903917235.1 uncultured Planctomycetaceae bacterium | reverse complement strand
CTACCAGACCGACGGCCCGCGGCAGATGTGGCGGTATCGCGACTGGGTGATCGAGGCCTTCAATCGCAATCAGCCGTTCGACGAGTTCACGATCGACCAGATCGCCGGCGATCTCCGCCCGGCGGCCACGCTCGACCAGCGGATCGCCACCGGCTTCAACCGCAACCACCGCACGAACTCCGAGGGGGGCATCATCCCCGCGGAGTTCCTCGCCGAATACGTGGTGGACCGTGTCGAGACGACCAGCACCGTCTGGCTCGGGCTCACGGCCGGCTGCGCCCGCTGCCACGACCACAAGTACGACCCGCTCTCACAGCGCGACTTCTACCGGCTCTTTGACTTCTTCAACCGCGTGCCCGAGCCCGGCAAGGGCATTCGCGACGCGAATTCGCCGCCGCTCGTCGTGGCCCCCACCGCCGAACAGAGCCGCCGGCTCGCCGAGCTCTCGAGCGAGGCGGACGAGGCGGCCGCGGCCTGGCGGGCGATCGAGCCCGAGCTCGCGGCGGCCCAGGCGGCGTGGGTGGCGCAGGCGACGGTCGCGGCCCCCGGCGTCGGCGACGACTTCACACTCACCGAGGGGCTCGTGTATCGGCTCACGGGCGACGGCGCGCCGCAGGTCGGGCCGATCGACGGCCCGTTCGGGACGGCCGCCGGCATCTCCGGCACGGGTCCCGTGCCGCTCGATCACGTGCCGCCGTTCCACACCGAGCGGCCGTTCTCGGGCAGCGTCTGGCTCGCGCCCCCGGCGACCGATCGCGACGCCACGCTCTATGCCGCGATGGATCCGGAGATGCTCCAGCAGGGGATCGAACTGAGGCTCGTGCAGGGGCGACCCCAGCTCGTGATCGCGAATCGCATCCTCGACGATGCCATCCGCGTCGAGACCGAGGCCCCGCTGCCGGCCGGGCGGTGGAGCCACGTCACGTGGACCTACGACGGCTCGCGGCTCTCCTCGGGGGTGGCCTTCCACGTCGATGGTCGGCAGGTCGCGGTGCGGGTCGTGAGCGACGAGCTCAGCAACCGCTTCGAGTCGAGGCGGCCGCTCGTGCTCGCCGGCGGCGGCTCGGCCGAGGGCTACCGTGGCGGCCTCGCCGACCTGCGGTTCTTCGATCGCGTGCTCACCCCCGACGAGTCGGCGATCATCGCCTGCGGCCAGCCGGTGTCGGCGCTCGTGCAGGCCGCCGCGAACGGCACGCTCGATGCCGCGGGCCGCCTGAAGCTCCGCGACTTCTTCGTGCGGCACGAGGCCCCCGACGCCAGTCGCGAGTCGTGGGAGCGGATGCGTGCGACGCGGAGGTCGCGCGACGCATACGTGCGGTCGCTCCCCACGGTGATGGTGATGCACGACGTGCCGGGGCTGCGGCAGACCCACGTGCTCGAGCGGGGCGTCTACGACAAGCCCGGCGAGCAGGTGACCGCCGGCGTGCCGGAGTCGCTCGGCCCGGCCCTCGCGGCCGACGTGCCGGCCGACCGGCTGGTGCTGGCCCGCTGGATCGTCGATCGCCGTAACCCGCTCACCGCCCGGGTGATCGTCAACCGCATCTGGCAGCAGTTCTTCGGCCTCGGCCTCGTGAAGACGGTCGAGGATTTTGGACTGCAGGGAGACCTGCCGTCGCACCCCGAGCTGCTCGATTGGCTCGCGGTCGAGTTCAGGGACTCTGGCGACGGCTGGGACGTGAAGCGGCTCGTGCGGCAGATCGTGACCACGGCGGCCTATCGCCGGTCGTCGCGGCAGACGGCCGAGGCGGCCCGATCCGATCCCGACAACCGGCTCCTCGCCCGGGGTCCGCGGTTTCGCCTCTCGGCCGAGATGATCCGTGATGCAACGCTGGCGGTCTCGGGGCTGCTCGTCGAGCGCGTCGGCGGTCCGTCGGTGAAGCCCTACCAACCGGCCGGATTGTGGGAGGAACTCGCCGCCGCGGCCACGACGTACGAGCAGGATCACGGCCCCGACCTCTGGCGCCGCAGCCTCTACGTCTACCGCAAGCGGACGGTGTCGGTGCCGATGTTCGCCACGTTCGATGCCGCCGGCCGCGAGACCTGCCAGGTGCGGCAGTCGCGGACGAACACGCCGCTGCAGGCGCTCAACCTGCTCAACGACGTGACGTTCGTCGAGGCGGCCCGTGGCCTCGGCGGCCGCATGATCCGCGAAGGGGGCGACAAACCGGAGGCGCGGATCGCCCACGGCTTCCGCCTCGCCACCGCGCGGACCCCGCTGCCCCACGAGCTCGCCACGCTCCGCGCCGGATTCGAGCGGCGGCTGGCAGGCTTCCGCGCCGACCCCGAGGCGGCACGGGCCCTGCTCGCACACGGGGAAAGTCCGGTCGCCGCCGCGATCGATCCGGTGGAACTCGCCGCCTACACCACGGTCGGCAGCGTGCTTGTGAACCTCGACGAGTTTCTCACCCGGGAGTGAGGCCATGCAGCCCCCGTCACCCACCCTCGCGCCACCCGGACTGCTCGCGCACGCGGCCGCCGTCTCCCGCCGCTCGATCCTCGCCGGCGCGGGCCTCGGCCTCGGCATGACGGCGTTCCGCGCGCTCCTCGCCGACGACGCGGGGGAGGCGGGCGGGCTTCCCGGGCTCCCGCACGCCGCGGCCAGGGCCAAGCGGGTGATCTATCTGTTCCAGTCGGGCGGGCCGTCGCAGCTCGACCTCTTCGACCCCAAGCCCGTGCTCGCGAAGCGGCATGGCGAGGAGCTGCCCGAATCGGTGCGCGACGGCCAGCGGCTCACGGGAATGACCGCCGGGCAGAAGTCGTTTCCGCTGGCAGCGTCGCCCTATCGATTCGCGCAGCACGGAGCCGGCGGGGCGTGGTTCAGCGAGCTCGTGCCGCACCTCGCGCGGGTGGCCGACCGGCTCTGCGTCGTGCGGTCACTCGTGACGGAGGCGATCAACCATGACCCGGCGATCACGTTCATGACCACCGGCGCCCAGCTGGCGGGCCGGCCGAGCCTGGGCGCCTGGCTCTCCTACGGCCTGGGCAGCGAGAACCGCGACCTGCCCGCCTTCGTCGCGATGATCTCCCGTGGCTCGGGCCGGCCGGAGGATCAGCCGCTCTACGACCGCCTCTGGGGCAGCGGCTTCCTGCCGTCGCGGCACCAGGGGGTGAAGTTCCGCAGTCAGGGCGACCCGGTGCTTCATCTCTCGAACCCGGCTGGCATCGATGCGGGCCGCCGCCGCGACATGCTCGACGACATCGTGTCGCTCAACGCGGTGCGCCGTGAGGCGATGGGGGATCCGGAGATCGACACGCGGATCGCGCAGTACGAGCTCGCCTTCCGGATGCAGTCGGCGGTGCCCGAGCTCGTCGACATCTCCTCCGAGCCCAGGCACGTGCTCGACCTCTACGGCCCCGACGTGACGAGGCCGGGCTCGTTCGCGGCCAACTGCCTGCTCGCCCGCAGGCTCTCGGAACGTGGTGTGCGGTTCGTGCAGCTCTTCCACATGGGCTGGGACCAGCACACGAGCCTGCCGAAGCAGCTGCCGCTCCAGGCCCGCGACGTCGATCAGGCCGCGGCGGCGCTCGTCACGGACCTCGAGGAGCGGGGCCTGCTCGACGAGACGCTCGTGGTCTGGGGGGGCGAGTTCGGCCGCACGGCCTACTGCCAGGGCACGCTCACGCCCGCCGCCTTCGGCCGCGACCACCATCCGCGCTGCTTCACGATGTGGCTCGCCGGGGGCGGCGTGAAGGGGGGCCACGTGCACGGCGAGACCGACGACTTCTCCTACAATGTCGCCCGGGATCCCGTCCACGTGCACGATCTCAACGCCACGATCCTGCACCTCCTCGGCATCGACCACACCCGGCTCACCTCCAGGTTCCAGGGCCGTCATTTCCGGCTTACCGACGTCCACGGCACGGTCGTGCGCGACCTGATCGCGTCGTGAACATGAGGAGATTCGGTTGTGCTGGAGCGACGCCCCGGCCGTCTGGGAGGGGAGGCGAAGGGGGTCGGCGAACGCTCGACGAGCGTGTGGCCGCCGCGGCCACAGCGAGGAGACTTTTGCCGCCCCCGAGCCGG
>CAIWZS010000506.1 GCA_903917235.1 uncultured Planctomycetaceae bacterium | reverse complement strand
GCCGTCTCGTCGGTCGCCACCGCGAGCTATCAGCACCAACACCAGGATTTTTCCGTGCTCCGCGGCGCGATGGTCGGCTCGGGCCCGACGCGGCAGGGGTCCTCGTGGAACGGACGCAGCACGTCTCGAGCCCGGGACGCGACGATGATGGCCCTCGCACGCGCGGTACGCCCCTCGAATGCCCTGGCCAGATGGTCCGCCGCGCTCGTCGCGCACGCGGCCTTGATCGGGATCGTGGGCGCAGAGGAGGTGCACGACCCGGCCGTCCGTGGCTGCGCGGTGCGGCGCGAGGGGCGGGAGGTGCGAGTCACGATCACCGCAGAGGGCGCACGGGCCGGTGCGGTGGAGATTCCGCGATTCCACTCGCCCCTCCGAGCGGTTCGGTGGGCGACGGCCGGCGGCGAGGAACCAGGCTTCCAGCCGGAGCCGCGGCATTGGGTCGTGCGCTGGAAGCCGGCACAGGCTCCGCTGGGCGACGTCATCCTCGAGTTCGAGGAACCCCCGCTGCTCGATCGCGAACGCGCGCCCTGCCTCCCGGCGGCCGACGGCTCGTTGCTCCTGCCGGCATGCCGCGCGTCGGTGACCGGGGAGAAACTGCGTTATGAACCCCAGCCCCACAAGAACACCGTCGGCTTCTGGACGATCGCCACCGACTCCGCCTCGTGGGACCTCGATGGTGCGAAGGCCGGTGCCTACTCGGTGGCGATCCTCCAAGGCTGCGGGGCCGGCCAGGGTGGCAGCACGGCCACGCTGATGCTCGGGCGCGATGGCGCGACCGTCGCACGGGTCCCGTTCACGATCACCGAGACGGGCCATTTCCAGAACTTCCGCTGGTTCGACATCGGCACGGTGACCCTCTCGGAGCCTGGACGCCATCGGGTGACGGTCGCACCCGAGCGCATCGCGAAGGCGGCCCTCGGCGACATCCGCGCGATCTCGCTCGTGCCGCTGGCCGTCGCGCCGCCGGCCAGCCCGTGATCGGCGTGGCGCGTGAGACGCTGAATCACCCGCGCCTCGTCGATCGACGTCGGCACGGCCGTCTCGTCGACGTCAGCGTGCCAGGGGCAGCGCCGCGGCATGGATCGCCTGGTCGAGTCGTTCCGCATCGCGGTGGCGGATCTCCTCGATCGCGCGACGTGCCGCCTGCAACGGACAGGCCGTGAGGTAGCCCGCGACCGCCCGCCGCACGACCGGATCGTCTCGGCCGAAGGTGTCCCACAGGGCCGCCACGTCGTCGAGCGCGTCCCAGTGACGGTATCGCGCGAGGTCGACCGCGGCATCGGCAGCCGTGACCGGGGCGGCGAGCAGCCGCGCGGTGGCCATCGCGACCGCCTCACGCGGGATGGTGTCGGCGAGATGCTCCCAGGCGAATCGCAGCGCCGCCACAGCGTGCTTCTGGTCCACCGCCCGCGCCGACTCGGCGAGCAGCCCCTGCCGCTCCATCGCCGCAAGGCCGCGGGTGCCGTCGGCGACCAGGAGCCCGGCGAGCAGGCCGTCGAAGCCCGCGCGAAAGTCGTCGGCGGGAGCGGCGACCGCGTCGCGGATGGCGGCGAGCGACCGTGCGCGCGTCGCGGGATCGTCGGTCGTGGCGGCGACGATGCCGAGTGCGAGGCCGTAGAAGCCGCGTCGCCGCTGATCGACGCCGGGGTCGGCGATCCAGCGGGCCAGGGCACGGTCATCAAAGGCATCCGCCGCGGCACGCACGCTCGCGTAGGGCGCAAGGCCGAACTCCGTGAACGCGTCGGCCGCGATCGCGGGATTCGCGTGCTCGAGCCGCGAGGCGAACCACCGCAGCCGGTCGGACTCGGGAGCCGTCGTCGGCGGCGCTGATACGGCATGGGCGATGAGCGACTCGTCGGCAGCGATCGCCGACCAGGCCTTGGTCGGCGCGGCATCGGGCGCGTCGCCCTCCGCATCGGCGTCGGCGAAGATGAGCGCCGTGCCGCCGATCGGTCCCGGCACGCGGGCGACGACGGTTTCCGCCGGAGATGCCGCATCCCCGCGCAGCACGTGAAGCACCGTCATCGCCTGGATCGGCAGTCCGTTCCCGTCACGGCCGACGGGTGCGGCCGACTCTCCGATGGCGAGCACCGCGGCTCGATCGCGCCGCTGGGAGAGCGACTCGCCGACGGCTCCGCAGAAGGGACACGCGTTGCAGGGAATCGCCATCGCCGTGACCAGGTATGCGGTCGCGACGCGGATGAGCGCTCCACCGAACGACCGCAGGCGGCCCGCGCGGCCTCTCCTGCCCGTGCTGCGAAGCCCGAAGCTCACGGCGTCCGCCCCGCGTCTTCCTCGTCCCCGACCGCCTCGCTGCCATCCTCCTGGTCGAGCGCGCGCAGGATCGCCATGGCCTCGTCGAGCGTCGGCGCGGCGTAGCCGCGGATTCTTCCGTTGCGATCGGCCTCGGCGAGCAGGAGCACGTCCTCGAAGTCCGGATGCGCCTCCAGCCGCTGCCTCGCCCGATGACCGAGCGTGCGGTCGCGGTAGGCCGCCGCCACGCCGAGGGATTCGATGAACCAGCGGGTGCGTGGCGTGACGAGATCCCCGAGGGCGTCGAGTCCCGCTGCGACGACGTCGTCGCGGTCGATGGCCCGCCCGACCTCGTGGGCGAGCGCCGCGGTGAGCAGTTCTTCGTCGAACGGCCGCTCGGCGTGGACGAGGTCGAACACCTGCAGCGCGTGCTCGAGCGCGTCTCCCTCCGGATGGATGGCCGGATTCTGCCGCACCGTCGCCAGCAGGCCCACGAGCGCCCCGATCCGATCGAACCGGTCGCCGACGACGTGGGCGACCGCCCGTGCCGGATCGAGCCGCCGCGTCGCCCCGTCGCGCACCTCGTCGGTGGTGGGCAGCTGATCGTCGGGCACCCAGCCGTGGGCGACGTGCCGCGCCGCGCGAAACACGGCACGGCGGGCGTCGCTGCCCGCGACCACCCGTCGCGCGGCGTCGTCGGCGATCCGTCGGCGCAGCGCGTCCGGCCCGCCTGCATCGGCCTCACGGTCGCCACGGTCGGCGGGCGACGTCATCACTTCGGTCCATCGGCGGTGATCGGCCGCCAGCGGATATCCCGGATTTCGCCTGTCGTCGAGTAGGTGGAAATGCCGAGCGGCTTCGACGGCTCCACCTCGTGACGGATCGAGACTTTGCGGCCCTCGAGCGACTGCTCGATGATCGGCTCCCCATCGAGAAAGCACTCGATCGAGTCCGGTGTCACCCGCAGGGTGACGGCGTACCACCGGTCCTTCTTGAAGTCGTGAAACTGCGTCGTGTCGTTGTGCGCCGCATCGAGCTCGTCGATGCTCGACAGGCCGACGACGGCTCCGCCCCAGCCGCCGAGAATGAGGCTGCAGAAGTCCTCGCCCACCGGGAACGTGAGGCCGCAGAAGAAGTCGCTGCCATCGACGCGGCGGGCATCGAGCGCGATCTCGTAGGACTGCTTCGGAAAGGTGCCCGACCAGGTGACGCCGCTGAGGTCCGCGCCCATGCCGATGCGGATCACCCCGTCGGCCCGCTCGACCTCCCCTTCCCCGCCGAACGGCGTCGATTTCCACTTCGCGATCTGTTGCTCGTCCGAGAGCGACTTCCACCCTGCCGCCGCGGGCGCGGTGCCGTCGGCGGACACGCCGACGAGGGGCGCGAGTGCCACGGCGAACATGCCCAGCCACACGGCGAGACGCTTCATCACGGTGATCTCCTGCAACGCTCGACGAACCTGCGCGCATCCCGCCGCGTGGCTCGGGCTGCGAAGGCCCGGCCGGTCCGCGTCCGACATCCTACCCCGGCGAAGGATCGCCCGGGACGACTGCCCGCCAGACGGAGGTCACGCTGCTTGCACAAATACTGAACAGGCGTATACTCTCCAGGCAACGGTGGCCTCCAGGCAAGGCTGCGGCCCCCTACCACACGCTGCGACCGCCTGGTGCCGCACGCACGAAAACAGCCCCGGAAAGGACCCATCATGCTCGCGAGGCTTCAGACGTTCTCCCTGTTCGGGATTGATGCGGTGCCCGTCGATGTGGAGGTGGACGTTTCCGGAGGAGCCCTGCCGGCGACCGTGCTGGTGGGGCTGCCGGACGCCGCGATCCGCGAGAGCACGCACCGCGTCGCCCGGGCGATGGTCAACTCCGGCTTCAACCGGCCGAACGACCGGATCGTCGTCAACCTCGCCCCGGCGGAGCTTCCCAAGCAGGCGGCTACCTTCGACCTGCCGATCACCCTCGGCATCCTCGCCGGGAGCGGACAGTTTTCGTCGGAGCGGCTGCAGGATTACGCGGTGGTCGGTGAACTGTCGCTCGAGGGATCGACGCGGCCCGCACGCGGAGCCTTGTCGATCGCGATCGCCGCGGCACGACAGCGACGGGCGGAGCAGCGGCCGCTCAAGGGGGTCGTCATGCCGGCCGCGAGCGCGACCGAGGCCGCCGTGGTCGAGGACATCGACGTGATTCCCGTTTCGTCGCTCGGGGAGGCGGTGCGATTCTTCGCGGGCGACCTGCAGATCACCCCCGCCCCGGCGCGGGTGAGCGAGTGGTTCGAGCGGTTCGCCACCTACGACATCGACTTCGCCGACGTGCGGGGGCAGGAGGCCGCGAAGCGAGCCGTCTGCGTGGCGGCAGCAGGAGGACACAACTGCGTCATGGTCGGCCCGCCGGGCGGCGGCAAGACGATGCTCGCGAAGCGGATTCCGACGATCCTGCCGCCACTCTCGGCCGCCGAGTCGATCGAGACGACCCGCATCTACAGCTCGTTGGGCCTGCTCCAGCCCGGCCAGCCGCTGTTGGCGACACGACCGTTCCGGGCGCCGCATCACACGATTTCCGAGGCGGGCCTCATCGGAGGTCGCTCGATTCCGATGCCGGGCGAGATCTCACTCGCCCACAACGGCGTGCTTTTTCTCGACGAGCTGCCCGAATTCAACCGCCGCACGCTCGAGGTGCTTCGCCAGCCGCTGGAGGATGGTGCGGTCACGATCAGCCGGGCGAAATCGACCACGCGATTTCCCGCCGACTTCATGCTCGTCGCGGCGCTCAACCCGTGCCCGTGCGGCTACCGAGGCGATCCGCGGCGGGAGTGTCAATGCACCGTGCCCCAGGTGGATCGCTACATGGCGAAGATCTCCGGGCCACTGCTCGATCGCATCGACATCCATCTGGAAGTGCCGGCCGTCCCGTTTCGGGAGCTCTCCGCATCGCGCATGGGCACGTCGAGCGCCCAGATGCGCGAGGCGGTGCTGGCGGCACGGCTGCGCCAGGCCGAGCGGTTCGGGGGCGTGCCGAACGGAGTCCGTGAATCGGAGACGTCCGTGCGTGGCGGGGATCGAGGTCAGGCGACACGCTGCAACGCGCGGATGACGAGCCGCGAGATTCGTCAGCACTGCCGGCTGCACCCCGCTGCGGCCGAATTGCTGCGGGCAGCCGTCGCGGATCTCGGCCTCTCCGCCCGTGCGCACGACAAGGTTCTGCGGGTCGCGCGAACGATCGCCGATCTCGACGCCGCCGCGGACATCGCGCCGGCGCACGTGAGCGAGGCGATCAACTATCGCCTGCTCGACCGAGCGCTCTGGACCTGATCGAGTGCCGTGCCGCGGGCTGGCGTGCGAGCAGCATCAGGGGAGACGCATGGCTGCGTCGCGGTCCGGCTTGGTGGCCGGCCGTTGCCGCCGGTATCCTTCCGGAAACGGTTGCCGCCTCTTCTCGAGTCGCTTTTCGGCATGATCGCCCTGAATCGACCAGCCCCCGAAGCCGTCGCAGCGGACCCGGCGGGCGGTGTGCGGCGGGATGCAGGCCGTTTCCGGCGCCGCGCGCTCGCGCTCGCGGCCGCGTGTGCGCTTGCGGGAGGCCTCTGCTTCCTCATCGACCTGCCGGTCGCGCAGTGGTGCAAGACATCGCCGCTGCCGCGGGAGCTGAAGCGGCTCCTGGACCTGGCCGAGATCTTCGCGCACTCGACGGGTGTCATCGCGCTCCTGATCGCCCTGGCGGCCCTCGATCCGGCGCGGGTGTGGGCCTGGCGATTCCCTCCGTCGCCCGGCGGTTCGGCCGACGTCGGCGAGCGTGCCCCCTTTTTTCGGCTGATCGGAGCGACGTTCGCCGGCGGGATCGTCACCGACCTGATCAAGGCGACGGTCACGCGCGTGCGACCGCGGGCCATGGACCTCGCCATGGCGGGCTCGGCGATCGACACGTTCGACCGCACCGTGACCTCACTGCCTCATCCCGGCCATGGGGACCTGATGAGTTTTCCATCGGGTCATGCCGCCGTCGCTGCCGGGTTTGCGACGATGCTGGCCTGGAGATACCCGCACGGCACGTGGGTCTTCGCCGTCTTCGCAATGCTCGCGGCGGCGCAGCGCGTCTTCGCATCGGCCCACTACCCGAGTGACGTCCTGTTCGGCACCGCGCTCGGAATGGCGGGGGCGGCCATGCTGCTCGGAGGGGTGGCGCCGCCGCGCGCCGGCGCTGCTCGCCTGCGGTAGGGGGCGTCGTTGGCGGCCCGCCGCGAGTGCTGGTACGATGCGGAAGTCGCGTCTCGGCCAATCGTGCCCACGGTGCGGCGTCCTCCCTCCGCCTGGCCTCATCCGGTGCGGGGTCGTTACGGCCCACCCGTACCATTCATGCCTCCGAGCAAGAAACCACGGAAAGTCTCGAAGGCCGCTCCGGCAGACGCCGACGCGCCACCCGCCGGGGAACGGGCGTCGCCGCGAGCCGCATCGAGCGCCGGCGGGGCGGGCAGGCGGATTTTGCTCGTCGACGACGATCCTGAAATCGTCGAGTCGATGAAGGCCGTGCTCGAGTCGCGTGGCTATGCGATCCTCGTGGCTCGGGACGGCAATCAGGGTCTGGCGATGGCGGAGCAGGAGGCGCCGGATCTCGTCGTGCTCGACATGATGATGCCGAAGCGCAGCGGGTTTCTCGTCCTCGAAAAACTCCGTCGCGGCAATCCCAACCCGGTGCGGGTGATCATGATCACGGCGAACGAGGGGAGCCGTCACAAGGCGTACGCGGAAATGCTCGGCGTCGACGACTACATCCGCAAGCCGTTCGCGATGGATCGCCTGCTCGACAGCGTGGACCGCCTGCTCTCCTGAAGGCGTCGTCGCGGCAGCCTGGAGAAACCGCGGCGTGAGCCGCCGGAAGCCGGGCAGGGTGGGCTGGCAAGGGGGGCTTCTTTCGACGTTGACCGCCACTCCGGCACGGTCCTACATTCGGCCGGCGTGTGATCAAAGCCTCTCCATCGGGATCCGCACGTGTCCATGTCCCCCACGTCATCCGCCTCCAGCCGTCCACGCGACGACCTCCGGGAGCGGGTGCGCGAGACCGTCGACATCGCCGACGTCGTGGGGTCGTACATCTCGCTCCGGCGCGCCGGTCGCGGCCTCGTGGGCCTCTGCCCCTGGCACGACGACGCGCGGCCGAGCCTCCAGGTGAATCCCGAGCGCCAGACGTACCGCTGCTGGGTCTGCAACATCGGCGGCGACGTCTTCAATTTCGTCATGCGGATGGAGAAGCTCGAATTCCGCGAGGCGCTCGAGCAGCTCGCCGACCGCTGCGGCATCGCCCTGCCACGTGGCCGCGGCGGCATCAGCGCCGACGACAAGGCGAACCTCCGCGACACGCTCGCCTGGGCGGCGGCCCGTTACCGGGACTGCCTGCGGCAGGCCGCCGAGGCCGCACCGGCACGGTCCTACCTCGCGGGCCGCGGCCTCTCGGCCGCCACACTCGACCACTTCGACGTGGGGTTCGTGCCCGCTGCGTGGGACTGGCTGCTGCGGCAGGCCGCTCTTGCGGGTATTTCCGCCGCCACCCTCGCCGCCGCCGGCCTCGTCGTCGCCCGCAACGACGGCAACGGACACTACGACCGCTTCCGCGGCCGCGTCATGTTCCCGATCCGCGACGCGCAGGGGCGGTGCATCGCGTTCGGTGGCCGTGTCCTGCCCGGATCAGACGATCCAGCCAAGTACGTCAACTCGCCCGAGACGCCGCTCTTCTCGAAGCGCAGCACGCTCTACGGCCTCGACACGGCCCGGGAGGCGATGTCGGCGTCGCGGCGGGCCGTCGTGGTGGAGGGCTACACCGACTGTCTCGCCGCGCGGCAGGCCGGCATCGGCGATGTCGTGGCGGTGCTCGGCACGGCGCTCGGCGCGGAGCATGCGAAGGTGCTGCGGCGCTACGCGGATCGAGTGGTGCTCGTCTTGGACGGCGACGAGGCGGGCCGGCGGCGTGCCGACGAGATCCTCGACCTCCTGCTCGCCGAGCCGATCGACGTGCGGATCGCGCGGCTGCCCTCCGGGGCCGATCCCTGCGACTACCTGACGGCCGAGGGGCGCGACGCGTTCGAGCAGGTCCTCGAGGCGGCGATCGATCCGCTCGACTACCGGATGGACGCCGCGCTCGCGCGGCTGCGGCCCGACGCCGGGGACGATGCCGCGCTCGAGGCGATCGACAGCGTGCTGCGGGCGCTCGCCGCCGCGGGCCGCGGGCCCGATGTCACGCCGCGCGTGCGCCTGCGGGAGGATCAGGTGCTCGGTCGGCTCGGCCGGCGCTTCGGGCTCGCCCGTGACACGCTGCGAGCCCGGCTGCTCGAGCTGCGCCGTGCTGCCGACGGGCCCGACCGCGCGGCGCAGGCGACCGATCCCGAGTCGCTCCCCGCGCTCCCCGCCTGGGATCGGGAGGTGATCGAGGTGCTCGTCGGGGTGCCGGGAAGCACGGGGCTGATCGTGCGGCAGATCGGCGGCGCGGGGGTCGACAGCAGGGCGTGTCGGCAGGTGCTCGAGGTGGCCGAGCGGCTGCACGCGGAGGGGCGCGAGGTGGGGCTCGGGTCGCTGTTGCTCGAGATCACCGATCCGTCGCTGCAGAGCCTGCTCGTGGCGGTCGACGAGGCGTCCGCGGCGCGGCCGACGGATCCGCAGGATCGCCTGCGGCATCTCGAGGACGCGCTGCACCGCCGTGCGGCCGAGCGGCGGGCGACCGCGAGTGCCCGGGCATTGAGCACGACCGACGGCCTCGACACGAGGACCGAAGCTGAACTTCTGGAGCGTCTCGTCGCCGAACGACGGGTCGCTCAGGGCATGTCCGATCCCAAGGATGGGTGAGGGTGCCCGCCTCGTCGCTGCGAATCGATCCCATCGTGCCGCGAGGCGGGGATCGGGGGCGGTGGACGAGTGGCGGTAGGATGGTGAAGGAGAACCGAAGCGATGAGTCATTCCGAGCGCGAGCACGACCTGAAGGACGAGGGCGACCGGCACGAGGGCACGCAGCACGTCGGTGCCGCGGACGGCCACGTGGACGGGGAACTCGCGGCGCTCATCGCGGCGGGCCGCACGGCCGGATATCTGACGTTCGACCAGGTCAATGCCTACCTGCCGGACGAGGCGGTTGATCCCGAGAAGATCGACGCCCTCCTGGTCGCGCTCGAGGAACGCGGAATCGAACTCGTCGACACGCCGCCCACGGCGCAGGGGGAGGCGACCCCGGCCGCTCCGGCACGTCGGGAGGAGGTGATCACCACCGCGCCCTCGAATGCCGGCAACGATCCGATCCGGATGTACCTCGCGCAGATGGCCGAGATTCCCCTGCTCACGAGGCGCGAGGAGATCTCGCTGGCCAAGCGCATCGAGGTCACGCGCAAGCGTTTCCGGCGGGCGATTCTCGGCTGCACGTACGCGATGCAGACGACGGTCGACACGCTGCGTCGCGTGCACGAGGGCGCGCTCCCCTTCGACCGGACGATCAAGGTGTCGCTCACCGAGCGGCTGACCAAGGAGCAGATCCAGGCGCGCATGCCGCACAATCTGCGGACGCTCGACCATCTCCTGGCCCAGAGCCGGACCGACTTCCGCCGGCTGGTGAGCCGGAAGACCTCGGCGGACGAGGCCCGTGATGCGCGGAAGCGGTTCCGCCGGACCCGGGCCAAGGCGCTCGTGCTCGTCGAGGAGCTCAGCCTGCGCACGCGGCGGGTGCAGCCGCTGGTGAAGCTGCTCCGCGGGATGTCGTCGCGCATGGACGTGCTGCAGCAGGGCCTGCGGGAGATGAAGGAGGGCATCCGGTCGCGTGACGACCATGCCGACATGCGGAAGGAGCTGCGGGACCTCATGCTCACCACGCTCGAGAGCCCGCGCTCGCTCCGCTCGCGGGTCGCGATCCTGGAGAAGCTCAAGGTCGAGTACGAGGCGGCAAAGCGCAGCCTGTCGGCGGCGAACCTGCGTCTGGTCGTGTCGATCGCGAAGAAGTACCGCAACCGCGGGCTGTCGTTTCTCGACCTGATCCAGGAGGGCAACACCGGCCTCATGCGGGCGGTGGACAAGTACGAGTACCGTCGGGGCTTCAAGTTCTCGACCTACGCCACGTGGTGGATCCGTCAGGCGATCACCCGCGCGATTGCCGACCAGTCACGTACGATCCGCATTCCGGTGCACATGATCGACGTGCTCTCGAAGCTCCGCACGACCTCGAAGAAGCTGCTCCACGAGTTCGGGCGGGAGCCGATTGCCGAGGAGATCGCGGCAGCCGCGGGGGTGCCGCTCGAGGAGGCCCGCCGCGTGCTCGACATGGGCCGTCAGCCGATGAGCCTCGACCGGCCGGTCGGCGAGAGCGAGGATGCGAGCTTCAGTGAGTTCGTCGAGGACGTGGGCGCCGTCAGTCCCACGTCGTCGACCACGCACGGCCTGCTCCGCGACCGGATCGACTCGCTGCTCAAGACGCTCACCTACCGCGAGCGCGAGATCATCCGGCTGCGGTACGGCCTCACCGACGGCTACACCTACACGCTCGAGGAGGTGGGGCGGATTTTCCGCGTCACGCGCGAGCGGGTGCGGCAGATCGAGGCCAAGGCGGTGAAGAAGCTCCAGCATCCCGTGCGATCGAGGCAGCTCGAGCACTTCATGGAGGGGGCGGGGAGCTCCAACTGACGCGGGCCGCCCCGGCAGCTGAAATCCGGCCCGACGGCACCCCTGCCCCGACCCGGGGCCGGGGTGCTGCTACACTCGGGGGCGACGCATCGACGCTGCGAGCCTGGTGGCCGTGGCACGCGTCGCCCGCGGCCCGAGCCTGAGCGTCGCGCGGGTCCGCGTCGTCAGCCGGCGAACGCCGGGGGAGTCTTCGACCGTCGCATGAGTGCCATCGTCGCCACGGAAACGCTCCGCACGCTGCACCGCATCCATCGCCAGCTCGAGGATCTCGCCGATCGGCTCGCGGCGGGACCCCGGCAGGTCGCGGCCCGGACGAAGCTCCTCGAGGCGGCCGAGGCCGCCCGGACCGCCGCGCAGGACGCGCTCAAACTGGCCCGGAAGACGGCCGATCAAAAGCAGCTCCAGCTCAAGTCGGCCGAGGCGAAGATCACCGACCTCGAGGGCAAGCTCAACACCTGCAAGACGAACCGCGAGTACCAGACGCTCCGCGAACAGATCGCGGCCGACCGGATGGCCACGAAGGTGCTCGAGGACGAGATCCTCGAGTCGCTCGAGCGGATCGACGCCCTCAAGCCCGACATCCCCGCGGCGGAGGCGTCCGTCCAGACGGCGCGCACCCAGGTCACCGAGGCCCGGGCGCGGGTGGATGCGGAGGCCGGCCTGCTCCAGGCCGAGGTCGCGCGCGTGCGGGCGGAACTCGTGACCGTCGAGCGCGATCTGGTGGACGACGTCCGCGATCGCTACGACCGCGTCGTCCGCAGCAAGGGGGCGGACGGGCTGGCGGCCGTGGACGGACAGACGTGTGGCGGCTGCTTTCAGCAGATCACCGGCAACATGCTGTCGGATCTCATACTCGGCAAGGCCGTCGTGTGTCGCAACTGCGGCCGGCTGCTCTACATGCCGGAAGGCCCGCGCCCGGCGTGACCGTCGTCCTCACGGCGGTCGATCCCGTGCGGCCGTCCCCCCCGTGATTCGTTCCCACGACCCGATCGGAGAAGCATGCCGTGTCCGACAGGATCCCGATGACCCGCGCCGGCTATGACAAGCTCAAGGCGGAGGTCGAGCAGCTCGAGACCGTGGAGATGCCCCAGGTCGCCGCACGTGTCGCCGCCGCGCGGAGCGAGGGCGACCTCAGCGAAAACGCCGAGTATCACGGCGCGCGGGAAAGCCAGGGGCTGCTCCAGGCCAAGATCAACCTGCTCCGCGACAAGCTGTCGCGGGCGGTGATCGTGGAGCGGGCCAAGGAGGCGGGGGACGAGGTCGTCTTCGGGGCCACCATCCGGGTCAAGGACCTCAAGTTCGGTGACGAGGAGGAGTACGTGCTCGTCGGCGCCGGCGAGGAGGATTTCGACTCCGGGCGAATCAATGTCGCGAGTCCGCTCGCACAGGGATTCCTCGGGCGCAAGGTGGGTGACACCGTGGCGATCGACGTGCCCGCAGGCACGCTGCGATACGAAATCCTCGAGGTGCGATTCGACTGACGATACGGCTGCCGGGCCATCCATGGCCCCGGCAGCCTGGTCCCGCAGAGCCCGCCCTCCAGGCGGGCCGCCGGACGGGTGTCGCACGCTCCATGGCCCCGGCAGCCTGATCCCGCAGAGCCCGCAGCGCGAGGAGGCGCAGGGGGGTCGGCGAACGCTTCCCGAGCGAGCGGCCGCCCCGGCCGGAGCGAGGAGACTTTTGCCGCCCCCCGAGCCGGTGCGACACCGCCGGCGGATGCGGCCGAGAGCGTTGTCGCCAATACCAGCGCGACGAGGCGCAGGGGGGTCGGCGAACGCTTCCCGAGCGAGCGGCCGCCGCGGCCGGAGCGAGGAGACTTTTGCCGCCCCCCGAGCCGG
>CAIWZS010000505.1 GCA_903917235.1 uncultured Planctomycetaceae bacterium | reverse complement strand
GTCGCGTGGCGGAGACGGCCGGTCAGATGCCGGCCTGGTAGAAGATCGCGCGGGAACTCACGGCACGCTCGCGCCGCCGGCGAGGCCGTGGTGGCGCGATCAGCTTGGAGGCGATGATGTCGTCGAGCACGCCGGGATCCAGATCGGCACCGTTCCTCGCCTCGTCGGGCGTCTGGACCGCGAGCGCGGCGTCGTACTGATCATCGCAGTCGAGCAGATCGGTGATCGGCCAGACCGGCAGACCGCGCAGGGCCGTGCCATCGGCGGAGCCCACGACGACGACCGTCGTGAAGGGGGAGGGACGATGGGCCGTCACGGGAGCGGTGCAGCGCATGATCCTGTTTCCTCGGAGGAACGGGCTCGACGTGTCGAATCGACATCGTCGCGTCGTCGCCGGAACACCGTGCACATGGTGTGCCAAGCAGCGGGCCGCTGTGCTGCCACCCCAGCCCTCCCAGACCGCAGCCCCGCCGCCGGCCCATGTTCCCCAGCCCGCACCGTCCATCACCGCGGGGCACGACGGCGGACCACGCCTTGAAATTCTTTCAGGCCGGACCGGAGTCGTGCCGCATCGGGTCGGCTTCGGAAGCCTCCTCGTTGCCCGTGGGCCGGCCGGAGGCGGGCTGGGACCTGAGGCGATCGCGGATTCTCGCCGCCAGTTCGTAGTCCTCTGCCTTCACGGCGTCGGCAAGCTGCTCGTCGAGCGTGCGGCCGAGTTCGTACCGCTGACGAACGCTCTCCCGCATCTCGAGGAGCCGCCGCACCAGTTCGTCGTCGGCATACTGCTCGTCGGCGTCGTACCGGGCGAAGAGCGCGCGGAAGCGATCCAGCCCGCCGTTGATCTCGCGGATCGCCCCCTCCGGTCCCGCCTCCTGGAGCGCGGCGAGCGCGGCCGCCTGCACCCGGTGAAAGAGCACGAACGGGCGGTACTGCTCGTGGGACAGCGTCCACTCCTCGTCCGGCGAATGGGCGCGCACGAAGTCCATGAAGGCGAGGCTGTGGTCGGCATCGCGGGCGGCACGCCGGTATTCCCGCAGCGACAGCCAGCAGAGCCGGCGGTGGTAGAACTGCATGAATTCCCGGTCCGCCTCCGCGCACTGCTCGCGTGACAGTTGGAACGCGTCCCCCTCGCGGATGACCTCGCCGACGAGATAGTCGTAGTAGGTCTCGGCGCCGTTGGGCCGCAGGCCGTCCGGCCGCAGGTCGGTCTCCATCTGCAGCACGCCCATGTCGATGCGCATCTGCAGCACCTCACGGCCGTTGCGGGCCTTCACGAGACGGGCGTTGACCTCTCCCGGCTGGAATTCCCACTGCTTCAAGAGCGTGTCGATGTCGCGGGCCGCTGCCATCCAGCCATCCTTTGTCGCGAAGTCCGTGTCGCCTGACCCCTCGATTATACCAACGACGGTTGCGTGACGCCCTGAGGGTGGGTCACTCGTCGGGACCGCGACGGAGGCTCTTCGCGCGGGACCGGCGGCGTTTCGCCTCGAGCCGACCGGCGACGGCGCCGCGGGGCACCCGCGTGCGCTTCCGAGGTGTGGGCGGCACGAGGGCGGCACGCACCAGCGCGGCGAAACGGTCGACGCAGTCGGCGATGTTGCGGTGACGCTCCCGGTAACGCTGGCCGACGATCACGAGCCAGCCGTCACGCGTCAGGCGGTGCCGCACGAGCGCGATCAGCCGCTCGCGCACGTCGGTGGGGAGGTGGCGGTCGCGTCGCACCTGAAAGCGGAGCTGGGCCTTGCTGCTCGTGCGATTGACGTGCTGCCCGCCGGGACCACTCGCCCGGGCGAACCGCCACTCGAGGGCGTCGGCGGGAATGAGCACGCTGCGGCCACCCGCGGCGATGGCAATCGGCTCGGCTTCCGCCATGATGGTGCTCCGTGAGACACTCGAGTATCCACGAACGAGGGCGATCCGTGTTCCGCTGGTGGACGAATCGAAACCCGACACGGCCGACGGCCGCCGTCACCGCCGTCGCGACGGCCCTGAGCCTGCTGGCCCCGCCGGCCGACTTCGCCCCGCGCGCGGCCGAACCGGCCGCAGACCTCGCCACGCGACCCGGCGAGGACTGGGGCGCCTTCCTGGGGCCCACGTCCAATGGTCGCTCAGCGGTGCAGGGCATCGTCTCGCCGTGGCCTGCGGGGGGGCCGCGGATCGTCTGGCAGTGCGAACTC
The DNA here is from genome assembly GCA_903917235.1 of uncultured Planctomycetaceae bacterium. Taxonomy (GTDB): domain Bacteria; phylum Planctomycetota; class Planctomycetia; order Pirellulales; family UBA1268; genus QWPN01. The sequence continues at coordinate 16,743 of CAIWZS010000505.1, read as the reverse complement.
GGCGAGGGCTACGTGCCTCCGGCGGTCGAGCGTGGCCGCGCGCTCGTCTTCGACCGCGTCGGCGACGAGTACCGCCTGCGGTGCCTGCATGCCGAAACGGGCGGGGTCCTGTGGGAGCGCCGCTCGCCGGCGGACTACACCGACCTCTTCGGGTATGACGGAGGTCCGCGGTCGGCGCCGGTGATCGCCGGGGACCGGGTCGTCACGTTCGACCCCGAGGGCCGGCTCGCGTGCCGCAGTGTCGCGGACGGCGCCCTTTCGTGGAGCGTCGACACCACGGCCGAGTATGGCGTGGTGCGCAACTTTTTCGGCGTCGGTGCCGCCCCGCTCGTGGTGGATGTCGCGGGTGGGCCGATCGTCATCGCTCCGGTGGGCGGGAGCCCACCCGGGTCGGCCCCCGCCGCACCCGAACGGCTCGACCTCGTGCGCGGTCTCGACAGCGGTCTGGTGGCCTTCGATCTGGCGAGCGGCCGTGAGCGGTGGCGGGCGTCTTCCGAGCTCGCGGGATACTCGAGCCCCGTCGCTGCGAGGATCGGCGGCGTGGACCGGGTCGTGGCGTGGCTCCGCGACCGCCTCGTCGTGGTCGATCCCGGGAGCGGCGCCGTCCGCAACGGCTTTCGCTGGCGCGCGGAGGACCTCTTCAGCGTGGTCGCCGCGAACCCCGTCGTGCAGGGGGACGAGGTGCTGCTCACCGAGGCCTACGGCCCCGGCAGCGTGCTCCTGGATCTCGCCGGGGACGAGCCGCGGGTGCTGCGACAGGACCCGCGCCGTGCGCGTCCGGCGACGGCCCTCAAGGTGCACTGGGCCACGCCCGTGCTGCACGACGGCCATCTCTACGCGGCCAGTGGGAGACACGCCGGGGACGCCGCCCTGGTCTGCGTGGACTGGCGCACCGGGGCGGTGCGTTGGGCGGAAGAGGGATTCGGCCGCGCGAGCCTCGCGCTCGCCGACGGCCACCTCGTCGTCGTCGCGGAGTTCGGCGACCTGCTGCTCGTGCGCGCGACGCCGGAGCGGTTCACGCCGGTGTCGCGGGCGCGACTGGTCGATCCGTCGGGCGGCCCGCTGCTCCAGCCCCCGTGCTGGGCGGCGCCCGTCGTGGCCCGTGGCCTCTGCTACGTGCGTGGGGCGGGCCGCCTCGTGTGCATCGACCTCCTCGAGGCACGCTGATCGGAGGCTTGGCTCGGAGGCGTTGCGCGCCGTCATGCCGTGCGGTGTGAATCGCGCGTTTCTGTCAAGAGGAAATCATGGCGCGTGCTGTCACGCTCGGCGGCCCGCGTGGTCGGCGCGTCTGCCGCTGAAATCCCGCGTGACGCGTCTCGTCTGGACAGTCCGCGCGAGTGCGTCCCATACTCGCGCCCCGTCAGGCGGATTCCGGGGCAGGTTCGAGCGCATGCGCATCGGTCCTTCCCATGCGAGGAGAAACGGCGAGACATGCCAGAAACGTTCGACATCGCAATCAGCCAGCTGACGACGGTGCGCTGGGATCTCGAGGACGATCTCGAATGCCTGCGGGAGCACGGGTTTTCCGCCCTCGCGATGTGGAGGCCGAAGCTGTCCGACGGCGGCATCCGCGCCACGCGCACCGCCCTCGCGCGGGCCGGGGTGCGGTGCTCGAGCCTCCAGTGGGCCGGAGGGTTCACCGGGGGTGATGGGCGCACCTTTCGGGAGAGTCTTGCCGATGCCGAGGATGCGGTGCGTGAGGCGTCGCTCGTCGGAGCCCCGGTGCTCGTGCTGCACAGCGGCTGCCGCGGTGGCCACACGCGGTCGCACGCCGGTCGCCTCCTCGGCGAGGCCCTCGAGTCGCTCGCACCCCTCGCCCGGTGCGAGGGGGTGGTGCTCGCCATCAAGCCGATGCACCCCGCGGCCGCCTGCACCTGCAGTTTTCTGACCGACCTCGTCGACACGCTCGAACTGGTCGAATCGTTCGACGATTCGGCGATCCGCATCGCCCTCGACCTGTGGCACTTCGGGAGCCGGGAGGACATCCAACCGCTCGTCCACCGACTCGTGCCGACGGTGGCGATCGTCGAGGTGGCGGATCGTACCGGTCCGCCGACCGCGGACGTCGACCGGCTGCCTCCAGGCTATGGCGATCTGCCGCTCGACGAGCTTGTGTCACGGCTGCGCGAGGCCGGCTACGAGGGAGATTTCGAACTCGATCCGGTCGGTGAGGTGGTCGAGCACCTCGGCTATGCCGGCACCGTCGCCGAACTGGGTCGCATCCGCGACACGTGGACAGGTCGCCGCGTGATTGCCGGGGCCGGCGACAAGGCCGGGGCGATGTCGGGGCCGCCAAGCCTGCGGCAGCCGCATCACCTGCGAGGCGGAGCGGGGTCCCGCAGGTCCCAGGCCTCGAGCCAGGCGGTGTCGCGGGGCTGAACGCCGAAGTCCCGCCTGAGCCTGCGATCGAAGTCGTCCATGTGCGCGGCACCATAAAAGATCGCGATGCGGCGGTCGCCGCGTGCGATCCTCGTGCGCAGGACCTCGAGCGCCGCCGTGTTGCGGTCGGTGATCAGGGTCGAGCCATCCTCGCCGCCGAAAGCCGCCGTCAGCACGTCCATGTCGGTGAACTGCTCCGCCATGATCCGCCGCAGCCTGACCTGCCGCTCAGGCCCCCCGCCGAAGAGCAGGCCGAGCATCTCGCCGAATCCGACATCGGCGCCCGGCGTGGCCTCGCCCCGTTCCGCCCGCGCCACGCTCTCACGCATGAGCCGCGTGAACATCGTCCACCACGACTCGCCCCGCTTCGCCATCGCGGCGTCAAATTCCCGCGGGGACAGGTCTGCATGCACGAAGTTGTCCGCGGTGTAGTCGATGCGATCGAGCTGGTACTCGAGGCCCAGGAGCTGGGTGAGGCCCTGCTGTGCCGAGCCGATCATGCCGGCCGGCTTGCGGCCGGGCTTCGGGACCCGTGCGTTCGGTGGCGCGACGAGTTCGTACAGCACGCAGTCGTACTCCGTGAACAGGCGGTCGAGGGCGTCGTAATACGCGCGACCGCCGAGATGCACCGCGGCCACCAGGTCCACCTGCACGGGCTCCCGGCGTCCTGATCGCAGCGCCTCCGCGTCGGTCTCGACGTACTCGACCACGGAGGTGTCGAGCGACACGGGCCGCCCCCGCTCGTCCCGCGAGACCCTCAGAAATCCGGCCTCTTCCTCCGCCTCGACGACGGGCGGTGCCGCCCTGCCGACGGCGGCGACCGCACCGGAGACGACCAAGACGGCAAACAGCGCGGACGAGGAAACCAAGGCGAAGCGGCGGGGGAAGGGCATGGGCTGGCTCCGGCACGAAACCACGGATGCCTCAGAATACCTATTTGTCCGGCGCGCATCACCGTCGCGGCGACTCGCGCGCCATCGACCGCCGATCCCGCAGCGTTTGCCAAGTTTCGTCAACCCGGTCGAGCCGCACGACCGATACCGAGGGAGCAATCCGCAGAAGCGGAACACACGACCCTGCACCCCCCCGGGACGAGAAGCGATGGTGACGACACAGGCTTTCCGGCGTCTGGCGGCCCTGGTCTTGGCGACCGCGGCCCTCGGCTCGGCGGTCCGCGCGGGCGACTGGCTGCCGCTGCTGCCCGATCAGGATTTCTACGACTTCCAGCTGTTCGCGCCTCCCGACCTGCAGGAGTACGGGGTCTACCACCGGCCCAGCGAGGGCATCTTCTTCTCGTACGACCGCCTCTATTGGTCGGTGACCGTGCCGCGGGTGCGGGAGGTGGGCACGACGGACACCGGCAGATACCTGATTCCGTCGCAGCCCATCTCGCCCCAGGCGATCGTGCAGCTCAACAACGGCGGCATCATCGGCTCCGGTACGGCGGGCGGGAGCGTGATCGGCGGCATCTTCATCTATGGTGCTGACCCACTCGAGCTGGACCTGAACACGAGCTGGATGCGGACGGGCATGACATGGGGCAATCGTTACGAGGGCGGTTGGATCTATGACGAGAAGGGGATGCTCTTCAGTTACTTCGACACGGGCAACCAGAAGCAGACGTTTCAGACGATGAGCGAGTTCGCAGCGTCGTCGCCGACGCAGATCTTCACCCAGACGACCACGTCGGGTGCCACGGGTGGCTTCGGGACGACGAGCACTCCGCTGACATCCACGACCATCACGTCGAACAGTCCGCCACCCGACCATCTCGTGGCCCAGAAACTCACACAGACCAACTCGAGCGAGATCATGAGTGTCGTGCTGCGGCGATCATTCGTCGCGAGCTCGGACGGCGCGGCAGTGGGTCCACGGTGCGATTCTCGCTTGGTCCTCGCTACATGCAGTTTGCCGACCGCTACCGTCTCGGGTACGAGAGCAACCAGTATGCGTGGAACACCGGACCGACCGGCGGCACTCAGGGCGGCGGAGTCAACATCAGCACCCCTGGCAGTCCCGTCGGCGGCGGTGTCGGCCAGAACACGACCTGCTGGGTGGCTCGCGAGGTGTACGGCACCGACGATCCCCGCTGGCTGCTCTTCCGGGCCTGGCTGCTGACGGAAGCTCCGGACTGGCTCCGCGAGACGTACATCGCCCACGGCGAGTCGTTCGCCGGCTGGATTCATGACAAGCCCGTCATGAAGGCCGCGATTCGCGTCCTCATGGATCAGGCTATCGCTTCATCGGCACGGTCCCAAATCTCGAATCCCACTGTGTTGTACTAGGCGAACACATTCGTCCCCGCACCGAACCGAGGCAGAATTACCGCTGCACCTCCTCTCGGCATACAGCAAAGACCACGGAGATATCATGATCCGCCGCGTTTTGTTTCCGATCCTGATGCTGCCGGCACTGGTGGTTACCGTGCCTCGTGCGGCTTTCTCCCAGAACGTCTCTCAGCCAGTGGGTGGGGGCAACACCAACTTGAACATCGACAATACCTCAGCAGGTGACGTGATTGGTATCACTGGCGTCGACACGCTCACCGGCCAGGGCGCTGGCTCACCGCTGCAGACCGGGGCCTGGGAGACCGACACGTACAACAACATGGTTGGTCCTGAATTCGGGATGCTGTACGAGGTGGATCGTGGCCGCTGGACGTTCTCGAGCGAGTTCAAGTTCACGGCTGCCTTCAACTGGCAGAATAGTCTTTATCGAGGATCCAACTTCCCCGACTCGATCGGGGCCGACTACCTCCGAGCGACGTTCAATCCATCCGTGAGCAATACGGCCACGGCCGGAGCGTCAAACGCAACCGATACGGTCCAGCTCCAGCCGCCGCCCCTGTTTCTGCAGATCTACGGTGTCGGCCAGCAGAATGCGACGAACTCAGCCGAGCATCAGTTCACGTTCTCCCCGATCGGCGAGTGGCGGTTTGGGACCAAGTTCCGCGTCAGCCAGGCGGTGGTCCTGCATGCGGGCTACACCGGCATGTGGCTGGGCAGCGTCGCGCGGGCCTCGTCGAGCACGGCCTACCGCAGCGTCCGCAAGCCCACGCAGTACGCCGAGCCGCTCGACCCCACCCAGCCGGCGAGCACGACGAATCCGTGGGTCGTGAAGACGACCGGTCCTGCCGGCGGCGTCGATCCGACCAGTGCCTTCTACCGCCCGGACCCCGTCTACAACCGGATCGGGGCGGCGCCCAATCCGGTGCAGGAGTACGTCTTCACGAACGGCCTCGATTTCGGCGTGGAGATCCGCTACTGAGCGGGCGCGTCCGGCGGCCGAGGAACTGCGGCTCGGGGGCGGCAAACGTCTCCTCGCTGTGGCCGCGGCGGCCACACGCTTGTCGAGCGTTCGCCGACCCCCGTCGCCTCGCCGCCCAGACTGCCGGCGTGGGGATCCGCTCCTGAGCGGTCGCGTCCCGAGGCGATCGCGGATGACTCAGGCGCCGAAGCCGGCCGCAATCCACTCGGCGGTCGCGCCCCGCACGCCGGCGAGCTTTTCGAGTCGCGTGGCGAGCGGTCGCCACAGCGGTTCGTCGGCGGCCGAGGAGACGGGGGCCGGCAGATCGACCGGCAGGCACGCCTGGTCCACCTGCACGAAGCCGAGGATGCCGTCGAGCCACGGCAGCGTGTCTCCCGCCAGCGGGATGCCGACCACTCCGACGGCGAGGTAGCCGCGGCGGGCCTCCAGGACCGCCCCGCGGAGCTCCACGAGCGTGCCGACGGGTACGGCGCGGCGGCACTCGATCGAGAGCACGCGGCGGAGCATGAGGTTGGCCGCGGGGCCGGTCGCGAGGCACGCGGCGGCGTACGCCGCCTCGAGGGCGTACCGCAGGAGGCTGCCCGCGTAGAGCGTGCCGTGGTGGTTGGCGTCGGCGGGCAGCACGAGCCGATGGGTCGTCGTTTCCTGGGCCATCCGGGCGTTATAGCGGCCGAATCCAGGACCCGCTACGCGGACCGCCTGGCGTAGCCAGGATCGATGGCCGCGAGTTCCTCCTGCAGCGCGGCGACGGTCCGGTGAATCTGGTCGGCCGTGTGCCGCGACGTAATGAAGAACCGCAGCCGTGCCGCCCGCTCCTCGACCGCCGGGTAGAGGATCGGCTGGACGTTGATGCCCCGCGCGAAGAGCGCCCTCGACAGTCGCAGGGCGTTCATCGAGTTGCCGAGGATCACGGGCACGATCGCCGTGCCGCCCGCCGACCCGGTGTCGAGCCCGGCCTCGCGTGCGAGCCCGAGGAAGAGCGCCGCATTGTCGCGCAAGGTCGAAACGCGGGCCGGTTCGCGTTCCAGCTGGCGGATCGCCGCCAACGCGGCACCCGCCGCCGCGGGCGGCAGCCCCACGCTGTAGACGAAGCCCGGGACCGTGTACTTGAGCCAGCGCACCAGGGTCGCCGAGCCCGCGATGTAGCCGCCGCAGCTGCCGAGCGCCTTCGACAGGGTGCCCATCCAGATGTCGACGGCGGCCGGATCCACGCCGAAGTGCTCGCCGATCCCGCGGCCACGTGGTCCCATCACGCCGATCGAATGGGCCTCGTCCACCATGAGGAGGGCCTTGTTGCGCCTCGCGACGGTGATGAACCGCGGCAGGTCGGCGAAGTCGCCGTCCATGCTGTAGACGCCCTCGATGACGAGGAGCACGCGGCGGTACTGTCCGCGCATCTGGGCGAGCAGGTGCTCCGCCGCCTCGTGGTCGTTGTGCGGGAACGGGCGTCGCCGCGCGCCGGAGAGCACGGCACCCTGCAGAAGGCTGTTGTGGGCCAGGGCGTCGTGCAGCACGAGATCGCCGGGTCCCACCACGTGGCCGATGACCGTCTCGTTCGTGGCGTGACCGCCCACGAACGTGACCGCATCCTCCGTGCCGACGAGCCGGGCGATCGCCCGCTCCAGGTCGTGGTGAATCGTCTTTTCACCCGACACGAGTCGGCTCGCGGACACGCTCGTTCCGAAGCGGTCGATCGCCGCTTTCGCGGCCGATGCCACCTCCGGCTCACCCGACATGCCGAGGTAGTTGTAGGTGGACCAGCTCACCATCTCGCGTCCGCCGATGACGGTGCGGTCGTCGGTGAGGCCCTCGTGGACGCTGAAGTAGGGATTCTCGAGTCCCGCGTCGCGGACCAACGCGAAGTTCTGCTCGAGGGCCCGCACCTCGGGAAACTCGGCGATCTGCCAGGTGTCGGGCTCGATCTGGACGCCCGCTGCCGCCGGCGTCGTCGACCGGCCATCGAGCGGCATGTGATCGAGGATCGCCTCGGTCACTTCCCGGCAGGTCTCGATGAGCGGCAGCACCTGCTCGGGAAAACGCCCGCCGAAAGCCTCCTCGAGGCTGGCGACGATCTCCATGCGTTCGAGCGAGTCGAGCCCGAGTTCGACGATGTTGGTGTCGAGCGTCAGCGTCCCGGCCCGCTCCTTCGCGATGCGCCGCACGTGGTCGAAGACCGTCTCGACGACGTCCTGCGGCAGTTCACGATCCGGGCGCAGGGCCCTGCCGGACTCGCCCACCGGCCGCTGTCGCGCGAGGCGTGGTGGAGTAGCCTCCACCGATGTTCTCATCACGGCCGGGGCTGCCGCCTGGAGCCAGCCCACGTGCTGCTCGACGACCTCGAGCGACCCGTCGAGGAACTGCTTGCGGCAGGCGTGCCGCTGGATCTTCCCGCTGGAGGTCTTCGGAATGCTGTTCGGTCGGATGAGCACGATCGCCTCGACGGCCACCTCGTGTTCGCGGGCGAGCGAGGCGCGGATCGCCTCGAAGGCGGCGTCGATCGCCCCTCCCTCCCGTCGGCCCCGCTCCAGTTCCGCGACGACCACCACGCGCTCGCGCCCCTCGACATCCACGGCGAAAGCGGCCACCGACCCGGCCCGCACGAGGTCGCTCGCCTCCTCGACGGCGTGCTCGATGTCCTGCGGGTAGTGGTTGCGCCCACGGACGATGATGAGGTCCTTGAGCCTGCCCGTGACGAAGAGCTCTCCGTCGTCGAAGAATCCGAGGTCGCCCGTCCGGAGGTACGGACCGTCGTTGGGTCGCCACTTGGTCACGCCGTGTCCGGCGGGCGGCTGGGGCGGCTGCACCAGCATGGCGCCGAACGTCTCGCGGGAGGCGTCCGGGCGGTTCCAGTACCCCTGTGCGACGCTCGGACCGCTCACCCAGATCTCCCCGACCCGGCCCGGAGCCAACGGCTCGCACGTCTGGGGATCGACGATGAGCACGTCCTGGCCGTCGAGTTCGCGGCCGCTGCCCACGAGCAGCCGCGTGCCGGATGCGTTGACCGGCCTGCCCTGCGCCGTGCCGGTCTCGATCGCCCCGGCGTCGAACGCCCGGATGACCGGCTGCTCGAACTTCATGCCGCCGGTCACCATGAGCGTGCTCTCGGCGAGGCCGTAGCACGGGTAGAAGGCCTCGCGACGGAAGCCACTCACCGCGAAGGCCTCGCAGAAGGCCTCGATCGTCTCGGCCCGCACCGGCTCGGCGCCGTTGAAGGCGAGCGACCAGCTCGACAGGTCGAGCTGGGCCCGCTGTTCGGGCGTGGTCTTGCGCACGCAGAGCTCATAGGCGAAGTTCGGCCCGCCGCTGATCGTCGCGCGGTAGCGGGAGATCGCCTGCAGCCACCGCAGTGGCCGCTGCAGGAACGACACGGGCGACATCAGCACGTTGAACTTGCCGCCGTACAGCGGGACGAGGATGCCGCCGATGAGCCCCATGTCGTGGAAGCTCGGCAGCCAGAAGACGCCCGACTGGCTCCGCGTGATCTCGAAGGCCTGCATGATCCGCAGCGAGTTGTGCAGCAGGTTTTCGTGAGACAGCATCACGCCCTTGGGCGTGCCGGTGGAGCCGCTCGTGTACTGCAGGAACGCGAGGGTGTCGCCATCGATCTCGGGACGCTCCCAGCGGTCCGCCCAGTGCGGCTCGAGCTCGGTGTCGACCTTCCAGACGAGGTGCTCGAGGCTCGGCGCGGTGGCCTTCAGACCGTCGAAGCGGTCGAGCACGTCGCGGGTCGTGAGGGCGACGGAGGCGTCGGCATCCGAGGCGATCGCCTCGATCCGTTCCACCGAACGGTTCTTGCGGGGCGGATAGGCCGGCACCGCGATCGCGCCGCCGTACAGGCAGCCCATGAAGGCGGCGATGAAATCGAGTCCCGACGGATAGAGCAGGAGGACCCGCTTCCCCGTCATTCCGCGGTCCATCAGCCAGCCGCCGACCGCCCTGGCCTTGCGGTCGAGTTCGGCGTAGGAGACGTGGAGTTCCTCGTTCTCGCCGTCCACGAGGAACGTGAACGCCCGATCGTGAGGGCGGTAGGCGGCCCGCTGCCGCAGCAGGTCGACGAGCGTCGGGGCGAACGACGACTCGCTCGTGGGATTCGGGATCACTGCTCGGGACGTCTCCACCGAGGCTGCCATGCGGCCCAACCGCCGAACCGCATTGCGGCGGAAACCGGTCACGTGCCGACCGCAGGGGATTTCGGCAGGAGACGACCGGATCCACCACAGTTTACCCGTCCGCGCCAGACAACCGGAAGGATCGGACGACCCACCGGACCGGGAGCCATTTGGACGTGAAAAGGCGTGTGCGAAGGCGGGATTTCGGCACGCGGCTTGCACGGTCGGCCCGTCGCCGGGGCCCGAGATGCCCCGCCCCGAAGCCCTGGTGGCGGGTCTGCCGCACTGGCCGATCAGCGTTCGGGGGATGCCGTGGCGCGCGCGAAGTGTCGCTCGAGTTCGACGAAGGCAGCGGGCGTGATGTCCTCGGCCCGTGCGTCGGGCTCGAGGCCGCACGAGCCGAAGACGCGGTCCACCGTCTCGCGGGCGTTCTGGTCCGTGCGCTTCCCCGCCATGCGCGCGAGCACGCCCCGCAGCAGTTTGCGGCGGTGACAAAACACGTCGCGAACGAACCCGTGGAAGCGGTCGAGGTCGTCGATGCTGCCGCGTCGGCCGGTATCGAGGTCGAGTCGCACGATGGCCGACTCGACCTTCGGCCGCGGCCAGAAGACCGTCGGCGGAAGCACCCGCTCGACCGTGCCGCTGCACTGGGCGCCGACCCAGACCGACAGGGCATTGTAGAGCGGCGTGCCAGCCGTCGCCGTCATGCGTTCGCCCATCTCGCGCTGCACGGTGACGATCGCCGCGTCGAACGGCCGCGGCAGGGCCAGCAGATTGGAGATCACCGGTGTCGCCACGCAGTACGGGAGGTTGGCGACGAGGAGGAGGCGGCCGCCTGTCGCCGCGAGGGCCTCGGCGAGCGCCGTGAGCAGGGCGGGGGAGAGCTGGTGCTTGCGGGCGAGGGCATCGCCCTGGATGAGCGTGACGTTCGCATGATCGACGAGCCGATCGCGTGCGAGCTGGGCCAGTCGACGGTCGATCTCCACCGTGATGACGGCTGCCGCGGTCGGGGCGATGCGCTCCGTGAGCGCGCCGGTGCCGGTGCCGACCTCGAGCACCACGTCGTCGGGCCGGATGGCCGCCGTCCGGGCGAGCAGGTCGAGGAGATTCAAGTCGACCAGGAAGTTCTGGCCGCGGCGCGGATCGAGCGAGAAGCCGACGTCGGCGAACAGTCGCTTGAGAAAGGCCGCCGTCTGACGGGGGCCGGAGGCGGGCTCCTCGCGCGGCACCCGATCGTCACCGTGGCGGGCGTCGGCCGTCATGCTCGGCCTGCCACGGCGCTCGGGTCACGCGCCTCGAGAAACCGTGCGACATACTTGAAGATCACGTCGGTCTCGAGATTCACGGGATCTCCCACCGCGAGGTCGCCGAGCGTCGTCGCGCCGAGCGTGTGCGGGATGAGGGCCACCCCGAAATCACCCGTGGCCACGTCGACCACCGTCAGGCTCACGCCCGACACGGCGATCGATCCCTTTTCGGCCATCTGGGCGAGCAGCCGCGTGGGGGCCGCGAAGCGACACGTCGACCACTCCCCGGCATCGACGCGCGACACGAGCCGGCCGACTCCATCCACGTGTCCGGTCACCAGATGGCCGCCGAGGCGATCCGCCAGCCGCAGCGACCGCTCGAGGTTCACGCCGGCGCCCGGCGTGAGGGTGCCGAGGGCGGTACGAGCAAGCGTCTCCTCGCCGAGCTGAAACTCCAGGCGGTCGGCGTCGGCAGCCACGACCGACAGGCAGCAGCCGCTCACGCAGATGCTGTCGCCGAGCCTGGCATCACCGCCGATCGCGGGCGCCTCGACGACCAGCCGCACGCCCGGGGGCTCGGACAGCACGGCGATGATCCGGCCGACGGTCTCGACCAGTCCGGTGAACATTGGCGCGCGAGGGGAGGTGCGGACTGAGCGACGAATGCTCAAGGATAGCGGAAACGGGGGTGACGACGGAGATCGCACGGCAGCGAACCGCCGGCGGAAAGTCCCCGGAGCGCAGCCGGTCGGGCGAGTGCCGGAACGTCCATCCGCACGCCTGGAGGCGTGCGCCACACGGAGGGAACGTGCTGGTGCGTCGACTTGCTCGCCTGGAGGCATGCTCGACGATCCGTTGGCGGTCTCGCCTTGCATGGGCACGGGCGGTCGGCACAATTGCGGCCGGTCGGTCCAGCCTTTCCCTCCCACCCCCCCGAGGCTCCTCATGTCCACGATCGTCGACGTCCACGCCCGCCAGATTCTCGACAGCCGGGGCAATCCCACGATCGAGGTCGACGTGACGCTCGCCGACGGCGCCTTCGGACGCGCCGCCGTGCCGTCCGGCGCGAGCACGGGGGCGCACGAGGCGTGGGAGAAGCGGGACGGCGACAAGGGCCGGTACCTCGGCAAGGGTGTGCTCGAGGCGGTCGAGAACGTCAACACGCGGATCGCCGAGGAGCTCGAAGGCTGCGACGCGCTCGACCAGACCACCGTCGACGAGCGGATGCTCGAGCTCGACGGCACCCCGAACAAGAAGGTGCTCGGCGCCAACGCGATCCTCGGCGTCTCCATGGCCGTGGCCCATGCCGCCGCGGAGCACTGCGGCATCCCGCTGTACCGATACCTCGGTGGTGCCACCGCACGGCTGCTCCCGGCGCCGATGATGAACATCATCAACGGTGGGGCACACGCCGACAATCCGCTCGACGTGCAGGAGTTCATGGTGCTGCCGCTGGGCTTCGATTCGTTCGACGACGCCCTGCGGGCGGGCGTGGAGACGTTCCACGCGCTGAAGAAGGTGCTCAAGGACAAGAAGCTCGCGACGGCGGTCGGCGACGAGGGGGGCTTCGCACCGCACATCGGCAGCTGCGCGGAGGCGCTCGAGGTGATCCTCGCCGCGATCGGCAACGCAGGGTACAAGCCTGGTGCCGAGATCGCGATCGCCCTCGATGTCGCCGCGACGGAGTTCTACGACTCGAAGGCCGGCACCTATGCCATCGAGGGCAAGTCGCTCGACTCGGCCGGCATGGTGGAATTCCTCGCGAGCCTGGCGAGCCGCTACCCGATCGTGTCGATCGAGGACGGCTGCTCGGAGGACGACTGGAAGGGCTGGAAGCTCATCAGCGAGCGAATCGGTGGCAAGGTCCAACTCGTCGGCGACGACCTGTTCGTCACCAACACGGAGCGGCTGTCGCGCGGGATCGCCGAGGGCGTCGCCAACTCCATCCTCGTGAAGGTCAACCAGATCGGGACGCTCACCGAGACGATCGCCGCGGTCCAGATGGCGCACCGCGCCGGGTACACCTCGATCGCGAGCCATCGCAGCGGCGAGACCGAGGACGCGACGATCGCGGATCTCGCCGTCGGGCTCTCGACCGGCCAGATCAAGACGGGCAGCGCCTCCCGGAGCGACCGTATCGCGAAGTACAACCAGCTCCTGCGGATTCAGGAGTCGCTCGGGGACGGCGCGATCTACGCCGGACGCGACGTGCAGGCCCGCTGGCCCGGGGTGGGGTGACGCGTCACGTGGCCGCCGTATCCGGCGCGGTGACCAGCCGCGGGGCCGGCGCGGTTCGAGGAAAGTGGTCGCGGACCACGTCGAGAAACTCGCCGCGCGTGGTGACCCGCGACACGCGGCCACGGAAGTCGCGGGCGCCGGGCAGCCCCTGGGCGTAGGCGCAGGCGAACTTCCGCATGAGGAGCGTGCCACGCTCCACGCCGAAGCGGCGACAGACCAGGTCGTAGTGGTGCAGCACGATCTCGCGTTGCTCGTCGAGCGACGGGTCGGCCGGGCAGCGCTCTCCCCGCAGGAGCGCGGCGACCTGCGCGAAGATCCACGGGCGCGCGAGGGCCTCGCGCGCGATCATCACGCCGTCGACGCCGCTGTCGCGCAGCCGGGTGACGGCCGTTTCCGCCGAATCGATGTCGCCGTTGCCGACGACCGGGAGCCGCGACACGCTCCGCTTCACGGCCGCGATCGCCGTCCAATCGGCACGGCCCGTGAAGAACTGCGACGCGACGCGGCCGTGCACCGTGAGGCACGCGGCGCCCGCCTCCTCGACGCGCTGGGCCACCTCGATCGCCGTGTGACAGGTTTCGGCACAGCCGAGCCGGATCTTCGCGGTCACGGGCACCCCGTTGCACGCCTCGACGACCCGGCGCACGATCGTGCCGACGCGGGCCGGGTCGCGGAGGAGCCAGGAGCCGCTGTGCGCCTTCTCGGTCACCTGCCGCACCGGACAGCCGAAGTTGAGGTCGACGACGCTCACGTGGAAGTCGCGTGCGAGTCGCCGACCGACGCTGGCGAGGTTGTCGGGATCGTTGTCCCACATCTGGACCGCCAGCGGTCGCGGCTCCTCCCGCACGCCCCAGAGCCGGTCCGGATGCTCGCCGCGGGTCGTCTCGAGCCAGGCCGCGCTGCGGGCGGCGATCATCTCGGTGGCGAGCAGGCCGGCACCACCGAACTCGCGCACGACCTGCCGGTAGGCGTAGTTCGTGTATCCCGCCATCGGCGCCTGCAGCACCGGCGGATCGACGACCACCGAGCCGAGGACGAGGGGGCGGACGGGGGCGGCAGGCGCGGCGGGCGTGAAGGGCATGACGGCATCGTACCAGCGTCCCCACTCCCGATCCGGCATCGCCACCACCCGCGCCGCGCGGCGTCGGCTCAGGGCAGGATGCCAGGGCGTGGTGTGCCGGCGGCGTTGAGCGGAAACGAGGCTGGGACCACCGGCCGCGGTGCTCCCGACGCCCCGATGAGCATCGCCACGAACACGTCGTCGGGAACGGTGAGATCGGCGACGGCCATGGCGTACTCGGCGATGTCGGTGTTGTAGGCCCGCGCGGCTCGCAGGAACTCCCGCTCCTGGGAGACGAGCGACGCGTGGGCCGCGACGACGGCCTCGATGGGACGGCGGCCCTTGGCATGATCGGCCTCCGCCATCGCGAAGACCTCCGTCGCGGCGCGCGTGGCGATGGCGCGGGCTTCGACCGATTCGTGGCGGGCGGGAAGCGTGCGGGCGATCGCGCGCACTCGCCCGGTGGCGATCCGCTGCGCGAAGATCGAATCGAAATGCGTCTGATACGGGGTTGCGAGGGGTCGATCGACGGGCCATGGCGGCGGTTCCGTCGGGGGAAGTCGGGCGAGATCGACGAGCTCCTGCTGCGTCGTGCCCAGGATCGCGATCGCCTCCGCGAGATCCGCGCGTGCCGCCGCCACCGCGACGTCGAGCACGGCCCGGTCGTGCGGGTCGCCACCGGGGGCCACCATGTCGATGCGTTGCCCGGCCACGCTGCATGACTTCACCGTCGCGAAGGCGATGGCCGTCTTCCAGTAGGCCTGGACGACCCACAGCCGACGAGACGGATCACCCGTTCGCTGCAGCGCCTCGAGGAGCGTGAGGGGGCGCGCGTAGGCCGGAGCGGATGCCTGGCCTGCCAGTGGGTCGAGGAGGTCGGACAGCAGGGCCGGTGCGGTGCCGGCTGGCGTGGCCATGGATCGCGCCATGGCCGACGGCTCGCCGTCGACGGAAAGCCTCGCCGGCACCGCCGATGGCGCCGGCGTGGCGCGCAGGTCCACGGGCGGAGCACGAGGGGCGTCGTCGGGAGGTGCGATCATCACCGATGTCGTGCCGTCCGGCGCGGTCGGTGGCCGGGGAACCGGTGGCGCGGCCGGCACGAGTGGCGGCTGTGTCTCGACAGGCACGTCGTCAGGAGAGCCCTGAGGTGGTGTGGCGGGCGCTGCCGGGAGCGAGTCGGCCGGCGGATCGAGCCGTGCCGGAAGCGAGGGCTTTTCGTCCGCGGCGAAGGGATCGCGCGCGGGCGCCGGGTCGGCCTGGGTCTCGTCACCGTCGAGCGGGGCCGCATCGGGCGTCGGTGCGGCCTCTGCATCCTCCGCCCGCGCCATGTCGACCGGGCGCGGTGCGACCAGGGCCGAGAGCAGCCATACCGCCACGCAGAACCGCGCGCACGCGTCCATCCATGCGATCCTCGACACCCACTCGACCGGCGGGAGGCTCACAGATGAGGCGCCGTCGCGTCAACGCCATCGCGCACGGCGTGCAGGCCGCCCAAAGCCTGCATGTTCGCCAGACCCTCGTGTCGGCCGGGCTCGACATCGACCAGGCTCGGCGTCGGCCGGTGCATGGACCCGCCGCCGCGTCAGGACGCGGCGTCGAGGTAGGGATCCTGGCTCATCTGGATGTGCGCCTCGGCACGCTGGCGTTCGACGTACTCGAGGACACGCCGCTGCCGCACGTGCCGCGCCTCGACCCGCTTCTGCGCCCGGCGGAACATGCGCAGGAGCGATTCTCCACTGCCACCGAGACGAGACCGCAGGCCCGCGACCACCCACTTCACCCGCTTCGGTCCGAAGCCGGCGAGCAGGATCTCGTCGTCGAGGGCCACGAATTGACGCCAGGTGCCCGGATCTCCCTGTCGGCCGCACCGGCCGACGAGCTGGCGGTCGATCCGTGCCGAGTCGTGGAGTTCGGTGCAGATGACGTGCAGCCCGCCGATCTCGGCGACACCCTCACCGAGCTTGATGTCGGTGCCGCGACCGGCCATGTTCGTCGAGACGGTGATCTGTCCCGGCTGGCCGGCTTCCGCGACGATCTCCGCCTCCCGCGCGATGTGCCGCGCGTTGAGCACGGTGTGCTGCAGGCCGGCGGCCGTCAGGAGCCGCGACAAATCCTCCGATTTGTCGATCGAGCGCGTGCCGATGAGCACGGGCCGGTTGATCGCGTGCATCTCCACGATTTCGGCGACGATCCGCTCGAGCTTTTCCTGGTAGTTCGCGCAGACGACCGGCGGCAGGCGGCGGCGGATCGCGGGCCGATGCGTGGGCACGACCCCGACCGCCACGTCGTAGGTGCGGGAGAACTCCCGCGCGCTCGTCGCGATGGTGCCGGTCATGCCCGCGAGGTGGGGCCACCGTGCGAAGAGATCCTGGATCGTGATCCGCGCCGCGTGCCCCGACGGCACGGTGATCTCGACCTTTTCCTTCGCCTCGACGGCCTGGTG
>CAIWZS010000504.1 GCA_903917235.1 uncultured Planctomycetaceae bacterium | reverse complement strand
GTCGGCGAACGCTTCCCGAGCGAGCGGCCGCCGCGGCCGGAGCGAGGAGACTTTTGCCGGCCCCGAGCCGGTGCACTCGCGAGGGATGTGTGTCGCACGCGCCACGGGCGATGGTCATGTGACGCCGTCACACAGCGCCGAGCCGAGTCGGATGAGCGTGGCCCCTTCGAGGATCGCCTCCTCGAAATCTCCGCTCATTCCCATCGAGAGCTCCGCGAGGCCTCCCCCGTCGGCACCATCGCGACGCAGACGGTCGCGAAGTTCGCGCAGCCGCGCGAAGTCGCGTCGGGCGGCATCCGGACGATCGTCCGGCAGCGCCGCCATGCCCATCAGGCCGCAGACCCGCACGTGTGGACACTCCGCCGCGGCTGCGACCAGGTCGCGCACCGCATCCATCGCCAGTCCGGTGCGGCCGGGGTCGGCCGAGAGATTCACCTCCACGAGGGCCTGGCAGACGCGGCCGGTCAGGGACGACTCGGCCTCGATCGCGTCGAGAAGGCGACGGCTGTCGAGCGAATGCAGGAGCGCGAGATGCGGCAGCGTGCGTCGTGCCTTGTTGCGCTGGAGGTGCCCGACGAGGTGCCACCGCGGAGGAGGCTCACACTCCGCGAGGGAGGCTGCCTTCTCCCAGAGTGCCTGCGGCCGGCTCTCGCCGAGGTCGTGGCACCCGAGTTCGTGGAGGATGCGGGTCGTCTCCGTGTCGACGTACTTCGTGACGGCGACGATGCGGACCGAACTGCGGTCGCGGCCGGCGCGGGAGCAGGCGGCGGCGACGCGGTCCGAGAGGACGTCGAGGTTGCGTCGCAGCCGCTCGCGCCGCGCCGTCGGGTCGGACCCGCTCATACGATCTCGAGGATCCGCGACACCATTCCGCGTGGTCGGATGCGTCCCACGAGGAAGTCGCACGAGACGTTGCAGCCGAGCACCGTGCGGTTCCTCGCCGCATCGAGGGTGCGGTAGACGAGCCACTGCTCGTCGCCCGCCTGCACGCGGTAGCCGACCGCCTGCCAGGCGGGCAGGATGCGGCGCGTGTCCGCCACGGTCAGTTGGCGCCAGGTGAGGGGGCCGCCCACGCGCGAGGCGTCGCAGTCGAACCACACGGGGGCGTAGAGCCTGCCGTGGCCGGTCTGGGCGAGTGTCAGGCCTCCCTGCGCCTCGAACGACCCGCCGGCACCGGTGCGCCATTCGTTGAGTCCGAGTGGCAGGGCCATGCCGCGCGTCGTGGTGTCGTACAGCACGATCTCGCGCGTCTCGGCGGCCGGCTCGGCGTCGAGAGCGGCGGCCAGCGGGATCGTCCCGACGTACTCGATGTCGTCGGTCCGAGCGGCGCCGTTGCCGGAGTGGACGGCGGCGTGTTCGGCACCACCTTCGTTGGTGGGCGGCCTCGCGACGATCGCGTCGGCGGCCAGGACGATCCCGAGCTGTGGCAGCACGACCACGTGCCGATCGAACCGCATCCCGTCGCCCAGCGGCGCCGAAATCTCGAGAAACGACGCCGTCCGGTCGGACTCCCACGCGGCCACCGTCCACGGTCCCTGCAGGGTGCGCTCGCGTCCGCCGACCCGAACGCGGAACTGCCACGGGCCGGCGACGAGCAGCCGGTCCGCGACGGCGATCTCGAGCCACGGGGTGTGTTCGCGATGATCGACGAGGACCCGCAGGCCCGCGACGGATTCACCCGGAGCGCCCCAGCCGGAGCGGATGATCGTCAGCCCGGCGGTCGCATCGTGGAAATCGGCCGCGGGCAGCCGTCCAGCGTCCGCGTCGCGCGGTCGTCGGCTCAGCCGCCGGGCGGCACGGCGCAGCGGCTTGGGAAACCGCACCCCCGTGCCCTTCCCCCGGCCCGCGTTCTCGATCGCCTCGAGCAACGACGCCGAAGCCGCCGCGGGCAGCTGGCCCGAGCCTGCGAGCATCCGCCCGCGCGTGCCGAGCAGACGGGCGGCGGTCGCGACGGCCGCGGCCCAGGCCCGCTCCGTGTCGTCATCCCACGGCAGTCCTCCCGTGGCGAGCGCCACGTCGCGGCACTCCGTCCAGTGCGCGACCCTGCCGACGAGCGCGATCGAGCCGGGCAGCATCACCGCGCCCTCATTCGTCACGAGCGATTCGATCTCCTTCGCGAGCCCGGTGGAGACGTGCTCGGCGTAGCGCCGGCACGCCTCCGGCTCCCGGAAGAGCCGCGTGAGCACGAGGAGAAACCGGGCGGGTGCGGTATCGCCGTGTGCGAGCACGTGGTCCGCGCGGGCCCCCTCGGCGAGAATCCGCTCGAGCAGGCTGCCGGACGTGACGCCCGCCCGCCGTGCGGAGGCGAGCCATGCGACGGCCCACGTGGACGCCTCGTCGAGCAGCCAGCGCTCGCGTGACGACTCGCACGATGCGGCCTCGTCGAGGCACGCGCCGATGACGGTCTCGATCCGGGTGACGCTGCGGACGTTCCCGGGGCTCCGCGTGACCTGCCGGGCGAGTGTGCGGAGGCGGCCGCGCACCTCGAGCACGTCACTCGCATCGGCCGCCGCGCGGATGCGTCGCCCGGCGTCCCGCGCCTTGACCCGCGGCGCCGTCGCGCGCGGCCGGCGAGACGCCCCGGAGGCGCTCGCCGCCTCGCCACGTGGGTGCGCCTTGCGTCCGATGCGGTTCTTGCCGCGTCGTGAGTCGCTGTCCGTCGCCGGTTTCGACACCATCCCCAGCACCTCCGAGCCATGCGGTCGCCCGATCGACGGGCTCGATGATCTGGCGACCTCACCGTTCCCGGGGCGTCGCCGCGGCGGTATCGTATCCGAAGACCGTGGCCGCTCCATGAGCCTGCGGCGACCTCGCATGTCCAGAGGGGATGTCGTGATTCCGGGCCATCGACGCGGGTTGTGGAGGTGGGCGACGCTCGCCGCGCTCGCCCCGGCTGTCGTCTGCGGTCGCGCCGGCCCACTGGGTGCCGCCCCGCCAGCGTCCGACCCGGCCCCGGCGGCCACGGCCGATCGCCATCCGGAGCTGCGGCGGCTCTCGCGCACGCACGACATCTGGATCGATGCCCCCGGGCGACGGGCCGTCGTCGGTGCCGAGGTGGTGCTCGATCGCGGGCCGATCGAGGTCTTCGCCTGCCCGGCGGGAACGAAGGAGCACGAGGCGATCGTCGCCACGCGGGCGACGGCGCAGCTGGTGCACGTCGCGCTCCTCGCCATCGGGCTCGAGCCCGGGCATCCGGTCGAGTTCAACCCCGAGTACGTGCCCGCCGAGGGACCGGCCGTGGACGTGCGCCTGCGCTGGAAGGATGCGGATGGCGCCGAGCGGGAGGCGCGGGCGGGTGATTGGATCCGCAACGCCGAGACCGGCAGGCCGCTCGACGTCGACTTCATCTTCGCGGGCAGCGTGTTCTGGACCGACCCGCTCGATGGCAAGGAGTACTACCAGGCCGATGGTGGCGACCTCATCTGCGTGTCCAACTTTCCGACCGCCACGCTCGACATCCCGATCGAGAGTTCCCAGTCGAACGACGCCCTGCTCTTCGAAGTCTTCGAGGGACGCGTGCCGCCGCGAGGCACGCCGGTCGAGATCATCCTCGCGCCGGCACCGCCGGCCGCGCCCTAACGCCCCGGCCGCGCCGATGCGCATCGCCCGAGCCGCCACGCGCGCGGGGAGGCTGCCGGCCGCGGCGGCGATGACTCAGACGCCGGGCACGCGACAGTGGGCGAGGACGGCTTCGGGCGTGGAGACGTAGCCCGTATAGAAGGGACCGAACTCCGCGTACCGCGCGCTCGCCTCGTCGAACCGCATGGTGTAGACGATTTCCTTGAGGAACTCGGGGCGCTTCGCCCAGAGCGTCACGCCCCACTCCCAGTCGTCGAGCCCGACCGACACGGTGATCAGCTGCGTCACGCGGCCGCCGAATGTCATGCCGGTGCGGCCGTGCTCCGCCATCAGCCGGCTCCGCTCGGCGAACGGCAGCGAGAACCAGTTCTCGCCCACCTTCCGCTTCTTGTTCATGGGGTAGAAGCAGGCATTCGGCCACGGGGGGAGCTCCGGCTCGAGTCGCGCGCGGCGCATCGCATCCTCGCGGGCGGCATACCCCTGCACCTTGGCCTTCCACGTGGGGCTGTCGCGCACCTCCCCCTCCTCCACGAGACGGTCACCATACTGTTCGACGGTCGGCACGTACTCGCTCACTTCCGTCAGGCTCACGAACGAGTAGGTCGGCACGAGCACTCCGCCGAGCGGGCCCGCGAGCAGTCGCTGATGCACCGCATCGACGCGCAGCGGCGACGGATCCATCGCGACGACGCCGAAGTCGGCCTTGTGGCCGGGCACGAGCCACGTCTGGAGCCGGGTCGGCGCGTCCGGACCCTGCGGGTCGAGCGCCGCGTGCCAGGCCTGCCGTCCGGCAGCCACCTCGGCGGGAGTCAGCTGCGCGAGGCGATGGTGGTCGAACGTGTAAAAGCTGTGGGTGACGTGCCAGCCGGTGAGCGGCTCGACCGCGGCCGGGACGGTGTCGGAGGGCCGTCCGTGCGGTGCGGGAGGGCCCGCCGGCCGGCCGGCGGCCTGAGGACCATGGGATGGGGCGGCAGGTTGGCTCATGGCGTGCATCTCCTCGACGCGTTTTGACGCGCGCCCGGTCGCTGTTTTGATCCACGCGGAGTCTAGCAGGGCTCGCCGGCGAGCCGCGGACGGTCCCGCGGGTCCGGCGTTCCCGGTCGGCCTTTGGTGGCCGACCGCGGCCCGCGGTAGGATGAAGGAAGGGATGGCGGTCGCGGACCGCCGACCTATTTGAGGACGCCGCGGGGGCCGATGCCATGGGACAGGCGATCGTCGATCCACAGGAGTTGCGTCGTTTCGCGGCACGGCTGCGGCACTTCAGCGGCGAGGTGATGGCCCAGATGCAGATGGTGCAGCGGCAACTGGCCGCGCTCGGCTCCACC
Organism: uncultured Planctomycetaceae bacterium; assembly: GCA_903917235.1. Lineage (GTDB taxonomy): Bacteria > Planctomycetota > Planctomycetia > Pirellulales > UBA1268 > QWPN01. The sequence goes on along the minus strand of CAIWZS010000504.1, from coordinate 8,735 downwards.
TGGCGTGACCAGGAACATCAGAAGTTCGCCGAAGAGTTCGAGCAGCAGCTCACGACCTTCGGCCGGTTCGTCGATGCGACGAGCGACTACGTTCCCTACCTCATCCGCAAGGCGGAACGGGTGGAGGAGTACCAGCAGCAGCGGTGAGGACCGCCGGGGAACGCGCATGTCCGATCAGGCGGATGTCAAGTCGATCGACACGCTGGCCTTCGTGAAGGCGGCCATTGCCGGCTTCGCCCACGAGGCCAACCAGGCGCTCGCGGAGGTCGAGCTGCAGGGGCAGCGGGCCATCGACTGGATCTGCGTCGATCAGGCCGCCTACTGGAAGGCCGAGATCCGCCGGGCCGCCGACATGGTCAATCAGGCGATGAAGGACCTCGAGCACTGTCGCACGTTCAAGAAGACGGGGGACAACACCCCGGCCTGCGTCGAGGAGAAGAAGGCGCTCGAGCGGGCGAAGCAGCGTCTGGCGCGTGCCGAGGCGAAGGCGGAGGCGGTGCGGCGGTGGACCCCCGTCGTGCAGCAGCAGTTCCGCGAGACGTGCGTGCGGCTGGTGCGGTTCCGCGACGTCACCGACGTGGACTGCCCGAAGGCGATGGCGCAGCTCGACCGCATGCTCAAGGCACTCGACGCCTACCGGACGACGACCTCGCCCCGCGGTGGCACCGAGGGGGGCGGGTCGCAGGCTGCGTCGGTCACCCGCGAGGTCGAGCCGGCGGGCGCCGTCCCCGCCGACGGTGCGGCACCCGTCGCGCCGGCCGCGACCGACACGCCGGAGGCCGGGCGATGAAGATCGGCGACCTCTCCGGCGGCGCGTCGAAGCTCGCGCTGTCGCTCAAGCAGCTCAACCTCAAGTGGGAGTCGGCCCGCGACGCGTGGCACGACGGCACCGCGAGGGCGTTCCACGAGCGGGCCATCGAGCCGCTCACGCCGAGCGTCAAGGAAACGCTCGAATCGATCGGTCGTCTTGCCGAGGTGCTCGCCCGAGCCGCCCGCGACGTGAGTGACCAGGACGGCCTGTGACGCCAGCGTGCCTCACGCGGCCGACACCCCTCCCCCCGCTCTCCCCACCAGTTTCCACCGCTCGTTTCCACTTTTAGGGATGCAGGGATCGTGCACCAGTCCTCCTATCACCCGGACGTCCTCCGCACGCAGATCGAGTCGCTCCGGCGGGCTGCCGCCGAACGGGCCCGCCTCGAGCAGGAGATCACCGCCGAGCACGTCGCCGAGACCGAGCAGGCCCGCACCGCCGCCGAGGCCGCGATCCGCTCGGCCCGCGCGAAGCATGCGGCCGAGGCCGACGCCACGCGCAGGGAGCATGCCGACGTGCTCGAAAAGGCCCGAGCACACGAGAATGCTAAGAAGAAGGAGCTCGACGACGCGCGGCGGTCGAAGGCCTCCGCCATCGATCGGAAGTCGAGGCAGGAGGAGGAGAAGACGCGCGAGGACGAGGAGTTCGAGTCCAACACCGCGCAGGAGGTGTTCAGGGACAAACGCAAGCAGCCGCCGAGGCTCTTCCAGAAGGCGGAGAAGGATCTGACGCGGCTGCTCAGTGAGATCGATCAGGATGCGGGCCGTGTCGCGAAGCAGCTGAAGCAGTGGAAGGTGCCGGAGTCGACCCAGGCCGAAGCGGCCGATCCTGCCGCAACGGATCGCTTCGCGTCCGCCGCCGCCGACACCAAGAACCCGCTCGCCCTCGTCGAGGCGCTGAGGGCCGCGATCGCCGAACAGGCGAAGGCGCTGCTCGGGGATCGTGCGGCCCGCCGCGTCTTCTCCGGTGGCATGCTCGGCGCCGCGATCGCGCTGCCGTGGCTGGTCGGCCTGCTGGCGGCTGCCGCCGCGTTCTTCGCGGTACCAGCCGGAGTCACCGGCGAAGGAGCGGGACGGCTCGTCGTCCCGGCGGTGATCGGTGCCGTGCTGGCCTCGGCGGGGATGGGCGTGGCGCTGTGGCAGGTGCTGCGGTCGGTCGGTCGTGCCCGCGTGCGCCTCGGACACGACTGGGCGGGCCTCCGCGGGATCGCGACGCGGGCCCACGAGCATGGACCCGACTGCCGGCGGAAGCTCGAGGCCCGCCGCGACGAACTGGCGAAGCAGATCGAGAGGCAGTTCGAACAGGAGACGGCGGCCCGCAAGGCGCGGGTGGAGGCGAAGCTCACGGCGCTGACGACGCAGCGGGAGCGGGCCACCGGCGAACTCGAGTCGCAGTACACCGCGGCGATCGAGGGTCTGCGGCAGAAGGTCGCCGCGGTCGTCGATGAGGCCGAGCGGAAGTATCCCGCGCGGCTCGCGGCGCTCGATGCGGCCCTCGCGGAGGAGGTGCGCACGCGCGAGGCGTCCCGTGACGAACGGATCGCGAAGGCGGATCGACGACGGGACGAGCGCTGGGGAGAGATGACGGCCGCATGGCGCGAGGTGCGTGAGCGCACCGCGGCGGTCTACACGGAGGCCGGCCGGCTCGACGCCGCGGCCTTCCTGCCATGGGACGAGCTCGCGCAGGACGACGTGCCCCTCCCTTCCGTGGTGCCGCCCGGCCTGCGATTCGGCGACCTCGGCCTCTCGCTCGCCACGCTGCCGGGAGGGGTGTCCGACGTGCCCGAACTCAATGCCTTCGGCCCGACGGAGTGGAAGCAGCCCGCGACGGTGCCGTGGCCCGAACAGGCCTCGCTCGTGATCCGGACGTCGGCGGAGCAGAAGGAGACCTCCTCCGGGCTCATGCAGGCGCTGATGCTGCGGATCGCCACCGGTATTCCCGCGGGACAGACCCGGTTCACGATCATCGACCCCCTCGGGCTCGGCAAGCAGTTCGCCGGCTTCATGCACCTGGCCGACCATGACGAGCTGCTGGTGACCAGCCGCATCTGGACCGAACCGCCGCTGATCGAGGAGAAGCTCGGCGACATCACCGAGCAGATGGAGGTCGTCATTCAGAAGTATCTCCGCAACGAGTACACGTCGATCGGCGACTACAACGCCGACGCGGAGGTCGCGGAACCCTACAAGTTCGTCTGCGTCGCGAACTTTCCGGCCAACTTCACCGAGACGAGTGCCCGGCGGCTCGCCAGCATCGCCGCGTCGGGGCCGCGCTGCGGCGTGTACGTCATCGTCTCCGTCGACCCGAAGCAGGTCATGCCCTCCGGGTTCAGCCTCGCCGAGCTCGAGCAGCACGCGACCGTGCTGAACCTCGCCGGTGGCACCTTCACCTGGCAGGACGAGGAGTTCGCGAAGTGGCCGCTCGCCGTCGAGGCGGCGCCGTCCGACGAGATCTTCACGCGCATCATCCAGCGGGTCGGCAAGGCGGCGAAGGCCGCGAAGCGGGTCGAGGTGCCCTTCGACCGCGTCGCGCCGCCGGAGGAGGAATGGTGGAAGGGGAGCACGGCGAGCGAGGTGCTCGCGCCGCTCGGCCCGGCGGGAGCGAAGAAGCTGCAGTACCTGCGGCTCGGCAAGGGCACCAGCCAGCACGCCCTCATCGCCGGCAAGACCGGCTCCGGCAAGTCGACCCTCATGCACGCGATGATCACGAGTCTCGCGCTGCAGTACAGCCCGAACGAGATTCAATTCTATCTCATCGACTTCAAGAAGGGCGTCGAGTTCAAGCTCTACGACCACTACCGGCTGCCGCATGCGCGCGTCATCGCGATCGAGAGTGAACGCGAGTTCGGGCTCTCGGTGCTCCAGCAGCTCGACGCGGAATTGAAGCGGCGCGGCGACCTGTTCCGCGAGCTCTCCGTGCAGGACGTGGCCGGCTTCCGGCGGACCGGGCACGCCGATCCGATGCCGCGCATCCTCCTGCTCATCGACGAGTTTCAGGAGATGTTCGTCGAGGATGACAAGCTCGCGCAGGACGCGTCGCTCATCCTCGACCGCCTCGTCCGCCAGGGTCGTGCGTTCGGCATGCACGTGCTGCTCGGCTCCCAGACGCTCGGCGGGTCGTACAGCCTGCCCCGCGCGACGATGGGGCAGATGGCGGTGCGCGTGGCCCTCCAGTGCAACGAAGCCGACTCGAGTCTCATCCTCTCCGAGGACAATACGGCCGCCCGTCTGCTCACCCGGCCCGGCGAGGCGATCTACAACGACGCCAACGGCATGGTCGACGGCAACAGTCCGTTCCAGGTGGTGTTCCTCAACGACGAGCGTCGGGAGCGCTATCTCGGGGCGCTGCGGACGCTCGCCGACCGTCGCACCGACATCCCCCATCTGCCGCGGATCGTCTTCGACGGCAACGAGGCCGCGGATCCCGCCGGCAATGCGCTGCTCACCGAGCTCCTGGCCCAGGGGACGGTCCACGGCCGCGAGCCGGTCGCACCGCTGGCCTGGATGGGGGACGCGATCGCGATCAAGGACCCGACGGCCGCCATCTTCCGACGCCAGGGCGGGGCCAACATGCTCATCGTCGGCCAGCGAGAGGACCTCGGCACGAGCCTGCTGGCGATGGCGATGGTGAGCCTCGCCGCCGGCCTCGATCCGCATCCGGGCGGGGCGCTCGGTCGGCCTGGTCGCTTCGTGCTGCTGGAGCCGGCGATCGCCGAGGAGAAGCCCGACATCATGCTCGAGAAGCTCGCCACCGCCCTGCCCCACGAGGTGGAGGTCGTGGGCCGGCTGGCCGTGGCGGCGGGGATGGCCCAACTCGCCGCCGAGGTGAAGCGGCGTCTCGATGAGCAGGTGCTCGACGGCGAGGCGGTCTTCCTCGTGGTGCGCGACCTCGCCCGGTTCCGCGAACTGCGGCGCAGCGAGGGCGACTTCGGCTTTTCGTTCGGCGGTGACAAGCAGGCCGGCCCGGCGGAGAACTTCATGACGATCCTCCGCGACGGGCCGACCGTCGGCATCCACACGCTCATCTGGTGCGATTCGCTGACGAACCTGCAGCGGACGTTCGAGCGCAACGCCATCAAGGAGTTCGAGCTCCGCGTGCTCTTCCAGATGAGCAGCTCGGACTCGAGCCAGCTCGTGGACAGTCCGCTCGCGGCGAAGCTCGGCCCGCAGCGGGCGCTCTTCATCCACGAGGAGACCGGCACGCTCGAAAAGTTCCGCCCCTACGCCTTCCCGTCCCCCGAATGGCTCGCCGACGTGGCGGGCCGGATGGCGGCCCGACCGCAGGGAGATCCGGCGGCCCGACCGGCCCCGGCCGCCGCGCCGCACACGCCGCCGGCCGCGGCAGCCGCCGTCGCGGCGGCCGACGCCACGGGAGGCGAGTCGTTCAACTTCGGAGGCGGCTTCGGTGACTTCGACTTCACGAAGATGCTCGACGAGGAGCCCGACGCCGGCGGCGACGGACGCGGCCCGGCACCGGATCGTGTGTCGCGCCCGGACGAGGCGGCTGGCGGCTGACCCGGTCGGCCTTCCTCGCGCTGCGATCAGAGGTCCCTGGGCCGCCTGCCGATGCGGATCGGCACCGTGCGGGTCGTGCCCCCACGCTCGACCTCGAGCGACGCCTCCGTGCCGACGCTCGATCGCGTGAGCATCAGCACGAGGGCCGCCGGATCGGGCACCTCGTCACCGTCGAAGGAGCGCACGACGTCCCCCGGCACGAGCCCCGCCAGGGCCGCCGGGGAGTCCTTTTCGACGGCGACGACCTCGGCCCCTGGCCCACCCGTCGCGACCGGCCGCAGGGCCATGCCGACATAGCCCCGCTCGACGTGGCCGTTGGCGAGAATCTGCTCGCTCACCACCCGCGCGGTGTTGCTCGGGATCGCGAAGCCGATGCCCGTGTTGGAGCGGCCCACGATCGCGGTCGTGATGCCCATCACGTGGCCGTGCACGTCGACCAGCGGCCCACCGGAGTTGCCAGGATTGATCGACGCGTCGGTCTGCAGGAATTCCTGCAGCGGATTGCCCACCACGCCCCGTCGCCCGACGCCGCTGACGATCCCGTAGGTGAGCGTGCGATCGAGGCCGAACGGGTTGCCGAACGCCCAGACCATCTCGCCCACCTCCACCGTGTCGCTGTCGCCCCACTGCGCGATGGGCAGGTCGCGGGCGTCGATCCGGAGGACGGCCAGGTCGGTCGCGGCATCGGCCCCGAGGAGATCCGCTTCGAAGCGCCGGCCGTCTGCGAGGGCGACCTCGATCGTGTCGCTCCGGGCGACGACGTGGTAGTTGGTGACGACCACCCCGTCCGCCGCGACCACGACCCCCGATCCGACCACCTCGTCGGTGGCACCGGTCAGGCCGCCTCCGCGGAGCGCGGCGATCTCGTCGGCGACGATCACGATCCGGCGCTTCGCGGTGACGTTGACGACGGCCGGTCCGACGAGCCGGGCGAGCGTGGTGAAGAGCTTGCCCACGGACGAGAGTTCGGCCACCTTCGCGGCATCACGGATCGCCCGCAGTTCGGCCCGCGTCCGGGCATAGTGGAGCCGGCCGACGAACGACGGCCACGCGAGCAGGACCACGAGCACGACCAGGCCGCTGAACAGGACGAGCGTGCGCACGTCTGCGGATCGAAGCAGCGGCGCACGATCGGGAGGCGTCATCATGGCCTCATTCCCGACGCCTGCGCCGCCTCGCGGCGCACGAGATCGACGGCGGTCTTCGCGGCCCGGGACGCCGCCAGCAGGGGGCCGCCGCCGAGGACGTGCTCGCAGCGGCGGGTCGACGCAGCGCCGACGAGCACGATGTCCACGACCTCGCGGGCCTCCGGGCCGGGCCGGGCCGCACCGATGCCGACCGCGAGCGCGGCACCGAACCGCCGTCGGGCGTCCGCGGCGAGGGAATCGGCGGTCATGCCGTCGGGGCCGGGCGGATGGACGACGCCGCCGATGAATCCGCTGACGGCATGTCCCCGACGGCCCTGCGCCTGCGCGAGCAGTGCGGCGACGCGTCCCTCGGTCGCGATCTCCCCGACGGCGAGCGTGGCACCCGCTCCGAGCACCGCGTCGATCGCGGCGTCCTCGACCTCGTCGTCTTCGACCCCGTACACGAGCTCCCCGAGGCAGGCACGGATCGTGGACTCCGTTCCCGCGATGGCCGCGCGGCAGGCGGCCTCGTCGGCGCCGGCTGCGGCGATCCGCAGCGTGATGGTGGCCTCGTGGGCGGTGATGCCGACCATCGGCTCGCGGCCACGGCGGATGAGGTCCGGGAGCCGTGCCTCGATGGCGCTCTCTCCGGCGCCGAAGCACTTGATCCGCCGCTGCACGATCGTGCCGCCACCGGGCCGGAGGGCGACGAGTGCGGGGCCGACCGTGTGCTCCCACATCACCCGCATCTCGGCCGGCACCCCGGGCAGCGCGAAGACGCGGCTCGACCGTCCATCGAGCACGACGTCCACGTCGATGCCGGGGGCGGTGCCGTGCGGGTTGGGAATGATGCGGCTGCCGCGGGGAAAGGCCGCCTGATGCCGGTTGCTCGCCGGCATCGCGACGCCGCGTCGGGCGAATCGCGACTCGATGATCGCCAACGCCTCCGGCGACTCCTCGAGCGGCGCGCCCGAGACCACCGCGAGGACGTCGCGGGTGAGATCGTCCGCGGTCGGGCCGAGGCCGCCGGTCGCGATCACGACGTCGGCCCGCATGCACGCGATCCGGAAGGCGTCGATCCCCGCCTCGAGCGTGTCGGCGACCGTCGTGTGGAACGTAACGGGGATTCCCAGGACGCCGAGTTCGGCCGAAATCCAGCGACTGTTCGTGTCGAGCCGCTGGCCCGACACGAGCTCGTCGCCGATCGCGATCACCTCACCCACGAGCGACACGGCGCCTCCCATGCCCCGTCTATACCTCCGATACGGCCGCCTGCCCAGCCTCGATCCCCTGCACTGGCCGCGCGCCTCCGGGCCGACCACAATGCCGGCATGCAGATCGGAGTCGTGGGAGGTGGCGCGGACATCGAGGCCCTCGTGGCGGCGGCGACGGCGCGGGGTGATCGAATCGTCACCGTCGCCGATCCCACCGACCGCCCCGCGGTCGACCGACTCCTCGATGAAGCCGCCTGCGCGGCGGTGGCCGTCGGCGCCGACGGATGGCCGGAAGACGAGCCCACCCTGCGTGCCGACACCGTGCGGCTGCTCGTGCAGGCGGGGCGGACGCTCGTCCTCTCCCACCCGCTCGAGTCGTCGATGCTCTGGGCCTACGAGCTCGACATGATCCGCCGCGACTCCGGGGCGGTGCTGATTCCGTGGCTGCCTCATCGGCTCCATCCGTACGTGGCGAGGCTCGTGACCGCGGTGCAGGTCGCCGTGGCGGGCGGGGACTCGCTCGGCCCGCTCGAGACGGTGACGTTCGAGCGACGCATGCCGGCCCGGGCGCGGGACGCGGTGCTCGCGGCGCTCGCCCGCGACGTGGACCTCGTGCGGGTGCTGGTGGGCGATCCGGCGCGGTTGGCCACGCTCGGAGGAGGCGACTCAGAATCGGCCTGGAGCACGCTCGCCGTCGGGTTCAGCGGCCCCGATCTCGTCCCCACCCGCTGGCAGGTGTCCCCGGGCGACTCCCCCGCCGTCGTGATCACGCTGCAGCACGCCCGCGGCACGCTCGAGGTCGAGGCGCCGGATGACCCGACTCGGCCATGGACATGGTCCGGGCCCCCCACGGAGCAGCTCGCGTTCGACGGTGCCGCATGCCTGCTCGACCGCCTCGGCGGTGCGAGCGACGGCGACGGCATTCCCACGGCCACCTGGGCCGACGCCGCCCGCGCGATCGAACTGGCGGAGACGGTGCCGCGGAGCCTGGCGAAGGGTCGGGCGCTCGACCTCCATCGAGAAGAGTTCTCGGAGCTCGGCACGTTCCGGGGCACGATGGCGTCGCTGG
>CAIWZS010000503.1 GCA_903917235.1 uncultured Planctomycetaceae bacterium | reverse complement strand
GCCAACGAGCGCCGTGCCGCGATCGGCCGCGAACGCATGCGGCTCAACACGGAACTGCAACGCCGCGAGGATCGTTTCGTGCAGCTCACGGAGCGGTACAACGCTCTCGTCGAAGAGGGCATCCGGGTCGCTTACGCCCAGCCCGAGTATTACCCGGAGATGGTCGGTGAGGAGGCCGTCATCGGTGCCGAGACGCCGACGCGGGTGTTCATCGAGGCGGAGCGCGGCGTGGGCGAGGAGATGGCCATGGAGGCGCCACCGCTCTGGGCCAATCATCCGATGCCGATGACCGCCCGTGTCGTGGCGCGGACAGCTCCCCTCGTGGCCCGCATCCTGCATTACGACTCCCAAAACCAGCGCACGCGGCGCGACCAGGAGCGTGGCTACATGGACGCCATGCACGAGGTGGACGTCGCGGCGATTCCCTTTCCGACCGAGCCGCCCATCGTCTACCCGACCGCCGAACGGTGGCGGCAGATCACGAAGTTGCGGGAAAAGTACAAGTCAGTGGACCTTGCGAGCCCGTCGGAGAACGAGAAGAAGATCTACGACTCGCTCGATCGGCCGGTGTCGCAGGCACTCGACTTCAACGAGACGCCGCTGCGCGCGGCGATCAGCCAATTGTCGGACGAGTTCGACCTGCCGATCGTGCCCGACGTCCGGGCGCTCGACGAGGCGGGTCTCGATCTCGATGCCACGACGGTCACGAAGCGGCTGAGCGGCATCCGGCTGCGGTCGGCCCTGCGATTGCTGCTGGAAGAGGCTGACCTCACCTATCTCGTGAAGGATGAGGTGCTTGTGATCACGACGCGAGAGAAGGCGGCGGAGAGCCTGGTGCGGAAGGTCTACCCCGTGGCAGACCTCGTGATCCCACTGAGTGCGGGTGCGGCGATCAATCCCTTTCAACAGGGCGGCGGCATCGGTGGTGCCAACGCGATGGGCGGTCCAGGTGCAGCGGGCGCCGGCATGGGCGGCATGGGCATGGGCGGTGCCGGCATGGGCGGCATGGGCGGCTTCTGCTGGGTGGCCCGCGAGGTGTACGGGGCGCATGATCCCCGCTGGCTCGTGTTTCGTGACTGGATGATGGACGAGGCTCCCGCATGGCTGCGGCGGCTCTACGGAGCCCATGGCCGAGTGGTTGCCGACTGGGTGCGTCACCAGCCGCTCGTGAAGTCGGTGCTGCGGAGCGGAATGGATCTCGTCGTCGCTTCGCGCATGAGCCCCTTGCCACGGGCAGGGCACGCGCAGGTGTCCGACGCCAAGGCGCGTCTGGCACGCCGGGACGGTGATGATCGTGGCGACACCGGAGCGCCGGCCGCAGCACGAATCGCGCCGGTGGCGACGACGCTGGTCGCTGCTGCCACCGCTCAGCCCGCCGGCAACGCCACGGATCTCGGCCGCGTGGGGCTGCCGCAGGAGATTCTCGACTCTGCCGAACTCGATGCCGCCCTCGCCGCCTATCTCGGGGCCGGGAACGAGCCCGCCCAGCCACGGGACGCCGACAAGAGAGAGATGGCAGCACGGGCCGCGCAGGTGCGTGTGTCCGCGCTCGAGCTCGGACGTCAAAAGCGATTCGACCGCGCCGCTCAACTGCTCCAGTCGGCGATCGCAGCGGGGCATGCCGAGCCGTGGATGTACGAGTCGCTCGCGGTGGCGCTCGAGGCCGCCGGTCGTTCACGTGACGAGATCGAGCGCGTGCTGCTCTCGAGCGCCGACTTCGCCACGAGTGCCACGGATCTCCTCCAGCTCGCCCACTACCTCGCCCGCGGCGGGTCGGATCGCCACGCGATCCGGCTGTGCCGGCAGGTCACACGCATCGATCCCGTGAATCGCGAAGCCTACGCGCTCGCGATGACGCTCGCCGCCCGCAGCGAGGACGACGCCGGCCTGCGCTGGGCCTGCCCCGGCGTGCTCTCCCACGAGTGGCCCGCGGCGCAGCGCGACATCGCCGCGCGTGCCGCACGGCTCGCAAAGGCCACGATCGACCGGCTGGAGGCAGCCGGCTCCAAGGACGAGGTGGACGCGTTTCGAGGCGCGGTCGATCGCGCGCTCGTACGCGACCTCATCGTGGATGTCAGCTGGACAGGAGATGCCGACATCGACGTCGTCGTGCAGGAACCTCCCGGGACGGTCTGCTCGCGGACGTCCCCACGATCGACGTCCGGCGGGCAGTTACTGGCAGACGACCAATGCGGGGCCGTCCCGACAGGTGACGCGGGGAATGGCCGCGTCCAGTGCGAGCGGTATACCGCCGCGGAGGCGTTTCCGGGCACCTACACGATCCTCGTTCGCCGTGTGACCGGCCGTGCGACGGCCGACACGATCACCGTGGAAATGACGCTCTTTCGGGGTACGGACCGCGAGCAACGCCTGCGACGACAGGTGCCGGTGACGGCCGACGAACAGTTGCTCACGGTCGACGTGCCATGGGGACGGCGGCAGCAGCCTCTCTTCGACGCGCAGATCGCAGAAGATGTCAACGTGCAGCGACAGATCGGACGATCCGTCCTGATGCAGCAGTTGGTCGGACTGAACGACCCGGCGACGATCGCTGAATTCTCGGAGAGTCGTGGCGGCCTCGGGGAAACAGCCCCATCGTCTCCCCAGGCCGGGACTGGGCTGCCGTTCTTTCGCGGGGCTGGCGCGATCGGCTACCAGCCGATTGTCTCGACACTTCCTGAAGGCTTGAACTTCCAGGCGCAGGCGGTGGTCTCAGCCGATCGCCGCTACGTGCGCATCACGGCGACGCCCCTCTTTTCCGGCGTTGGTCAGGTCACTCAGTTCAACTTCTCAGGCGGCGGAGCCCAGGGAACCGGCGGCATGGGTGGAGGCGGAATGGGCGGTGGTGGCATGGGCGGCATGGGCGGCATGGGCGGCATGGGCGGCGGAGGCATGGGGGGAATGGGAGGCATGGGCGGCGGAGGCATGGGCGGTATGGGTGGAATGGGCATGGGCGGTGGTGGCATGGGTGGCGGTATGGGCATGGGCGGTGGTGGCATGGGTGGCGGCTTCTGCTGGGTGGCCCGCGAGGTCTATGGCCCGGCGAACCCGCGCTGGCTGCTGTTCCGCGCCTGGCTGCTCTCGGCGGACGCCCCAACATGGCTGCGCGACCTGTACGGAATGCATGGCGAGGCGTTCGCCGCGTGGATTCATGACAAGCCGGCTGTGAAGATGGCCCTGCGGGTGCTCATGGATGCCGCGATCGATTCCACGGCCCTGCGGGCGACGACACCATGCCCCGCTTCGGAGTGATCCTGGCCGCCGCCGGGCAGAGCAGTCGGTTTCAGGACGCCAACTACAAGAAGCCGTTCGCGCCGCTCGCGGGCCGACCGGTCTGGCTCCACTCGGCCGAGAAGTTCACCGATCGCGACGACGTGAAGCAGGTGGTGATCGTCGTGTCGCCCGCCGATCGAGAGTCCTTCCTCGAAACGTTCGGCGCGAACCTCGCCTTCATGGGGATCACGCTGGCCGAAGGGGGTGACCAGCGCGCCGACTCGGTGCGGCGCGGCCTCGAAAAGCTCGCACCGGAGATCGACACGGTCGCGATCCACGACGCCGCCAGACCGTGCCTCGCCACGGTCTGGATCGACCGCGTGTTCGAGGCTGGTGCCCGGACGGGAGCGGCGATCCTCGCCACACCGGTGACCGGCACGCTCAAGCGCGTGGGCCCCGACCACGTGATCACCGCGACGGTCGACCGCACCGGCTTGTGGGAGGCGCAAACGCCCCAGGTCTTCTCACGATCGCTCCTGGAGCGGGCGTATGCCTCGGCGGGCGCGAGCGCCGCCACCGACGAGGCGAGCCTCATCGAGACACTCGGACATCCGGTGACGGTCGTGCCTGCCTCACCGATCAATCTCAAGATCACGTCGCGCGAGGATCTCAGGCTTGCCGAGCAGGCACTCAAGGCGCTGCCGAAGCCCAGGCTCTCAGGGCCCGCCCATCCGTTCGGCGACGACGACCGCT
>CAIWZS010000502.1 GCA_903917235.1 uncultured Planctomycetaceae bacterium | reverse complement strand
GCCTCCGGCGGCATGTCGACGTGCACGCCGAGCCGCTCCAGGACATCCGCTGATCCGGTGCGGCTCGACACCGCGCGGTTGCCGTGCTTCGCGACCGGCTGCCCCGCGCCCGCGACGACGAACGCCGCCGCGGTGGAGATGTTGAACGATCCAGAGGCGTCACCGCCCGTCCCGCACGTGTCCGCGACGACCGAGTCGGCCGGAAGGCCGGACCTCGAGACGGTCCGCATGCGACCGCGGATCGCGCCGGCCACGCCCGCGATGGCCTCGGCGCCCTCGCCGATCTCGGCGAGCGCGACGAGCCAGGCGCCGAACGTGTCGAGGGGTACGTGTCCGGCGAGCACGTCGTCGACGAGCCGCCGGGCCTCGACCTCGCTCGGCTGCCGCCCGCCCCGCAGGTCGCCGAGGAGTCGCTCGACATCGAGCGACGCGGTCCTGTCCTCGGGCGGGGGGGCGTGAGCCATGCGCCGGCGGTCCTCGTCGCGGCCGCTGCCGGAGGCAGCCCGCATGGGATACGATCACCGCGGGCCGTGAGGCGTTCCTCGGCCCGCCGGTTCGTCCGGAATCCTATCCGAACGCCTTCCGCCGCGGAGTCGCCCGAGCCCGTGCCGCTGCCCGCCACGCCCCGCAAGGTGATCATCGACGTCGATCCGGGCATCGACGATGCCGTGGCCCTGGCGATGGCCCTCTTCGATCCGAGGCTGGAGGTCGTGGCGGTCACGGCGGTCGGCGGCAACGTCCCCCCGGCACAGGCCACGGCGAACGTGCAGGCCCTCGTGTCGTTCCTCGACCCGCCCCGATTGCCACGACTCGGGGCGGCGGGCGACGACGTGCCGCTGCCCGAGCGTCCATATTCGGTGCATGGCAGCGACGGCCTCGGCGGCGCGAACCTCCCGCGGGTCCCGCTCCATGGCGGGCATGCGTCGGAGAAGCTCATCCGGGAGTGCGTGCGGGCTCATCCCCGCGAGATCACGATCCTCGCGCTCGGCCCGCTCACGAACATCGCCCGCGTGCTCGGACGCGACCCCGCCATCGCCGAGCTCGTCGGCGGGCTCGTCATCAGCGGTGGCACCATGCATGCGGCGGGCAGTGCCACGCCCGTCGCCGACTTCAGCTTCTACTGCGACCCCGCGGCCGCCCGCCAGGTCGTGCGCGAGCCGCTGACGAAGACGCTCGTGCCGCTCGAGACGAGCTCGCAGGTGCTGCTCGGGTTCGACCTGCTCGATGAACTCCCGGACGAAACGTCCCGGGCGGGCTACGTCGTGCAGCAGATGCTCGCCCACGCGTTTCGGTCACACCGGCAGATCCTCGGCAGCGAGGGGATCCTCCTCCAGGACGTCGTCGCCCTCGTCGCGCTGACGAATCCCGGCCTGTTCGATCGCGAGACCGTGGCCGCCGACGTCGAGACGGTGGGCGAACTGACCGCCGGCATGCTCGTGATCGATCGCCGGCAGGTGAGGCAGTGGCGGCCGAACGCCGACCTGCTCACGGGGTGCGACGCGGTGGCCGTGCGCGACTGCATGCTGCGCGGGCTGGCCGATGCCGCGGCCGCGACCTGACCGGCGGCAAGAGGCCGGTCACGGCTCGAAGGTCGCCCGGCTGGCGACGGTGAGTCGCACCTCGACGCGGGCCCGCTCGCGGAACACGATGATCGTGACCACGGAGTCGACGGGCGTCATGCTGACGATGCTCATGAGGTGGTCGTCGTCCTCGACCGCACGGCCGGCGAACTCGATGATCACGTCGTCCGGCCGCAGGCCGGCCCGCTCGGCCGGCGCGCCGCGGGTCACGCCCTCGACCCGGGCTCCCACCGGGCGCACCATGCCGAGCCGACGCGCCTCCGGCTGGGCGAACTCCTTGTCGAGCGAAACCCCGAGGAAGCCGCGGTCCACCGAGCCGCGCTCCACGAGCTGGCGGGCCACGAACCGCACCATCTCGATCGGGATCGCGAAGCCGATCCCCTCGGAGCCACCGGAGT
>CAIWZS010000501.1 GCA_903917235.1 uncultured Planctomycetaceae bacterium | reverse complement strand
CGTGTCGGCGGACAAGCCACTCTCGAAGGTCTTCGCCTACTCCGCCTCGAAGGCGGCGGTCGTGAACTACACGAAAAACGTCGCGAGGGAACTCGCCCCGCGTCACGTCCGCGTCAACGTGCTCTGTCCGGGCTTCTTCCCTGCCGAGCAAAACCGCAAGATCCTGTCCGCCGAGCGGGTCGCAGCGATCATGGGACAGACACCGATGAATCGCTTCGGCAATCCCGAGGAACTCGTCGGGGCCGCGCTGCTCCTCTGCGCGCCGGTGGCAGGCAGTTTCGTCACGGGTGCCGAGCTGTACGTGGACGGGGGCTTCACGGCGATGCGATTCTGACGCGGGACGGGAGCCCCGGAGCGCCTGACGCCGCCCTGCGTCGAGGCGCCGCCGTCTGCTACCCTGTCGCGCCATGGCACATACCATCGTCATCTTCGGGGCCTCGGGAGACCTCACGAGCCGCAAGCTCGTGCCGGCTCTCTACAACCTCCTGCGTGCGGGGTCCCTTCCGCCCCAGACACGCATCGTCGGCTTCTCGCGCACGCCGCTGAGCGATGACGAGTGGCGTGCGAGCCTGCGCGAGTCGACGACACGGCACGTCGAAGGCGGGCCGCCGGACGACGACACGTGGAGCCGCTTCGCCGCCGGCATCCACTATCAGCCCGGCGACATCGGCCGTGTCGCCGACCTCGAGTCCCTGCGGGAACGGCTCGCCGCACTCGAGCGGGGCGCAGCGGCCAGCCGCGTCTACTACCTGGCCACGGCACCGCAGTTCTACGAACCGGTGGTCGCCGGCCTCGGGGCGCTCGGGATGGCGGATGAGTCCACCGGCCCGCGGCGGGTCGTCGTCGAGAAGCCCTTCGGCACGGATCTGGAGACCGCCCGCACGCTGAACACCCATCTCCACGGTGTCTTTCACGAGCGGCAGATCTTTCGCATCGATCACTACCTCGGCAAGGAGTCGGTGCAGAACATCCTGGCGCTGCGATTCGCGAACACGATCTTCGAGCCGGTGTGGAACCGGCGCTATATCGACCACGTGCAGATCACGGTCGCCGAGGAGGTCCGGGTCGGCCGGCGGGGCGGCTACTACGACACGGCCGGTGTACTGCGCGACATGTTCCAGAACCACCTCCTCCAGCTGCTCATGGTGACCGCCATGGAGGCACCGGTGCGCTTCGAGGCCACTGCCGTGCGCAACGAGAAGGTGAAGGTGCTCGAGGCGATTCCGGCCTTCCGGGGGGATGACGTCGCGAACGCGGGCGTCGCCGGACAATACCGCGGCTACCTCGCCGAGCCCGGCGTCGCTCCCGGCAGCCAGACGCCGACCTTCGGGGCGATCCGGCTCGAGATCGACAACTGGCGATGGCAGGGCGTGCCCTTCTACCTCCGCAGCGGCAAGGCGATGAGCTGCCGCACCACCCAGATCGTGATCGGGTTCCGGCAGCCGCCGCTCGAGCTTTTCAATGCGGGCAGGCGCACGTTCCATCGCGAGGCCAACCGGCTCGTCGTGCAGATTCAGCCGGCCGAGGGCATCCAGCTCCACTTCCACACCAAGGTGCCGGGAGCCGGCATGCGTCTGCGGCTTACCGATCTCGAGTTCAGCTACTCGCGGGAGTTCGCCGGCCGGATTCCGGAGGCCTACGAGCCGCTCCTTCTCGACGTGATGCAGGGCGACGCGAGCCTGTTCGCGCGGGCGGACGAGGTGGAGCAGTCATGGAAGGTGATCGATCCGTTCGTGAGGGAATGGGCGGCGCCGAGGCAGCCGGTGCCCGTCTACGAGCCGGGGAACTGGGGACCGCACGAGAGCGACGCCTGGATGGCCGCGCAAGGACGCACGTGGTTCGACCAGTGCCCGGTGCTGACGTGATCGATCGTCCTCGCGTCACCGGTGCATCCGACGCCCGCGAGCGCCCTCCGAGCCCGCCCCGAGCCGCCGTTCACGTCGAGCTCCGACCATGACCATCCCGCTCCACCTCGGCCCCGTCGTGCTCGACTCGCCGCTCCTGCAGGCGGCGCTGGCCGGCTACAGCGACCTGCCCATGCGCGTGCTCGCGCGCCGGCACGGCGCCTCGTACGCGCTCGGGGAGGTGCTGCTCGATCGGTTCGTGACGGAGGTCGGCACCAACCGGCGCAATCTCGCCCGACTCGCCGTCGCGGACGACGAGCACCCCGTCGGCGGCCAGCTCATGGGCGCGAACCCCGACGACTTCGCCCCCGCCACCCGGCGGCTCGTGGCCGCGGGCTACGATGTCATCGACATCAATTTCGGCTGCCCCGTCAAGAAGGTGCTCGGCCGCTGCCGCGGCGGCTACCTCCTGGGTGTTCCCGACACGGCCCTCGAGATCGTCCAACGCGTCCGCGACGCGGCACCCCCGCATGTGCCCGTGACCCTCAAGATGCGCCGCGGCCTCGACGACGCCCCGGAGAGCGAGGACCGCTTTTGGACGATCTTCGACGGCGCATTCGCCCGGGGTGTCGCGGCCGTCACCGTGCACGGCCGCACCGTGCGACAGCGCTACGTGGGGCCGGCCGACTGGACGTTTCTGGCCCGCGTGAAGCGGCACGCCGGCACCCGCACGGTGATCGGTTCTGGCGACCTGTTCTCGGCCGCGGCCTGCGTCGCGATGCTTCGCGAGACGGGAGTGGACGGCGTGAGCGTCGCCCGCGGAGCGATCGGCAATCCGTGGATCTTCGCACAGGCCCGCGCACTGCTCGACGGATCGCCCCCGCCTCCGCCACCCACCATCCTCGAGCAGCGTGCGGTGCTGCGCGATCATTGGCGCCTCGCCGCGGACCTTCACGGTGTGGACCTCGCCGGCCGCGGCATGCGGAAGTTTGCGATCAAGTATGCCCGCCTCCACCCGGAACGCCTCGCCGTCCGCGACGCGTTCGTGGCGGTGAAGACCGATGCCGACTGGCATGCCGTTCTCGATCGGTTCTATGCCGTCGATGCACCGGGCCGTGACCCCTCGGCCGACATCGACGAGACCGCCGACTGCCACGCGTGAGTGATCCCGCGGTGCCCGGCTCGGATGCCGTGTCAGCCGGCCGGGCCGGTCGTGGCATCGCCGGAGGTGCGGGGCCGCGACGCGGTGGCGAGCGCCCGCTCGACTTCCCGGCGGACGTCCGCGTCGTTCTCCACCACCAGGCGGTCGCGCAGGGCCGCCGTGGCAGGTCCTGCCTCGACGCCCGCCGCCCCCCACTGCCCGAGCGCCCACGCCGCCGCCCCCCGCACGACCGCCTCCGCATCGTGGAGGATGCGCGCGAGCACCGCGAAGGCGGCGGACCGGGGGCTGTTGCCGAGCGCGATCGCCGCCGACCGCACGAGACCACGACGCTTCGCCCGCAGGACCGGTGATCCACGGAAGCGGTGCCGAAACGCCGCCTCGTCGAGCGCGAGCACCTCGACGAGGTCGAGGGTCTCCTCACCCCCGCGCGGCTGGAACGCGGCGTCCGGGGATCCGGGCGCATGTCGGTTCCACGGACACACCTCCTGGCAGACATCGCATCCGAAAATCCAGTCACCGAGATGCGTGCGCAGCGACTCCGCGATCGCGCCGTGATGCTCGATGGTCAGCGCGCTGATGCAGCGGTTCGCATCGAGCACCCGCGGCGCGGGAAGCGCACCCGTGGGACAGGCGTCGAGACAGGCCGTGCACGTGCCACAGTGGTCCACGTCCACGGCGACGTCGATCGGGAGGGCGACGTCGGTCACGATCGCCGTGAGCAGAAAGTAGCTGCCGGCACGCGGATCGATCAGCATCGTGTTCTTGCCGAACCAGCCGAGCCCGGCCAGCCTCGCAAAGTCGCGTTCGGCGAGGGGCGCCGAATCGACCACCGCACGGGCGCGCGCCCCTGGCACGCGTGCCTCGAGCCACGCCCCGAGCCGCGTGCCGCGGTCGCGCAGCAGGTCGTGGTAGTCGTCACCCCATGCGTACCTGGCGAGTCGTCCCCTGCCCTGCCCCGTGCCCCCGACCCCCGACGAACCGGTCGCGTGATCCGTGGCCAGCATGATGATGCTCCGGGCACCGGGGAGCAGCGTCGTCGGGTCGGCCCGCAGGGGCTCATGTCGCTCGAGCCACGGCGTCATCACACCGCCGAGGCCGGCGGTCAGCCATTCGCGAAAGACCCCATGGTGGGGCGGCCGCGTCGCCGGAGCGATACCGACCCGTGAGAACCCGATCCGCAGCGCCTCCGTGCGCAGATCCTCGGACAGCCGATCCTCGCCATCGGGTCGGGTGTGATCGTGCGTGGAGCGGGATGGATGCATGGTGCCGGCAATCTGGGGCGAGCCGGTGGCAGCGGCTGCGGTCAGCGAACCCTCACGAGGACGGAACTGGTCTGGACCGCCACCGTCACCCCTGCCATCGTCCCGCCCGATTGTCGCCGACGGCGGCGTGTTTCCAACCGAGCGCCAGTCATCCTTTTCGTGGAGTGCCAGTCGTGTCGACCTCACACACGGTCCGCGTGCCTGTCCCGCCGTTCGTCGGCCTCGCCGTGATCGGCGCGCTCCTCGCCGTCTGCACGACGGGGTGCAAAACACCCCCCTCGCCGAACACGGTGGCGCCGCCCGCCACCGGAATGATCGGACAGCCCGCGGCCTACGGCAGCTGGGCCACCCCTCCGCAGGGCGCCGCCTACCCGCCGACATCGAGTCCACCGGTCCCGGGACCGGCCGGCACGTGGCAGGGTGCCGCACCGGCCGCACCGGCGAACACGTGGGCCTGGTCGCAGCCCGGCACCCCACCCACGACGCCGCCGCCGTCGCTCGAGCAGTACGGGAACCAGCTGCAGGGCCAGGCACAGCAGCTCCAGCAGAACATGACCAACCAGACCCAGCAGTTCGCCAACCAGCTGCAGGCACAGCCCCAGCAGTATGCCGCCCAGCTCCAGCAGCAGGCGGCCGCGCAGCAGCAGCAGTTGACCAACCAGGCGCAGGGCACGCTCAATCAGTATCAGCAGGGGCTCAACAACCAGTGGCAGCAATACAGCAACCAGTTGCAGAACCAGACCCAGCAGGCCTTCAACGGCGCGCAGCAACAGGCGCAGCAATACCTCGCGCCGGCCCAGCAGCAGGTCACCGCCCAGATGCCTCAGTACCAGCCCGCGGCCAACGCGCCCAACACGAGCTGGAACCCGTTCGCCACGAGCGCCACGTCGCTGCCTCCCGCTCGTGCCACGCCGGTGCAGACGGTGCCGCGGTACTGATTTTTGCGGCTGCGGGGGCATCCATGCCCCCCGCAGCCTTGGCGAGGCGGGGGCAGCCGGAGGTGCCCCGCGCCTCGCCCGGCCGCCCTCCAGGCGGCCGTGGTGCGCTCCGCGGCTGGCTTGGCCGCGGCGGGGCCTGCGGCCCCTGCGGCCGGGTGTGTGGCAGGGCGGCCTCCTGTGCTTCGTTCATGCAGTGCGCCGCGGCGGGGCCTGCGGCCCCTGCGGCCGGGTGTGCGGCAGGGCGGCCTCCTGTGCTTCGTTCATGCAGTGCGCCGCGGCGGGGCCTGCGGCCCCTGCGGCCGGGTGTATGGCAGGGCGGCCTCCTGCGCTTCGTTCATGCAGTGCGCCGCGGCGGGGCCTGCGGCCCCTGCGGGCGGGTGGCCTTGCTACGGCGGGGGCGTGGTAGAGTGCCGTCGAAGGGTGGTCGCGGTCCTGGACGGGGTCTTCGTCGCAGATGTTCGAGTTTCTTGGCGGCTTCGCGCCCGGTGTGAAACCGGCCATCCATGCCGGCATGTGGCAGCTCGTGCGCCGCGTGGACGAGCTTGCGCCCGCGATGGAGGTGCTCGACGACGTGGCGCTCCGGCGACTGGGACGCTCGCTCGCATACCGCGCGAAGTCGGGTGAGCCGGTCGACTCGCTCCTCATCGACAGTTTCGCCGCCACGCGCGAGGCCGGACGCCGCCGCCTGGGCATGCGGCATTACGACGTCCAGATCCTCGCCGGCGCAGCGCTCGTCCACGGCGCGATCCTCGAGATGCAGACCGGCGAGGGAAAAACCCTCGTCGCGACGCTTCCGCTGGTGCTCTACGCGCTCGCGGGGAGGGGCGCGCACCTCGCCACCGTGAACGATTACCTCGCCCGCCGCGACGCGGAGTGGATGCAGCCGATCTACGAGGCGCTCGGGCTCAAGGTGGGGATCGTCGAGTCGCAGATGGACTTCGACCAGCGTCGCAAGGCCTACGGTTGCGACGTGACCTACGGCACCGCCAAGGAATTCGGCTTCGACTTCCTGAAAGACCGGCTCATGAACCGCGAGATGACCGACGGTCGCGGTGACCTCGCCGCCGCGCTCACCGGCAAGACGGTCGGCGGGCAGGCCCGCCTGCTGCAGCGTCCCTACTGGTTCGCCCTCGTCGATGAGGCCGACAACGTCCTGATCGACGAGGCCCGCACGCCGCTCATCATCGCCTCGCCGCCCGGCGAGGCACAGGCGATGGAACAGGCGCTCTTTCGGTTCGCCGCGGAAGCCGCCCTCGTCCTCGAACGCGATCGTGACTTCGAGCAGGACGTCCAAAAGCAGACGTGCGAGCTGCTCGGCCGCGGCCGGGGCCGTGTGCGGGCGCTCGACCGACCGCCAGAACTCGAGCCGACGAGCCTGCTGGCGATCTACGACGCGGTGGAACGCGCGCTGCGGGCCAGGCAGTTCTTCAATCGCGACCGGCAGTACGTGGTCCGCGAGGGGAAGATCGTGATCATCGACGAGTTCACCGGACGTGCGGCCGAGGGCCGGACGTGGCGGGATGGGCTGCACCAGGCCGTCGAGGCGAAGGAAAAGGTCGAGATCACCGTGCCGTCAGGGCACGCGGCGCGGATCACCATCCAGGATCTCTTCGCACGGTGGCCCCACCTCGCGGGCATGACCGGCACCATCGCGACGAGCGCGGGGGAGATCTCCCGCACCTACAACGTGGCGGTCGGGGTCGTGCCCACGCACCGGCCCGCGATCCGCCGCCGCCTGCCGCCGGTCGTCTGCG
>CAIWZS010000500.1 GCA_903917235.1 uncultured Planctomycetaceae bacterium | reverse complement strand
TCCGGAGCGACGGCGCCGGCGGAAGGCGCGGTCCCTGTGCCGCGTCCCGTCGACCTCGCCGGCCGGGTCGGCATCGACGCCACGCCGCTCACGCGCCCCGTGCTCCGCGCCCCCATGGCCCTGCTGCACGTCATCGACGACGGTCGCGAAACGGGTGAGACGGTGCGCATGCGGGGCGATCGGCTGGTGATCGGTCGCCACGAAGGGGACGTCGTCGTGCCCCACGACCTGCTCATGTCGCCACGTCACGCCGCGATCGAGCGGATGCCCGATGGACAGTGGCAGTTGGTCGACCTCGGCAGCGGTGGCGGGACCTTCGTCCGCGTGACGCAGGCGCGGCTGCGCGACGGGGGGGAAGTGGTCATCGGATCGACGCGGCTCGTGCTGCGGGAGGTGGACCTCACCGAGGCATGGCTCGTCGAACGGTCTCCCCGAGACGTCGCCGCCGGCCTGCCCCCCGACGGCGGCAGGCGGCACGAGTGCCACGCGCCCGCCACGACGATCGGCCGCACGGGGCACGGCTGCACGATCCAGCTGGACGACCGCTTCGTGAGCCCGATTCACGCCGAGCTCGTGCGCTCCGCGCGGGGCTGGAAGATCCGCAACGCGGGCGTCAACGGCGTCTGGGTGCGGATCGGAGACCCGGTGCGGCTGGGCGAGCCATCGCAGTTCCAGTGCGGCGAACAGCGGTTCGTCTTCGAGGCGCTCCGCTGACGGTCGGCCGGTCAGGGCCGTCCTCATCCCAGCATCCAGTCGGGCAGCCGCCGCACGCGTCCCTCGCGATCCACGCAGACCACCGTGGTGGTGCCCGTCACGAGGATGGAGGTGCCCCGAATCACCTCGTAGGCATGACGGATGTGAGCGGCCCCGATCTTCTCCACACGCGTTCTCAGGCGGAGCAGATCGTCGTACTCCGCCGGGGCCAGGTACCGCACCGTCGCCTCCGAGACCACCATGAAGAGGCCCGCATCCTCGAAGGCCCGGTAGGAATGGCCGTGCGCACGGAGCATCTCGGTCCTGCCCATCTCGAAGTAGGTCAGGAAGTTGGCATGGTGCACGCGGCGCTGCCCGTCGGTCTCCTGGTACCGGACGCGGATCTCGATCTCGTGCACGTCGGGCATGGCCGATCACCGAGGGGGGCGGAAGTGCCGTCGCGTTGACCACGCTGACGGCGGCACTCTATCCTGACCGTTGGGTCTCTCTCAACGATCCGTGTGGAGGACGCGCGCGTGAGCCTGGCCGGAGGTGGTGACGAGGCGGGCATCGGGTTCGCGACCGCCCGCGGGCGCAGCTGGCCGACGCTCCGGCAGTTCACCGTCTTTCTCGAGAATCGCGTCGGACAGCTCCTGGAACTCGTCCGCCGCTTCGACGGCTCGAAGGTGAGGATCGTCGCCCTCTCGATCAGCGACTCGGGGGAGTGCGCCTTCGTCCGCTTCCTGCTGAGTCACCCGGAGCAGGGTCGCGAGATTCTGGAACGAGCGGGCCTCGCGCTCATCGAGAGCGATCTGATCGGTGTCGAACTGCCCGACGACGGCCAGCCCCTCCTCCGCATCTGCACCGCGCTCCTGCAGGCGGAGGTGAACATCATCCAGGCCTATCCCATCCTCGTACGGCCACGCGGCAGACCGGCGGTCGCCCTGATGGTCGACAATACCGAGATGGGCCTCGAGACGCTCGGCACGAAGGGCTTCACGATGATCACCGAGGGTGATCTCGACGCCAACGCGTGAGGGGCGCTGGCCCGCTCACTCGAACATTCCCGCGGGCATGTCCCGCACCTGACGCACCACCACCTTCTGGATCGCGTCCCAGGCCACGGCGGTGAGGGTCAACGTGCCGTCCGGCGCCTGGCTCGCGAACAGGCCGTGCGTGCCGCGCGACCACGTGTGGTCGTACCACTCGGGCAGCACGACGCTCCCGCTGGCGAGGTGCAGTTCGACGATGCCGCCGTGGTCCCGCTCCTCCCAGAGGCGGGCCACCAGCCGCGCCACCGGGTTGCCGAATGGCTCGGTGCCGGCGGCGCTTCCATCCGCACCGGCTGCGGGCGCGGGAGCCTCGCCATCCACGACCGCGTCACCCGGCAGCACACCGCTGCCGATGAAGCCCCAGCCATCTGCCTCCGAGGGCACGCGTTCGTCGGTGACCGATTCCTCCGCCGGCCCGGCGGCCACCGCCGCCGCCTCGACGTGGGCCGCCGTCGTCGCGTCCGCTGGACTCGCCGCCACGGGCGCCTCGACCTCGGGCTCCGGGGCGTCCTCATCCACGTCGACGGCCGGCGGCGGCACGGGAACGACGACCGCCGCTCCACAGCCCTGCTTGTCACAGCGGCCTCGCTTGCCGGCATAGGCCTCCTTGACGACGAGACGGTGTCCCTTCGGGCAGTGAAAGATGATCTGCCCGCTCGTGAACTGCGGCGGCGGCAGTCGATCGGGCCGCACGGATTCCGCGTCGCTCATCGATGGTGTCCTCGTGCGTCTCCCGCTTCCCGGAGTCTACCCACGGACGAGCCGAGGGCTCCACGGCGACGCGTCTCCCTCGACGCGTGGGGCGGTGACGCCAGTCGCCGGGTGGTGGCGACGCGGCCGGCGTGTCCCGGCTTCACCGGCTTGACTCCACCCGAGCCGCCTCTGAAACTGCCCGACCTCTTCTCGGTCCGGCCCATTCCGCCTCCCGCGTCTCCCGATCATGGCCATCAACGTCGTCTGCCCCGGCTGCCGGTCCCGCTTCGCGGTGAGCGAGAAGTTCGCGGGCAAGACCGGTCCGTGTCCCAAGTGCAAGCAGCCGATCGTGATTCCGACTCCCGCCGCCAAGGACGTCGTGGTGCACGAGCCGGAGCCGGCCCAGCCCACGGCTCCGGGTGCGGCGCCGGTGACGATCCCGTTCCGACGGGTCGAGACACGGGTCAGCGGGCTGACGTGGACGCTTGTGGTCGCCGGTGCGATCGTCACGATGGTCGTCGCCTGGGCCACCGGTCGCGCGTGGAGCCCGGCGACGCCTCCCGACTGGATCCTCGCCGCGGGCGGGTTTCTCGTCGCGATCCCGTGCGTCGCCCTCGGCTACGCCGCGATCCGTGACCGTGAGCTCGAGGCCTACCAGGGCCGCAGCCTCGCGCTCCGCGTGCTCATCTGCTCGGCCGTCTACGCCGCGCTGTGGCTGGCGAAGGGGGTGCTTCCCGCCGAGTCGACCGCCGAGATGTGGCAGTGGCTCTACCTCGGTCCGCTGTTCGCGTTTCCCGGCGTGCTGGCGGCCTATGCCGCATTCGACTTCGACTGGGGCCCGGCCTCCGTGCACTTCTCGTTCTACGTGATCGTCACCGCGTTCCTCCGCTGGCTCGCCGGCGTGCCGCCGCTGTGAGCGGATGGAGCAGGACGGTCCGATGAATCTCGCCTCGCTGCCGGAACTCGTCGCCCTCGACTCGATCGTCGACGGTGTCCGCATCCCTCCCGACCTCACCGTTCCGCTCACTCCCCGGGTGCGACTGCTGCTCGACACCGCGGAGATGCGCCGACTCGCCCGGGTCAGCCAGCTCGGTCTCGTGTCGCTCGTCTATCCCGGGGCGAGGCATGACCGGCTCGAACACTCCCTCGGGGTCTACCGGCTCGCGCTGGAGTTCCTCCGTCGCCTCCGGCAGGACGAGCGCTTCGCGTCGACCGTCGACGAGTCCGACGCGGCGGCATTCATCGCGGCCGCCCTGCTCCACGACGTGGGGCACTGGGCCTTCTGCCATCCGGTGGAGGACATGGCCCTTCCCGAGATTCCACGGCACGAGTCGCTCGTCGCGAGCCTCCTCGCGGGCGGGGATGCCGGGGCCGTGCTCCGCGACGGGTGGTCGCTCGATCCGGCTCGTGTCGCGTCGCTCATCGACGGCACCGCCGACGACCGGGCGGGACGACTCCTGCGGTCGCTGCTGTCAGGTCCCGTGGACGTCGACAAGATGGACTACCTCGTTCGCGACAGCCTCCACGCGGGTGTCCCCTACGGCCGGCACTTCGATCAGCCCCGACTGCTCGGGAGCCTCTGCACCGACGACTCCGGCACGACGCTCGCGATCAGCGACAAGGGACGGACGGCGGCGGAACTGATGGTGTTCGCGCGCTACGTCATGTTCAGTGAGGTGTACTGGCACCACGCGGTGCGCAGTGCGACGGCGATGCTCCAGCGGGCGGTCTGGGTGGTACGGGATCGAATCGAGCCCGCGCGGCTCGTGCGGTGCGACGATGACGGGTTCATCCGCTGGATCACCACGGCTGCCGCCGGCACGGCAGCCGAGCCGCTCGTGAACGGCCTCTTCGGACCGGTGCGTCGCCTCTTCAAGCGGGCCGCCTCGTTCGACGCCGTCCGCCATCCCGAGGTGCACCGGGCGCTCGCGGGACGCCCCTACGCCGAGACCGCCGCGATCGCCCACCGGCTCGCCGCGGGGCTCGCCGATCGGCTCGAGGTGACGATCGCACCGCACGACATCCTGGTGGACGCGCCACCCGCCGAGCGCGAGGTGGAGTTCCGACTTCGCGTGAAGGAGCGGGCGGGGCGCGGCGGGGGCAGCCGCTGGCACTGGCTGGAGGATCTCTCCCCGGTCGTCCGCAGCCTCGCTCGCGAGCAGTTCGACGACCTGGTCAAGCGGGTGCGCGTCTTCGCGGCCCCGCACGTGGCGGCCCGCATCGCCGCGTGTGACGATCTGCCGCGCATCGTGCTCGAGGCGACGCACGGCTGACGCGCGGCCGATGGCCACCGCGAGCAACGCCTTGCGGGCTTCTCGCCCGCCCGGACGAGCCCGCTTTGCCCACGAAAAAACCCCCCGGCGGACCGGAGGGTTTCGTCACCAGATCATCTCTGGAGTGCATTCGCGTGGAGCGGTCGCTGGAGCGGGTTCGCCCGAAGGACCGCCGCCCGGCGCGGTCGGCGGGGTTCCGCGGACTCGACGCGGGCCGAGGCTCAGTTGGCTGCGACCGGCAGCTTGCCCTCTGCGAGCAGGGCACCGAAGGTCGGGCCGCCGGCGGCACTCGGCAGCTTCGCCACCTCGTCGAGCGCCATCCGGATCTTCTCGGGATTCTTCGCGTCCTCCTTCTTGTCGAGCCGCTCGGCGAGCGCCTCGCCGTAGGCATTGCGATCCTTCTTGCTCGAGCCGACGTGGCAGACGTTGCACTTCGCCGAATCGACGGCGGCGGCCAGCGGCGAGCCGTCCTTCACGTAGACGGCCTTGAACTCGTCGAAAAACTGCTTGATGGCATAGGCCGGACGTGCCGAAGAGCCGGCGACGAGAGCGATGCCGAGACCGAGGGTGCACGCGTACCTGCTGCTGCGAATCATGGATAGGCTCCGAGTGAAATCGGTGGCGCCGCGCCACCTCGGTCCGCTGAGGACTCTCCAGAAAATAGATCGTGGCGGTGCGGCCGCGTCAAGAAAGCCGGTTCCCCGAAGTCGCCGTGCCGAATCGTCGTGCCGGCGCGCGGCCGCGACGGGCGAGAGACCCGTGACGTCGCGGCAGGATGCCGCTTCGCACGGCAAAAGGCTCCTCAGCTCGCCGGTGACTCGGAGCGGTCGGTGACGGCCGGCGCTCCGGGTGGTTCCATCCGGATCCCCGGGATGTCGCGACGGCGATCCGCGGCCCCCCGCAGCCACAGGCCGGTGACGAGGGCGATGAACGCGGCCAGAGGCAGGAGCCACGGCAGGACCGACGCCGGCCGGGGCAGCGGCACGGGCGCCCTCACGCGCGGCGCGGCCAGCTCGATCCCGTGCTCGTCGGCGAACGCCGTGAGGTCCGCCACCAGGTCTACCGGACGCTGATAGCGCTCGCCGGGATCCTTCGCCATCAGGCGGCCCAGGATGGCCGCGAGCCGCCGTGGCACGTCGGGTCGCAGACGCTCGATCGACGGCGGGGGCTCCTGCTGATGCTGGAGCAGTTTCTGCACCATCGTGCCCTCGGCGAACGGCGCCCGGCCTGCGAGCATGAAGAACATCGTGCAGCCGAGCGAATAGAGGTCACTGCGGACGTCTGCCGCCCGCGGGTCGCGCGCCTGCTCGGGCGAGATGTAGTCAAAGGTGCCCAGCGTCATGCCGCTGATCGTGAGATCACGATCGCCGGCCATCTGGTGCAGTCGTGCGAGTCCCATGTCGACGATCCGAGCACGACCGGTCGGGGTGATGACGATGTTCGAAGGCTTGATGTCACGGTGCACCACCGACCGCTGGGATGCGTGCTCGAGGGCGTCGGCGACCTGCATCGCGACGTCGACGGTGCGGGCGACATCGAAGGCGCCGTCCTCGCGGACGATGTCGCGCACGTTGCGCCCCTCGATGTACTCGAGGACGATGTAGTGCCAGCCGTCCTCGCTGCCGACGGCGTGCACCCGGCCGATGTTCTCGTGATCGAGCCGGGCGGCCGATTGCGCCTCGTTGCGGAAACGCCGCAGCATCTCCTCGTCGTCCGCCTGCCGGCCGGCGAGCACCTTCACCGCGACGACGCGATCGAGCGTCGTGTCATGGGCGCGGAACACCGCCCCCATGCCCCCACCGCCGATGAATCGCTCGAGGCGATAGGGGCCGAGGCTCGTACCGAGCAGCTCGCGACCGATCTCGGCCGACGAGGTCGCTCCGGGCCCGGAACGCGCCGAGATGATCGTCGCCTCGCCGCCGCGATCGGCCTGTGGCACGGCCGCCGAGCCCGTCGATCCGGACGTGGAGACCGCGTCGTCGTGTGGATCAGGCATGGGGCGACCCTACCACCGCCTCGAAGGGTCGGTCAACGCGACGCCGCGACGTGTCACGGCGGCATGTCGGGTCAGGCGTGGATCGCCCGCCCGCCGACGGCCAGCGCCGCCTCCTTGAGCGCCTCGGGCAGCGTCGGATGGGCGTGGCACACGCGGGCGATGTCCTCGGCGGTCGCCCCGAAATTCATCGCTGCCGCCGCCTCACCGATCAGATCCCCCGCCGAAGGGCCGATGATGTGGACCCCGAGCACGCGATCGGTCGTCGCGTCGGCCAGCACCTTCACCTTCCCGACGGTGTCGTCGATGGTGCGGGCCCGGCCGTTCGCCCGGAACGGAAAGACACCCTTCGTGTAGGCCACGCCGGCGGCCTGGAGCTGTTCCTCCGTGCGTCCGACGGTCGCGATCTCCGGGTGGGTGAAGACGACCGCCGGCACCAGGTCGTACTCCACGTGGGCCCAGCGGCCGGCGATGCCGTCCACGCACGCCACGCCGTCCTCCTCGGCGCGGTGGGCGAGCATCGGTCCCGGGATGCAGTCGCCGATCGCCCAGACACCCTCCGCCGGGGTGCGAAAAGCGGGGTCGACCCCGATGCATCCACGCCGATCGGGCGTGATGCCCACGGTCTCGAGCCCGAGGTCGGCCGTCGCGGGTCGCCGGCCGGTCGCCGCCAGGACACGATCGCACGCGATCGGTTCGCGTCCCTCGCATTCCACGATGCAGCCCGTTCCGTGGCGGCGGGCGGAGCGCACCTTCACGCCGAGTTGGATGTCGAGCCCCTGTTTCCGAAACAGCGGCAGCGCGTCCGCCGCGATGTCACCGTCGATCCCGAGAAGGATGCGGTCGGCATATTCGAGCACGGTCACCCGCGCGCCGAGGCGCCGCCAGACGCTGCCCAATTCGAGGCCGATGTAGCCGCCGCCGACGACGACGAGGTGACTCGGGACCTCGCCATAGTCGAGCGCCTCGGTGCTCGTGCCCACGTGGGTGCCATCGATCTCGATCCCCGGCAGCACGATGCTTTCGCTGCCCACGGCGAGCACCACCCGCGGCGTCTCGAGCAGCGTGACCGCGCCGTCCGCGGCCGTCACCGCCACGCGGCCGGGCCCCGCGAGCCGGCCGATGCCGCGGTAGCGGGTCACCTTGTTCTTTGCGAGCAGGCCATCGATTCCCTTGGCCAGCGTGGCGACCACGTCGGCCTTGCGCCGCATCATCGCCGCGAGGTCGAGCGACACGCCGGCGACGCGGACGCCGTGGGACGCGAGGTGATGGCAGGCCTCCTCGTACCGATGGCTCGATTCGAGCAGGGCCTTCGACGGGATGCAGCCGACCCGCAGGCAGGTGCCGCCGAGGCGGTCCTCCTTCTCGACGACGGCGGCCTGCATGCCGAGCTGGGCCGCGCGGATCGCCGCCACGTAGCCCCCCGGGCCCCCGCCGATCACCACCAGGTCATGACGCATGCGGGCGGGTCCTCATACCTCGAGCATCAGGCGGCTGGGATCCTCGATCGTGTCCTTGATTCGCTTGAGAAACGTCACCGCCTCCCGCCCGTCGACGAGGCGATGGTCGTACGTCAGCGCGAGGTACATCATCGGTCGGATCACCACCTGACCCCCGACCGCCATCGGCCGGTCCTGGATCGCGTGGAGGCCGAGGATGCCGCTCTGCGGCGGGTTCACGATCGGTGTGGAGAGCATCGAGCCGTAGACGCCGCCATTCGAGATGGTGAACGTGCCACCCTGCAGCTCCTCGAGCTTCACCTTGTTGTCCGCAGCCCGCCTCGCGAGGTCGCCGATGCGCTGCTCGATCTCCGCGAACGACATCGTCTCCGCGTTGCGCAGCACCGGCACCACGAGGCCCTTGCCGCCCCCGACGGCGATGCCGATGTCGCAGTAGTCCCGATAGACGATGTGGGGCTCACGATACTCGGCGTTCACCTGCGGCACGGCCCGGAGGGCCTCGACCGCCGCACGCACGAAGAACGACATGAAGCCCAGCTTCACGCCATGCCGCTCCTGGAACGTGTCCTTGAACTTCGCCCGAAGCGCCATCACGGAGCTCATGTCGACCTCGTTGAAGGTCGTGAGCAGGGCCGCGTCGTGCTGCGCGGCGACGAGGCGCTCGGCGATGCGCTGGCGGATCGGGCTGATGAGCACCGCCCGCTCCTCGCGACTGCCTCGGGCCTGAGCCGGCGGCGCCGTCAGCGCCGTGGTGGCCGCCGTCGGCCTCGCCGCGGGGGCGGGAGCGACCGCGGCGCGCTGCTGCGGAGCCTCGGCGGGACGCGACGCAACCGCCTGCACGGCGTCCGACTTCGTCACGCGACCGCCGGGGCCCGTCCCGGCCACCGTCGCCGCCGGCACACCGGCCTCACCGAGCACGCGGGCCGCCGCGGGCATCACGCGGGTGGCGGCCGGCGCGGGGCCCGCGGATTGCGGGGCCGCGGGGACGGCCGAAACCGGAGCGGGCACCGGTGCCGGAGCCGCGGTCGACGCCCCCGCCCCGGCGGGCTCGAGCCATCCGATCACCTCGCCGACGACGGCCCGCTCGCCGCTCCCCTTGAGGATCTTCGTGATGCTGCCGGCCACCGGCGCGGGCAGCTCGACGGTCGCCTTGTCGCTCTCGATCTCGACGATCGCATCGTCGACGGCGACCGCATCACCTTCGGCTTTCTTCCAGGCGCCGATCATCACCTCGGTGATCGATTCGCCGACTTCCGGAACCTTGAGTTCGATTGGCATGGAGCGGGAGGGGAGTGGGGGTGCGGAGGTCGTCGGGGCGGCCCGGCCGCGGGCCGATCAACTGGTGAAGGACGCCGTCAACAGCTCGTTCTGTTCGAGATCATGGCTCTTCTTGGAACCCGTCGCCGGGCTCGCGGCGCTCTGCCGGCACATGCCGGACAGCGGGAACCGGTCGAGGAGCTTCTCGCCGAAATGGATGCGGATGAATCGCCAGGCGCCCATGTTCTCCGGCTCCTCCTGCACCCACACGGCCGGGGTGCCCGGCGCGTAGCGGCCGAGGGCCTCCTCGAGCGCCCGCCTCGGCAGCGGGTAGAGCTGCTCGATGCGCACGATCGCGACGTCCCGCCGGCCCAGCTCCTGCCGGCGCTTCTCCAGCTCGTAGGCCACCTTGCCCGTGCAGAGCAGGATCCTGCGCACGTCGCGCGCCGGCGTGCCCGAGCCGTCCGGGATCACCCGCTGGAATCCCCCTTTGACGAGGTCGTCGAGCGACGACACGCACCCGGGATGCCGCAGCAGGCTCTTCGGCGTCATCACGACCAGCGGCTTGCGCCACACCCGCAGCACCTGTCTCCTCAGGCAGTGGAAGATCTGGGAGGGCGTCGTCGGCTGCACCACCTGGATGTTGTCCTTCGCCGCGAGCATGAGGAATCGCTCGAGCCGTGCACTCGAGTGCTCCGGCCCCTGCCCCTCGAACCCGTGCGGCAGGAGCATGACGATGCCCGAGAGCCTGTTCCACTTGTCCTCCGCTCCGACGATGAACTGGTCGATCACGACCTGCGCCGTGTTGACGAAGTCACCGAACTGCGCCTCCCACATGACGAGTCCGTCCGGGCAGTCGAGGCTGTAGCCGTATTCGAATCCGAGCACGCCGGCCTCCGAGAGGGGGCTGTTGGCGATCTCGACCGGCGCCTGCTCCGGGGCGAGATGCTCGAGCGGACACCAGGTCTCGTCGGTCACGGCGTCATGGATGACGGCATGGCGATGGCTGAACGTGCCCCGCTGGCTGTCCTGGCCCGTGAGCCGGATCCGCAGCCCCTGGGTGGCGAGCGTCGCGAGCGCCAACGCCTCGGCCGCGGACCAGTCGAGCGGCGCGGCACCCGCGGCCATCTGCAGGCGGTTTTCCAGGAACTTCCCGATCTTCGCATGCGGCTGGAAGCCGTCGGGCAGGGCCACGAGCCTCCGCAGCAGGTCCTCGAGCACCTCGCGTCTCACGCCGGTGTCGACGTCCGCCGCCTCGCGCTCACGTCCGCCGATGTAGAAGGCCCAGACACCTCCGACCTCCGTGCGGTGGACGAACTCCTCGCTCTTCGCGACCGACAGGTCGGCCGCCAGCTTCGCCTGCTGCTCCTCGACGATCTTCGCGGCCTCGTCGCGGGTGACCTCGCCGAGCTTCAGCAGCTTCTCGAGATAACTCTCGTGGACGCTCGGCCGCCGCTCGATCACCCGGTAGAGCGCCGGCTGCGTGAAGGCCGGCTCGTCGGCCTCGTTGTGGCCCCGGCGGCGGAAGCAGTACATGTCGATCACGACGTCGCGCTGGAACTCCCGTCGGAAGTCCATCGCCAGGTTGACCACCTGCGCCACCGCCTCGGGATCCTCGCCGTTCACATGGAAGATGGGGATCTGGAGCATCTTCGCCACGTCGGTGGCGTACATGCAGCTGCGTGCCTCCCCGGGCCCCGTCGTGAAGCCGATCTGGTTGTTCACCACCACGTGCAGCGTGCCGCCCACCCGGTAGGCGTCGAGTTCGGAGAGGTTGAGCGTCTCCTGGATGATCCCCTCGCCCGCGAAGGCCGCATCCCCGTGGATCTGGATCACCATGCCGCCCTGGCGGCCCGGGTCGCCAAAGCGGTCCTGCCGGGCCCGCATCCGCCCGAGCGCCACCGGATTGACGAACTCGAGATGGCTGGGATTGAAGCAGAGCGTCAGGTGCACGCTCCGCCCGTTGGCCGCCTGGTAGTCGGTCGAGTGGCCGAGGTGGTACTTCACGTCGCCCCGGCCGACATGCAGCTCCGGATCCATGTCGGCGAACTCGCGGAAGATCTTCTGCGGGCTCTTGCCCATGATGTTCGCGAGCACGTTGAGCCGCCCGCGGTGGGCCATCGCGAGCACGATGTCGCCGATCTGCTGCGAAGCGGCCCGTTCGATCGCCATTTCGACCAGTGGAATCAGGCTCTCCGAGCCCTCCAGCGAGAAGCTCTTGGCGCCGAGGAATCGCTTCTGGATGAACTCCTCGAAGACGGCGGCCGTCGTCATCTGCCGGTAGATGCGGAGCTGCTGGCGTCGATCGAGCTGGATGCGGTTTTCACACCCCTCCATGCGCACCTGGAGCCACTGCCGGGAGCGCAGGTCGTCCATGTGCATGAACTGGACGCCGATCGATCGGCAGTAGGTGTTCCGCAGCCGCTTGAGGATCTGCCGCAGCGACATCGACCGCGGACCCTCGATCGTGTCGGTGGAGAACGACCGATCCATGTCGGTGTCGGTGAGCCGGTAGAAGGCCGGGTCGAGCTCCGGCAGGCCCGGACGCGGTCGCCCGAGCGGATCGATCTCGGCCATCAGGTGGCCGCGCACCCGGAAGGCCCGCACGAGCTGGTCCACGCGATCCTGCAGGAACGCCACGCGTTCCTCGCCCGCCGTGCCATCCGCCGCGGGGGGCAGCGGCAGCGGCATCGCCTCGCCGGCCGGGGCTGCGGGCAGACGGACCTCGCCGTTGGCCATCGCCACGGCGTGCCCCGTGGCGATCTGATCCGGAGCGACGAACTTGCGTGCGGCGGCCGGCGGCAGTGCGGCCCCGTCCGGCACACCCCGCACGGCCATCCCGGCGCCGCCCGGACGGCCATGCCCGTTGCCCCCGGGCGCGCCGCCCGTCTCGAGCGAACGGAAGTACGCCCGCCAGTCGGGCGAGAGGCTGTCGGGGTCAGACCGATACTGCTCGAACAGGTCTTCGAGAAAAGCCAGGCTCGCCGTGCCGGCCGAGTCGATGTCGTCGATGGTGCTCACGGTCCGGGATTCACTCTTCCGGGTTCATTCGGGTCCACGCGCCACGCCCCGCCCGCTGGGCGGCGGGCCGTCGGCATCTCCGCCGTCACATCGCCAGCAGCAGCCGGCCCGGGCTCTCGAGATAGCCGATGACTTCGTTCAGAAACCGCGCCGCCATCGCGCCGTCCACGATGCGGTGATCGTAGGACAGCGAGAGCGGCATCATGAGCCGGGGTTCGATGCGATCCTCGTGCACGACCGGCATCTTTCGGGACCGTCCGAGCAGCAGGATGGCCACCTCGGGCCAGTTGATGATCGGCGTCGAATAGGCACCGCCGACCGCGCCGAGATTGCTGATCGTGAACGTGCCTCCGCGCAGGTCCTCGATCCCGTACTGCGCGTTCTTCGCCTTCTCGGCGGTGTCGGCGATCGCCTGCGCGACCTGGGGGATGCTCATGCGATCACACTCTCGCAGCACCGGCACGACGAGACCCCGGGGTGTGTCCACCGCGAGCCCGATGTTCACGTACTCCTTGTATACGATCTCGCCCTTCTCGGGGTCGATCGACGCGTTGATGGCGGGATGCTGCCGCAGGGAGAGGCTGACCGCCTTGATCACGAACGCCAGCGCGGTGAGCTTGAGGTTGCTCTTCGCGTACTCCGGCGCGCTGGCCTTGCGCAACTGTTCGAGCTCGGTGACGTCCGCGTCGTCGAAGTTCGTGAGGTGGGGAATCTCCTGGACGCTGCGCAGCATGTTCGCGGCGATCGTCTTCCGCATGCGCGACATCTGCTCGCGGCGCACGGGCCCCCAATCATCGCGGTCCGTGGTGGCCGACGCCCGGGCCGTCGAGCGCCCGCCTGCCTGACGCACGGCGGCGACCACGTCCTCGCGCACGATCCGCCCGCTCGGCCCCGTGCCACGGACGCCGGCGAGATCGACCCCGAGCTCTCGTGCCAGCCGGCGCACGGCCGGCCCCGCCGGCTCCACGGCGGTTCCCGCGGCCACACCGGCCGCCGGCTCCGGCGGCACGGTGGACGCCCGGGCAGCCACCGGTTCGGGCTGCCGCACCGCGGCGGCGACGGGACTCGCGACGGCTGCCGGCGCCTGCGGCGGCGCGGACGGTGCCTGCGGCTGCACAGCCGGAGCCGCGGCCGCAGCAGGGGGTGCCTTGGCAGGGGTCGAAGCCGCTCCGGCCGCGTCGAGCGTGACGAGCGCCTGGCCGACCTTGACGGTATCCCCCTTCTTCACGAGCACCTCGGCGACGCGCCCACCCGGGGGACACGGCACCTCGATGACCGCCTTGTCGGTCTCGACCTCCAGCAGAGCCTGCCCGGGCCTCAGCACGTCGCCGGGCGAAACGAAGACGGAGACGACGTCTCCCGAGGCGATGTTTTCACCGAGATCCGGGAGCTTGAATTCGACGGCCATGCGTGGGAGATCGGGGATTGGGGTGGGAGAAACGAAGCAGGACGACGCCGGGGCGTCACGCGGGATCAGGCCAACGCAGCATCGATCTTGTCGGGGTTCACCCCGAGCGAGGCGATCGCATCGGACACGACGTGCGACCCGATCGCACCGGTCGCAGCCAGCCTCGACAGCGTGCCGATCGCGATGCACTCCGCATCGACCTCGAAGTGCCGCCGGAGCGGACCGCGGGTGTCGCTGCGACCGAACCCGTCGGTGCCCATCGCGAACAGGCCGCCGGGAATCCAGGGATCGAGCTGCTCCGGCACGGCCCGCACGTGGTCGCTCGCCGCGACGAACACGCCCCGCTCGTCGGCGAGCGCGCGCTCGAGGTAACTCGACCGGGGCGACGCGCCGGGATGGAGCATGTTCCAGCGACGGCACTCCTGCGCCTCGCGCCTCAGCTCCTTCCAGCTCGTCACGCTCCAGACGGTGCTCGCAACACCCCAGCGCTCCGCGAGCAGGTC
>CAIWZS010000499.1 GCA_903917235.1 uncultured Planctomycetaceae bacterium | reverse complement strand
AGCCGCGAGCCGACGACGACGCCGTTGACGACGGCGCGCAGCTGGCGGCCGTTGTCGGGATTGCGTTCGACGACGATCGTGTCATCCGGCTGCGTGGGGTCGCCATCGCCGGTGATCGTCCAGGTGCCGCCGCTCCAGGTCGCCGAAAGCGCGAAGCGGCGCTCGAGCAGCTCGAACGCGGTTGGCTGACGTCCCTTGCGGGGGGCGCACGACCGACGCCGCGACCGGTGGCGACTGCGGGCCATAAGGCACCTCAGCGAGTGGTGTGACGCGACTTCTCCTTCTTGAAAACTAATTGCAAAAGGGGGTCGAGGTCAAGCGATGGACACGCCATGATTTCCACGGGTTTGCGGGTCCGGCTTTTCGGCTCGAGGGCGCGGTCGGTCCCTTCACTCCGGCCATGGGGACGTCGGTCGGGTGCGCCATGGCAGCCTCGGTATGATGCCGCGGCCTGCACGGCGCTCCCGGAATGGATCATGGCTGGCCTCGTCACCGTCATCGCGATCGTCATCGGGTCGCTGGCAACCGTTTGTGATGGGGCCGAGCCTGGTTGGGCCGTGGTGTGGCAGGACGAGTTCGACGGGGCGTCGCTCGACTGGTCGAAGTGGGAGATCGAGGTCAACGCGTTCGGCGGCGGCAACAACGAGCTCCAGATCTACACCGACAGGCGTGAGAACGTCCGGATCGAGGACGGACGCCTCGTGCTGGAGGCCCGGCACGACAACCACGGCATCGCCGGCACCGTGCGGCAGTATTCATCGGGGCGCGTTCGCAGCAAGCGACGAGGGGACTGGCGCTATGGCCGGGTCGAGGCCCGCGTCAAGGTGCCGCGCGGCCAGGGCATCTGGCCCGCATTCTGGATGCTGCCGACCGACGACGTGTACGGTGGCTGGGCCGCCAGCGGTGAGATCGACATCCTCGAGATCAAGGGGCAGGAGCCGGCGGTGCTCTGGGGCACGCTCCACCACGGCGGGGCGTGGCCCGCCAACCGCAATACGGGCTCCCGATACCGGCTCCCCCAGAGCACGTTCGCCGATGCATTCCACACGGTCGGCATCGAGTGGGAGCAGGGGCGGATTCAATGGCTGGTCGATGGCGAGGTGTGGCAGACGCAGGATTCGTGGTCGAGTGAGGGCGGGGCGTTTCCCGCACCGTTCGATCAGCCGTTCCACGTCGTCATCAATCTCGCGGTCGGCGGCGGGTTCGTCGGCAACCCTGCGGGAGACACGCCATTCCCGGCGCGGTTTGAGATTGATTGGGTGCGGGTTTCGCAGAAGCGCTGAGCACGGTGCGGCCCGAGGTGCAGCGGCCGCGCCCCGCCTCAGTGGTGTTCACCGCGGCCGCGACGACGCAGGTAGTCCACCGCCACCGCCGTCACGATGGCGGCGCCGGTGACGATCCGCTTCGCCGGGTCGGACGCCCCGAGCTGCGCGAGGCCCGCCTCCAGCGTGGCGATGACGATCACGCCGAGCAGGCTGCCGATCGCGGAGCCCGAACCGCCCGCGAGGCTCGTGCCACCGATCACGACCGCGGCGATCGCGGCGAGCTCGAGCCCCATGCCGGCGTTCGGGTCGGCCGACCCGAGTCGCGCGGTCGCGAGCACCGCGGCGAGCCCGGCGAGGCCGCCGCTCAGGCCATGGACGGCCACGCGCACGCGACCCGTGGCGATGCCCGCATACCGGGCCGCGGACGGATTGCCTCCGACCGCCTGGAGGTGCCGTCCGAACACCGTGCGCGCGAGCATCATCTGCACCAGGAGCACCGTCACCAGCGTGATCACCACCGTGGCCGGCACGCCGATCACGGGCAGCGGCCGCGCGAGTGGCTCGATGGCGGCCCCGATGTACTTCGTGCGCGAGCCCGTCACGAGATACGCCGCGCCCCGACAGATTTCGAGGAGGCCGAGCGTGGCGAGGAACGTGGGAATCCGCAGGCCGACGGCGACGAGTCCGCCCGCCAACCCCGCGAGGCTCCCGACCGTGATCGCGAGGGGCGCGGCCACGACGAGGGGCCAGTGCCAGTCCACGAGCGCCACGCCGAAGACCGCCGCCGCGAGCGCCGCCACCGAACCCACCGACAGGTCGATTCCGCCCGCCACGATCACGAGCGTCATGCCCGCCGACACGACGGCGAGCGCGGGCAGCCTGCCGGCGACCGTCACGAGCGTGCCGGTGGAGAGAAACGTGCGGGAGCAGAGGCCGAACGTCGCGACGAGCGCGAGCCACGCGACGATGAGCAGGCCGCGCTCCCGCAGGAACCGTGTGCCGGCGCGACTCACGGCCGCGGCGCCGTGGCGGGAGCGGTGACCAGATCGACCGGTGTGGTGCGATCCTCCGGCGGTGCCGCGCCGGCCAGGATGGAGAGCGCCGTCTCGATCCCCTCGACGGCGAGGCGGTCGCCGTGCTGGTCGACGGTCGCCACGAGCCGGCCGTCGTCGAGGAATGGCCGCACGGCCGGGATGGCGTCGAAGCCGGAGACGAGCACGCCGCGCCGGTTCGCCGCCTCGATCGCAGCGATCGCGCCGAGGGCCATGCTGTCGTTTGCGCAGAGGATCGCCGCGAGTGCCGGATGCGCGGTCAGGAGCGCGGCGGCGATGCCGTTGGCCTTCTCCATCTCCCACTGCCCGCTCTGCCGTGCGACCACGACGAGGCCCGCCTCCCGCGCCGCATCCTCGAGGCCGAGGCCCCGCTGCCGCGCGTTGTCGGCGGTGACGATCCCCTCGATGATCGCCACCTCGGAACCGCGCGATAGCCGCGCGGCAACGGCCGCTCCGGCCGCCCGGGCCCCGGCGCGATTGTCGGGCCCCACGAACGGGATCGTGATGCCGGCCTCGCGGAGCGTGCCGGGGTCGAGGCGATTGTCGATGTTCACGACGAGCACGCCGGCCGCGACGGCCCGCGCGAGCACGGGCACCATCGCCTGCGAATCGGCGGGCGCGATGACGATCGCGGCCGCCTTCCGTGCGACCATCTGCTCGACGAGGCCGACCTGCTCTTCGACGTCGGTCTCGTTCTTCATGCCGTTGATGAGGAGCTCGTAGCGACCGGCCGAGGCGTCGTGGTGGGCCCGGGCACCGTCCGCCA
Organism: uncultured Planctomycetaceae bacterium; assembly: GCA_903917235.1. GTDB lineage: Bacteria > Planctomycetota > Planctomycetia > Pirellulales > UBA1268 > QWPN01. The sequence goes on along the minus strand of CAIWZS010000499.1, from coordinate 2,134 downwards.
TGCCCGCGAAGAACTCGTTGGCCAGCGACTTCATCACGAGCGCGACGAGCGGCGGCGGCGACCCGGTCGAGGGCGTCGATGGGCTCTTGTCCGCCGAGGGCCGGCATCCGATGGAGGAGAGGCCGAGCAGGAGGCCGATCGCGGCACGCGCTACGTGCCAAATCGAACGGTGTCCTTGCGGCATGGCCGAATCCTGTGGGTCGACGACATGGGCCCGGCCGCGCACGGGCGCCGGGCACCTTGGGTTTGGCACGCCTCGCTCACACTCGACGCCACGTGGTCGACGCCCCGCCGCCGGGGCCGTTGACCACGAACGTGAACGTGGCCCGGGCACTCGAGACGTGGGGGATGCCGAGGAGGCGATAGGTCGTGCGTCCTCCCTCGTCGGCGATCTTGACGAGTCGGGTCTTCCGCAGCGAGATGAGCCGATCATTCGAGTAGAGGGCCAGGTCGGAACGGCGAACTTCGCCCACGGCGCCCTCGAGGGTGAACTCGATGTACTGCTGGCGGGACGCGACGGGCGTGGCGGCCGAATCGGCGATCCGCGCCGGCAGGTCCGTCAGGACGTTGGCCGGATGCTCGGGCGCCAGCGACCCGAGCCGGAACGTGGCCGGGACCGCCGTGGCTGCGGCGGCCACCTGTACGCGGAATGAAGACTGCGTCGTGGCACCGGAATCGGAGACGGTGGTGACGAACTCGTCGACCGTGTCGGGACGGGCGGCGTTGAGCGCCCTGGTCGTCGGCGTGTAGGTGTAGGCGCCCGTGGCGACGTTCACCCGCAGCGTGCCGAGCGCCGACGTCCTGGTCGCGACGCCCTTCTGCACGCGGCCGCCCACGATGCCGTAGGTGAGTCGATCGCCGTCGGCGTCAGTGGCCGCCAGCCGGCCGGTCGAGGCCGCGAAGACGTCGAAGGCGGGCGTGTTGACGTAGCGGGCCGATGCGGGAGCCATCCTCGGCCGGTTGTTCGCGGCGCCGGCGAGGAAGGGGTCGACGACCCGTTCGAGCGTGGGGTCGTCGTCGCCGAAGGCGTTGTCGGTGAGCGTGACCACGACTGCGTCGACGGTGCCGTGGCCGGCCTCGCCGGGCTGCTGGAAGTCGACGAAGATCACGCCGTCGGTGTCGGGGATGCCGTCGCCGGTCGTGTCCCGGGCCGTGAAGTCGACCCAGCCCGGCTGGGTGACGGCGTTGCCGTCGAGATCGACCAGCGGCAGGCCGGCCGCGGCGTAGCCCTCGATCGTCGCCGCGGAGACGAACTTGCGGGCGGCGTTGAAGCCGAGTGAGCCGGCGGTACCCCCGCGGATCGAGATGCCCGCGGCCGAGACGTCGAAGGATACCTGGATCTGCGTACCGGCCCGTCCGGGAACGAGGTCGAGCAGCCCACGGCTGGCGAGTGCCTCGACGGTGTACTTCATCGCGTCCCAACGGCCGGACGTGAAGTCGCCGCCGGTGGCGCTCGCGGCCGCCATGGCCGACGGTGCGACCACGCCGATGTCGAGGAGCTGCGCGAGCGGATCGACGTCGGCCATCAGGCCGGCGAGCGACGTGAAGTTTCTGCCGGAGGTGCCTTGCAGAGGCCGGGTGTTGACGACGACGGTCGAGATCGTGCGGCGATCGACCGGGGCGGTGGAGTCGGGATTCGTCGCCGTCGCGAAGTTTTCCGCGGTGCCCCAGGCGAGCGTCGTGACGGAGTTCTGCCGTGCGTCGGCCACGCCGTCGGCGTTGCGGTCGCCCGAGCCGCCGGCCAGCTGCGTCTCGACCGACTCGGTGATGCCGTCGCGGTCGAGGAAGTCGCGGGTGTCGAAGCTGAGGACGAACTGCGTCTGGTTGCCCGAGGCGTCGCGGAGGTAGAGCGGGAAGCGGTCGATCCGGGTCGTGCCCGGGGCCGGCGTGTAGACGTAGGAGCCGGTGTCGGCCAGGACGGAGAGCGTGGCTCCGGCGAGGGTGATCGTCGTCTCGACGACGCGGCTGTCGGCCGTGCGGGCGGCGCCGCCGACGACGCCCATCGTGAGCCGCTCGCCGTCGAGGTCGGTCCAGGAGCCGTCGGCGTTCGCCGCGACCGGGAACTCGGCGCCGTCGAGCCGGTTCAGGATGCCGAGCACGCCGTAGACCCGTCCCTCGCCCGCCTGCCGGCTCT
>CAIWZS010000498.1 GCA_903917235.1 uncultured Planctomycetaceae bacterium | reverse complement strand
GGCTTGTAGACGTTGAGCTGGAAGTTGCCCTGGCTGCCCGCGAAGGCCACCGTGGCGTCGTTGCCGAAGACCTGGGCACAGACCATGGTGAGCGCCTCGCACTGCGTGGGGTTCACCTTGCCCGGCATGATCGAACTGCCCGGCTCGTTCTCGGGGATCGTGATCTCGCCGATGCCACACCGTGGGCCGCTCGCCAGCCAGCGGATGTCGTTGGCGATCTTCAGGAGCGCCATCGCGAGGCCCCGCTCGGCGGCGCTCACCTCCACGAGCGCGTCGTGCGCCGAGAGCGCCGCGAACTTGTTCGGTGCGGACACGAACGGATGGCCCGTCTCCCGCGCGATGTGCGATGCCGCCGCGTCGCCGAACCGCGGATGCGCGTTGAGCCCCGTGCCCACGGCCGTGCCGCCGATCGCGAGATCGTACAGGCCGGGCAACGCCCGCTCGATGCCGGCGATCCGGTCGTCGAGCTGGGCGCGCCATGCCGAGATCTCCTGCCCGAGCGTGATCGGTGTCGCATCCTGGAGGTGCGTGCGGCCGATCTTCACGAGGTCGGCATGGCGCCGCTCGAGGTCGGCGAACACGTCGCGCAGTGCGCGCACCGCGGGCAGGAGCCGGTCGTGGATGACCTCGACCGCGGCGATGTGCATCGCGGTGGGAAACGTGTCGTTGCTCGACTGACCCCGGTTGACGTCGTCGTTGGGGTGCACCGGCTTCTTCGAGCCCATCACGCCGCCGGCCATCTCGATCGCCCGGTTCGAGATCACCTCGTTGGCATTCATGTTCGACTGCGTGCCGCTGCCGGTCTGGAAAACGACCAGCGGAAAATGGTCGTCGAGCGTTCCGGCGATCACCTCGTCCGCGGCGGCGACGATGAGCTTCACCCGCTCGGCGGGGAGCTGACCGAGTTCGCCGTTGGCGAGCGCCGCGGCCTTCTTGAGGATCCCCAGCGAGCGGATGATCGACCTCCCCCAGCGGAAGCGGTCGACACCGATCCGAAAGTTGTCGCGGGACCGCTCGGTCTGCGCGCCCCAGTACCGGTCGGCGGGCACCTGCACGGTTCCCATGCTGTCGGATTCGGCGCGAAACGCGGCTGCGGACATCGACGACACCCTCGGCGGCCAGCGGAGCGGAATGCCGGGGACTCGCGAGGCCGCGGCCCGGGCAGGGTGCCGAGTGTAGCAGCGTGGCCGACGGATCAGGCCGCGCTCAGCGGCGCCGGAGGAGCCGCTGGGCCGGCGCGCCGGTCGCCGTCGCCGGTGCGGCCGAGGCGCCGGCCGTCGTGGTGGGAGCCAGCGCGATGGCAAGCCAGCCGTCGGTCGCGACCGCCTGGACGGCGCGCAGGTCGGCCAGTCGCGGGTTGGATGCCATGCCCTCGGGCAGGAGCGGGATGCGCCGCTCCTTGGCGAAGATCTTGCCGAAGATCGTGCGGAGCGCGATCTCCATCCGGCCCTGATGCCCCGGGCCGGAGAGCTGCACCGGCCCCTCGCGCTCGAGGCACACCTGCATGCCGTCGACGACCGGCCGATAGGCCACGTGCGCGACGATGTCGTACCACGAGCGGCGGCTGCTCTCGAGCGAGTCGAGCGTGACGTGGACGTGCACGAGCCCGTCCTGGCACGTCACGCGGATCGGCTCGGCGGCCGCGAAGCTGACCGCGACGTGCTCGGGGAGGTCGTCGGGCACGCGCGGCTCGACCCCGAGCCGCGCGGCCACGGTCGTGACGAGGTCCTCCAGCGCGAACCGCCGACCGGAGAGGCCGAGCCGTGCCACCGCGTTGTTCGCCGCCGACTCGTGCACCTGCACGGCGAGCAGCGCGTCGCCCGGGGGCTTGGGCCGGGGCGTGTGCGCGGCGAGCTGATCGCGCCCGGCCAGCCTCAGGCGGGCCGTCGCGACCCCGCTCGACGTCGAGAGCACGACCGGGGTGGGTTCGAGCCCGAGCTGGACGAGCGGCTCCCAGACGCGCTCGCGCACGCGCTCCGCCGCGGCGGAGAACTGCGGCTCGGCCTGGCGATCGACCTCGCGGCAGGCCCGCAGGATGATGCGTTCATTCACCTCGCGCGAGGCCGCCTGGCGGTTTTCGTCGTGCTGGTTGCGGGCGATCGTGCGCACGAGTGACCCCATGATCGGCACGCTGTCGAAGCTGGTCTGGATCGTGGCCAGTTGCGTGCGGTTCGACGCGGTGCCCAGCGCCGCGCCGATGTCGATGCCCGCGGCGGACACCACGAGCGGCTTGCGCACGGTGAACGTGGCGGCGCCCCGCGAGTGGAAGGCCACGGGACCCGATTCGGTGACCGTGCGCGAGGCGACCTCGCCGTTCACGAACAGCTCCGCGCGGATCGCCTCGGGATCGGGGATGAATCGCAGGCTGAGCGACTGCTCGACGGTTCGTGTGCCCGTCACCGGACGGCCGAGGATGAAGTCGTGGAGCGGGCCCGTCTCGACGGTGGTGTCGGGCAGGAGGCGGGAGACGAACCGCTCGTGCACCGTCACGCGGACGTTCGGGGCGAGGTAGTGGTCCGCGACGGCACGGGTGGCACCGCGCGGAGCCATCCCTTCGAAAGCCCCCATCGCCTCGAGCGCCGTGCGGACGACGGCGGCCTCCGCGGCATCGGTGCTCGTTTCGAACCGCTCGAGGGCCGCGAGGAGCCGTCCCGTCGCCGATTCGAAGCCGAGCGGCGCGAGTGAGGCGGCGAGGCCGTCGAGCCCGGGCGCAGGGGGAGACGAGGCGGCGTCCGAGCAGGCCGTCGCCGCCGCGCGCCAGACGGACGCCCGCCGTCCGACGGCGAGCGCGGCGCGCCGCACCTCGGTCGCGACCTCGCGATCCTCGAGGCCATCGGCGATCTGCAGCCCGGCTTCCGCGTCCTCGCCGAGCCGCAGCAGCATCTCGGCGGCGGCCGGCTGCCGTGGGCCGCCGGTGTCGAGCACCGCCTCGAAATCGTCGAGCGTCGCCGCGGCCCACGTCGCGACGTCGGCGTGGCCGCCCGAGCCGCCGCGGAGGGCCGCGAGGCGGGACAGCTGCTCACCAACGTGGAGTGGATGCGGCCAGACCACGCCGCTCGCCGCGAGATCGGCAGGCCAGGCGGCGTCGCTCGCCCGTCCATCCGCGCCGCCGTCGCCGGCATCACCGCGTGCCGTGCGCATCTCGCCGCGCAGGAGGCTGCGCAGGCGACCACCGCGCGACCGCGACGATGGGTCGGTGAGTCGTTCCGCCAGTCGCAGTTTCAGTCTGCCCTGCGCGTCGCCCGGCGCGGGAGGCTCGACCCAATTGACGCTGTCCGGATCGCTCCACTGCGCATCGGGCAGCGGCGCGGCCGCCGTCCAGGATCGTGAGGGAGCGAGTGGGCGGGGGGCGTTCTCTCGCTCGCTCCCATCGTCGGCATGGACGCAGTGCGCGGACGCGGCACAGGCCGCGATCCCGACCGTCAGGCACGAGATGGCCCTGCGGACGCGTCGGCCGGTTTGTCCCGCCATGCCACACCGTCGCGAGGGGTCGGCGCGCGGGCGACCACGACCCTGCCTGCCGACGCACATTTCCCACCCTTTCGCATCGGTCGGTGGCCCTCGAAAAATCGATCATCCGGTCGGTCGATCCGGTGCGGGGCTCCCCACGAGACGGGCGAACGGCGGAAGCGGGGCGGCCGGAGCAGGCTGCGCGGTCTGGACGTCCGCGGCCTGAATCAAGGTGGCCCTCCGAGAGGGCCCATCGATACGTCGTGGCGTCTGGAAGAAGCGAGCGGAAACGACGAGGCGAGGGGGGTCGGCGAACGCTTCCCGAGCGAATGGCCGCCGCGGCCGGAGCGAGGAGACTTGTGCCGCCCCCCGCGCCGGCGACACCCCTAGCTCGAATGGGTCCTAGCGACCAGCTCGCAGGCGAGGCTCCTCCAGGAGGCTCGTCCACGCATCGACCACGATCGACAGGTTGGCGTTGCGGTCGACCGCGGCGAGTGCCGCCAGAGTGTGGTGCAGACCCGCGACCGACTCGTCGGCATCCGGTCGCGCGTCACGGCAGGCTGCCGCCAGCGCGGCGTCGGCAGGGACTTCACCGGCCGTCGCGAGCCGCAGCAGGGCGCGGTAGCCGTCGACCGCAGCGTCGAGCACGAGCCTCAGACGCTCCCGGCGCCGCGCTGCCTCCGTGCCGGCGCCCTCGACGAGCGCGATCGTCTCGCGAGCGAGCTCCACACCCCGCACCGGCCGTGCCGCGATCAGGGTCGCGAGTCGCCGACGAAATCCCGCCACGTCGGGATCGACGAGCAGCCGCGCCCGGTCGAGGCTCCCACCCGAAGCCGCCGCCGCGGCGGCAATGTCGTCCGCGGAGGGCCCTTCGGTCTCCCCGGCATGCTCGCGCTCCACGAGCATCCGCACGGTGTCCGCGGGCAACGGCCTGAACCGGACGACGCGGCAGCGCGAGCGGATCGTCGGGAGCTGCCGCTCGAGCGACGTGCCCACGAGGATGATCACGGCTCCATCCGGCGGCTCCTCGAGCATCTTGAGGAGGCAGTTGGAGGCCTCCGTCGACAGGTGGTCGGCGTCGAGGATGATCGCGGTTCGCCGCGCCGCGACGAGCGGCTGCAGCGTGAGCCTCCAGCAGAGGCCCTCGCGCATGCGATGGGCGGCATCGCCGATCAGCGACTCCAGCGGGATCGTCGCGCGGTCGTCCGGCTTCCGCACCACGTCGATGTCGGGATGCGTGCCCGCCACGGCCTGCGCACAGGACGGGCAGCGACCGCACGGCACGAGTCCCGGACCGGTGGCGCGGCAGGCGAGCGCCTGCGCGAGCCGCGTCGCGAAGAGGCCCTTGCCGATGCCGGCCGGACCGATGAAGAGGAACGATCCCGCGAGCCGCCCGCGCTCGGCCACCCGCGCGAGCGTCGCCGCGACCCCGTCGTGCCCCTCGATGCCCTGCCAGGCCATGCGTCTCCGGACTCCCGCACCTCGTGCGATGCGAACGTATCACACCGCGTTCCCTCCCGCAGCGCGGTCCCCGGGCGGGAGCTGGTCATCCGAGCGCGAACCGGCTCGCCACGATGGTGCGGATGCGATCGGCGACCACGTCGGGCCCGTCGGTGGCGTCCACCACGACGATCCGCCCGGGATCGATCCGAGCCTCCGCGAGATACCCCGCGCGAACCCGGCTGCGGTAGTCGTCGCCGCGCCGTTCGAGACGGTCGAGCGGACGCGCGAGGCGCCGCGCGGCGGTGGCGAGGTCGACGTCGAGCAGGAGCGTGAGGTCCGGTGCGAGGCCCCCGGTGGCGATCGCGCCGACCGAGCGCACGACGTCCGGCTCGAGGCCGCCGGCGTGCCCCTGGTAGACGACGTTCGCGAGGAGGTAGCGATCCGAGACGACCCAGCTCCCCCGCTCGAGCGCGGGACGCACGACCTCCGCGACGAGCTGCGCGCGCGCGGCCATGTACAGCAGCATCTCGGTGGTCGCGGCGAGTGCGAGATCGTGACGGTCGAGCAGGATCGCCCGCACCGCATCGCCGGTCGCCGTGCTGCCCGGATCACGGCACGTGACGACATCGATGCCGCGATCGCGGAGCCAGCCCGCGAGCCGGGCCAGCTGCAAGGTCTTTCCCGAGCCGTCGAGCCCGTCGAGGGTGATGAAGGGCGTGCGCTGCATCGGTCTGCCTGATCACGAGGTGCGATCCTGCGGAAGCCGCTGGATGCCCAGCGGGTCCGTCGGATCGAGTGGGGCCATCCGGCGACAGACGTCGCGTGCCATGCCGGCGCGGCCCGTCCGCACCAGGCAGTGCACGAGTCCTTTGGCCGCCTCGTGGAAGGGCCGATTGCCGGCGAGATCGTGCGGCACGGGGCGCGGGCTGCCCGCCGCGTCGAGCGCCTCCAGGCAGAGCTGGTAGGCCCGGCCGAAGTGGCCGCGCGCGAGCTTGCAGTCGTCCTCCTCGAGAGCGAGGAGGCCGAGGTGCACGTGGGCGTCGAGAAAGTCGGGGCACTCGGAGAGCAGCCAGACGAGCTCGTCGCGCGCGATGTCGGTCTCGCCCGCCGCGAGCATCGCCTCCACCTCCTCGAGATCCTCGCGGCGCCGCCGGGCGCACCGTGGCTGCACGAACTCCCAGAGGGGGCAGTCCGCTCCATCGCGCCTCTCGACGCGGAGGCGGTCGTCGCGGGATCCTCCCGGCCGCCGCTGTCGGGATGTCGCCATCGATCGCACCGCTCGAGCCGGATGCCTGCGGGATGCCACGGGTGAGGTGCCGTTACAGTGACCGTTTGGAACCGAGACGTGAGCTCTTTGCAAGGGGTGCCGGTGAAGCGAGCAGCCGTGGGCGGACGCAGCCGCGAACCCGCCGCGACCGTCGCAGCGCGACGGCGGAGTGGACCCCGTGCCGCTCCTTCACCTCCGCGGAGCATCGCCCGCGCGCTCGTCCGGTGGTTCGCTCGCGAGGGACGCGACCTGCCATGGCGGAGGTCGCGCGATCCGTACCACGTGTGGGTCAGCGAGATCATGCTCCAGCAGACGCAGGTGGAGCGGGTGCGCACATTCTTCACGCGATTCACGACCCGCTTTCCGACGGTCGGCGCGCTCGCCCGGGCGGGTGAGGCCGACGTGCTGCGACTCTGGGAGGGGCTGGGGTACTACCGCCGGGCCCGCCAGCTGCACGAGGCTGCCCGCGTGGTCGTCGAGCGACACGCCGGTGCCGTGCCCCGGGCGCCCACGGATCTCCGCGCGCTGCCGGGGGTCGGCCGCTACACCGCCCACGCGATCGCCTCGATCGCCTTCGGCGTCCGCGTGCCGATCATCGAGGCCAACTCCCGGCGCGTCATCGCCAGGCTGGTCGGACACGATCGGCCGGTCGGCGGTGCAGCGGGCGACGAGCCGCTCTGGCAGATCGCCGAGGGGCTGCTGCCGTCGCGGGACGTGTCGCGCTTCAACCAGGCGCTCATGGACCTGGGTGCGATGGTCTGCACGCCCGCTCGTCCACGCTGCGACGCCTGCCCGCTCGCGGCGCCGTGCGTGGCCCATCGCACCGGTCGGACAGGGTCGATTCCCGTGCCGACCGCGCGGCCGTCGGTGCAACGGCTCCGCGAGACGGCGGTCGTGCTGCGGCGGGACGGCCGCGTCCTCGTGACGCGTCGCGGTGCCGGCGAGTGGTGGGAGGGACTGTGGGACTTTCCCAGGTCGGTCGGTCATCGGGCGGGAGATCGTCGCCTCGGGACGGTCGCCTACACCGTCACGCGTCATCGGGTGACGTGCACCGTCGTCGAACGGACGCCGCAGCGCCAGGAACTGCGGCCCGCGCGGGGCCGCCGCTGGGTCAGTCTGTCCGCACTGACGGCGCTGCCGCTGGCGGCGCCGGCGCGGCGGATCGCAACGCTCCTCGGCCCCCGGCGCGGGTCACGCCCGCGTCGCGCGGGCGGGGTGCCCGCCGGTCCTCCCGTCGAGTGAGCCGGGAAGCTCCGGCCGGTTGGCGAGGGTTCGTCCCGCGGGCGGGAGATCGGTCCCTCCGACCTGCTCGACCGGTCGCGCATCGGTCGCAGGCAGTCGAGCGTGGGCGGCCTTCCGGGGCGCGAGGGCGGCGTGGTGCCGGGCCGTCGCAACCTTGGTAACCTGCCATTCGAGGCGTTCCTCGCCGGTCCGCCGATCACCGCACGGAGTCGATCTTCATGCCCGCTGCCGCGCTGGCGCTCGAGGACGGGACCGTCTTCACCGGCACGCTCTTCGGATCCCGAGGCACCGTGTCGGGTGAGGTCTGCTTCAACACCTCGATGACCGGCTACCAGGAAATCCTCACCGATCCCTCGTACCGCGGGCAGATCCTCTGCATGACCGCTCCGCAGATCGGGAACTACGGCGTCAATGCCGACGACGTCGAGAGCGGTGCGATCCAGATGGCCGGCTTCGTGGTGCGCGAGGCGAGCCGGGTGGCGAGCAACTTCACCGCCTCGGGCACGCTCGGCGACTATCTCGCCTCCGCCGGCGTCGTCGGTCTCGCGGGGATCGACACGCGGGCCCTCGTGCGACGGCTGCGGATGCGCGGTGCGATGACGGGCGTCCTTTCGAGCGAGGTGCTCGACGCCGGTGAACTCGTCGCGCGGGCCCGGTCCGCGCCCGCGCTCGTGGGACGGGACCTCGTGCGCGAGGTGATGCCGGCCGACGAACGCGAGTGGATCGAGCCCGTGGCGGAGGACGCACGACCGCTCCTGCAGCCGACGGAAGGGGGCGTGATGCCGGTCGTCGCCGCTCCCGGTCCGTCGCGCCACGTGGTGGCCCTCGACTACGGGATGAAGTGGAACATCGCGCGGCACCTCACCAGTCAGGGCTGCAGGGTCACCGTGCTGCCCGGCAACGCCACGCCCGATGAGGTGCTCGGTCACGAGCCGGATGGCGTCTTTCTCTCGAACGGCCCGGGAGATCCGGAGGCCCTCGGACTCTGCATCGAGACGGTCCGTGCGCTCGTGGGGCGGGTGCCGATCTACGGCATCTGCCTCGGACATCAGCTCCTCGCGCTCGCCTGCGGGGCCCGCACGTTCAAGCTGCCGTTCGGCCATCGCGGCGCCAACCAGCCGGTGATGGACCTCGAAACGGGCCGCGTCGAGATCACGTCGCAGAACCACGGCTTCGCCGTCGACGAGTCCACGCTCCCGCGCGAGCTTGTGGTCACGCACCGCAACCTCAACGACGGCACGATCGAGGGCCTGCGACACGCGACGGCCCCCGCCGCGAGCGTCCAGTACCACCCCGAAGCCGCCTCCGGCCCGCACGACTCCGCCCACCTCTTCGCGCGCTTCCGCGCCATGATGCCCTGAGCGAAGCGACCCGCCCCCGCTCAACCGCAGGGGCCGCCTGCCCCGCCGCGCTGTGAGGGATGTGCAGCACGCTGACGCGACCCCGCCCCCGCTCCGCCGCAGGGGCCGCAGGCCCCGCCGCGGCCCGCTCCCGCGGAGCGCCCACGGCCGCCTGGAGGGCGGCCGGCCTGGCGGAGGCACCCTCTGGCGTGCCTCCGCCGGGCCCAAGCTGCGGGGGCCATGGATGGCCCCGCAGCGCTCAAATCAGAACCCCACGTACGTCACCAGGATGTCGCCGCCCTTTTGGAAACGCACGATCACGCTGCAACCGCACGCGTAGTCGAACCGCACCTGGCCGCAGCCCAGGAGCGTGCAGCGCGACTTCTCGCAGGGGCAGCCTTCGCAGCAGGCCGGGAGGCACACCGGCACGGCGACCGTGCAGCACGTCTCCGGGCTCGTCGCCTGGAGCACGGTCTCGTACGTCGGCTCCGGGCAGCAGCCGCAGTCATGCTTGTGACGGTGGGCATGCTTGTGGCGGTACTTGATGCATGGAGCCGGGCAGCACGGCTCCGCGGCGCAGCCGGGCTCGAGGCCGCACGACGGCTCGATCGGGCAGGCCGGCTCGAACGCCGAGCAGCCGGGTTCGACCGCCGCGCAGCCGGGTTCGACGGCATGGCGGTGACCGAAGAGGCCGGCGTGTGCCGGCAGCGCGACTGCGACGACCGCGATGGCGATGCCGCAGGCGGTGAGGGAACGAAGCATGGAGGAGTCTCCGGGACGCGACGGGACCGCCCGCGGGGTGCGGGCGGTGAAGTCCCGTGGCGGTGGGACTCCTCACAACAGTGCCACGCGGCCACGCACAGTCAAACCGTGCGGGTTCGGCGATCGGTGCCGAGCCGGCCTGTGCGTCCGATCGTGCCGATTGTGCCGGCCGTCGGCTCAGCGGCTCCGGTCCCCGCGACGCAGGCGGGTGAAGAGGCTGCGATAGTCCGCCGGGCGCACCGTGAAAACGGCGGGGTTCGCCGTCGGTTCGTCGAGGTCGTCCTCGATCACGACCATGTCGGCGTCGTCGTCGAGTGCCGTCTCCGCGGGTGAGGCCTCCGGTCGGGTCTCCGTGGCGGCGGGCGCCGGGAGGCGGCCGTCCCGCGGGGTGGCGTGGCCGAGATCCGCAGCCGGGTTTGGCAGCGACTCGACCTCTCGCTCGAAGGCGGCGAGGAGTCTCCCGATGCCCAGCCCCTCGCGACTCGACACATGGGACTGACCGCTGAAATCGTCCGGGCCCTGCATGAGGTAGCGTTCGACGACGCGCTCCTCGTGCTGAAAGAACTCCTCGAAGGGGTCGTCGGCACCGTCGAAGACGAGCTCGACGTCGGGACCGACCCAGGGATCGACGGCGGCCGGGTGAGCGGCGTGGTGCCGTGGCGGCGCCTCGTCGAGTCCGCCGAACTCGACGACATCGAAGCCGTCGGGCGTGGTCACGTCGCGGTCGCGTGGCGCGTCGTCCCGAACGCCGGCATGCGCGGCGTCATCGATGCCCGCCCGCGCGATCGAGGCGTGCACCGGGAGGCGCTGGATCTCCCCCCAGGCCACGGCGATGTCGGCCGGGGTCACGACACGACCCGCGTCGCCGGCCGTCACGAGGGCCTGATCGCAGAGCTGGTTGACGAGGCGGGGCACGCCGTCGGTGGCTGCGAACACCGAGTCGTCGCATCCGGGCGCGAAGAGCCGATCCCAGTCGAGGCCCGCGACGCGGGTCTGCGTGCGAAGGTAGGCCATGGTCTCGGCATGGTCGAGCGGCTCGAGGTAGGCCCGCACGGCGATGCGCTGCGCGAGGCTTTCCATCCGCGGCAGGCCCAGCGTCTCCTCGAGCTTCTGGCTGCCGGCCAGCGCGATGTGCACGGCCGGCAGCGGCGTGGGCACGTTCGTCAGCAGACGGAGTTCCTCCAGCAGACGCGTGGGAAGCGTGTGGGCCTCGTCGACGAGCAGCACGAGCCCGGAGCCGGCCGCCGCGAGCGCGCGGATGCGTTCGATGACCGCCATCCGCAGGTCCGACTCGCCGATGCCGCGATACGGCTCGCCGATCGCCGCCAGCACCGACTGCCACAGCGCACGGCGGGTGCAGATTCGTGCGCCGGAAAGCAGGGCGCAGTCGAAGTCGTCGCGGACGTTCTCCGCGACCTTCGCCAGCAGGAGCGACTTGCCCGTGCCCGCGGGGCCGACCACGAGGACGAATCCCTCGGCGCGTCGGATCGCACGCTCGGTCGCCGCGAGCGCCCCGTCGATCACCGCGGCCGGGTGAAAGAACTGGGTGCGGGGCGCGGCCATGAAGGGGCGAGTCGACGGGTGCCGGGGGGGGAAGGGCATGGTGGTGTCGATTCCGTGACGGTGCCGACGCACGCCGCGGTCCGGGCGGCTTCGGCGGGTGAACCTTCGGCCAGACTTCATTTCGACCAGCGGGCGACGATTCCTGCACAGGGCGTGCGTGACATAAACTCTTCCGGACAGGCAACGCGGTCCGTGCGCGCCCGGTGGCGACGGATATGAGGGAGGCGTCGTGTTCCACGTGAAGGTCTGCGGCGTGACGACGGCCGACGACGCCCGGCTGGTCGCGGACGCCGGGGCCGATGCCGTGGGGCTCAACTTCGTCGCCGGATCACCGCGGAGGATCGACGTGGCGACGGCGGCCGAGATCGTCGCCGCCCTCCCCGCGAGCATCCTCGTCGTCGGCGTGTTCGCGGGCGCCGCCGGCGGCGAGATGCGGCGCATCCTGGAGGCGACGGGCATCGGAGCCGTGCAGCTCCACGGTCAGCTGTTCTCGGGAGCCGTCGTCGACCCTCCGGAGACCATGGCCGGGCTGCGGGGGCTGCGCGTGATCCGCGCCGTGCGGCTGGGCCCCGACGGGCTCCGCGAGGCCCGTGCGTGGTTCGACGCCGCACGGCTGCTGGGCGGCGTGCCGGCGATGGCACTGGTCGACGCGAGCGCCCCGCGCGATGCGGCCGCCGGCGTGCTCGGGGGGCGCGGTGAGACGGTCGACTGGCAGGCGCTCGCTCGGGCCGGATCCCTCGGCGTGCCGCTCGGCCTGGCCGGGGGGCTGACTCCCGAGAACGTCGCGCAGGCGGTGGAGGCCAGCGGTGC
>CAIWZS010000497.1 GCA_903917235.1 uncultured Planctomycetaceae bacterium | reverse complement strand
CGATCTCATCACCGACGCCAACGAGGCTCCGACCGCGATTTCACTCGACGATTCTTCGGTGCCGGAGAACAGTGCGGTCGGCACGGTCGTCGGCACGCTCTCGGCCAGCGACCCGGATGCCGGCGACACCGTGACATATGCGCTCGTGGCCGGTAACGGCGATGCCGACAACGCGGCGTTCACGCTCGACGGAGCGATCCTGAGAACGGCACGCACGTTCAACTTCGAGACGCGGGCTGCGTATTCGATCCGCGTGCGCGCGACCGACGCCGCCGGCTCAGCGACGGAGACGTCGTTCACGATCGGCGCCGCCGACGTCTCGGACGAGCCGCTCGTCGTCGAGCGGATCTCGGCTCAGGCACCAGGGTCCTACCGAGCCGGACAGCGCGCGAGATTCACCGTAACGCTCTCGGAGGCGGTCCAGGTCTCCGGCAAGCCGCAGCTGCAGCTGCGGGCCGGCGGTGCGACGCGAGCAGCCACCTACATCTCGGGCAGCGGCTCTTCGATCCTCACGTTCGAGTACGTGGTGGGCAGGAAGGACAACGCGTCCGCCGTGACGATCGGCCAAAACCTCGTCTTCGCGAGGAACAGTGCCATCACGGCCGGAACCGAGAGGCTTCCGGCGGCACTTCCCGCGAGCGTCGCCAGTGTCGCCGTCGAGGGCGTGCGGTTCGACGCGGTCGCGCCGAAGGTCACCGGCAGGGTGACCGCGCCGGGCAACGGCACGTACACGGCCGGTCAATCGCTCGACTTCGTAGTGCAGTTCTCGGAGGCCGTCGTCGTCGCGGGCACGCCCCAGATCGGTATGACGGGCCTTACCAGTGCCAGACAGGCGACCTACGTCTCGGGCTCGGGATCGCAGGCACTCACGTTCCGCTACGTCGTGCAGGCGGGGGACGCAATGCGCGGCACCAAGGGGCTCGCCCTCGCCAGGGCGATCACGATGCCAGGCGGCGCCACGATCGCGGATGCCGCCGGCAACCGCGCCTCGGCCACGATCTCGTCACCGTCGCTCAAGGGAATCAGGATCGACACGACCGCGGCGGTTGCCGCAGCGAATGTCACCACGAACGCCGCCACGCCGAAGCGATCCCACCGCGTCGCTGCCTTCGCGTCGCTGCGGTAGGCTCGCAGCGTCCCAACGTGGACGGCACGTCGTGAGGCTACCCGCCGGCCGCCCGCTCGAGCCGCTCCTGCACGCCCGGGATGAGCCGGGCCGCGTTGCCGTGGTAGATCGCGTGCAGCACGTCGTCAGGCAGCCCGACGCCGTAGATGTTCCAGAATCCCTGCGGGGGAAACTCGTTCTCGGCGTAGGGAAAGTACTCGTCGAAGGTCTCGAGGAACCGCCAGTAGAGACGCAGGCGGGCCTCGGGCCACGGACCGTCGGTCGCGAAGAGCACCCGGTCGGCGTACCGCACGAGAAACCGCCTCGCGGTGTAAGGCTGCCGGCCGAGCTCGTTGATCCGCGACGCGAGGTCGACGTGGAGATTGGGCCAGCGGTCGAGCCACGCGCCGAGCGTCTCGAGATCTTCCCCGTCGTTGCCCATGTGCGCCGCGATGAACGTCGTGGCCGGGTGCCGGGCGACGACGCGGTTGCGGGCCTCGAGCAGCTCGTCGCGGCCCGGAAACCCCGGACCGTGGAAGCTCCATTGCGGACGCCTGTGGAGCTCCTCCCAGCGCTCGTTCCGCGCGTCGATCGGCTGAAAGAAAGCCGACGGATCCGCCGTATGGATGAGCACCGGCAGGCCGAGCGCGCCGCATGCCTGCCAGATGGGGTCCCACCGCTCGTCGTCGATGCGCACGAACGAGCCGTCGCCGTTGCGGTAGGTCAGCCCGAAGTCCTTGAAGATCTTCACGCCGCTCGCCCCGCGCCGCTTTGCGTCGGCGAGCATGTCGGCCGCGACCCGCGGGAACTCGGGACGCTGGCAGTCCCACGTGGCCGGGTCGTCCGCGCGTCCCGGCCCGCGCCAGTCGATGTTCGCGAACACGACGAAGCGGTCGCGGTGGCGCTCGTCGAGCGAACGGAGGTGATCGTCGAGCGCGTCGCCCCAGCCGCCGTCGAGGCTCACGCATACGGCGACCCCATTGCGATCCATGACGTCGAGGTAGTCGTCCCGCTTCCTGGCATCCCCCTTGAAGCGGATTCCGAAGTGGGTGTGCACGTCCACCGCGGGGAACCGCGCCCGCTCGACGGCGTGCCGTTCGACGCGGAGCCGTGGCTCGGGCCGGAAGAGCCGTAGCGCGAGGTCGCGGCCGTCACGCCCGTCGAGCACGGCGGCGTCGGCGGCCGGTTCGCCCGCCTCATCGGCGTTGCCGAACGGGGCCAGGGCCACGGCCGCCGACAGGACCATGATGACCCGGCACGAATGGCTGAGGACACCCGCCGACATCGCGTCGATCGCTCCCTCGAAGAAGGCGACTGCGCCCGCGTGGCGAATCGCGACACGAGCGATCGGAAAGGATACCCCTCCCACGCCTCCACGTGGTGCAGCCTCACCCCCCTGTACCGCACGCCTCCAGGCGCCCGAATGGACATCGTCCAACCGCCGGCTCCCCCTGTCCTTCGTGGCGCACGCCTCCAGGCGTGCGAATGGACATCGTCGACCGACTCGCGCCGCCGATCGGCTCCCCAGTCTTGTGTGGCGCACGCCTCCAGGCGTGCGAATGGACGTCGGCGTTCGCTGAACCACTGTTCCCCCCGACAGCCCCGCATCGAATCGGG
>CAIWZS010000496.1 GCA_903917235.1 uncultured Planctomycetaceae bacterium | reverse complement strand
GCCGCCGGCCGTCGGGCGGGGCGACTGGCCGCGGAACGAGGTCGACCGCTTCATCCTCGCCCGACTCGAGGCGGAGGGGCTCGCCCCGGCACCCCCCGCCGACCGCCGCACCTGGCTGCGTCGCGTGTCTCTCGATCTCGTCGGCCTCCCCCCCGATCCCGAGAGCGTCGCGCGGTTTCTCGCGGATGAATCCCCCGACGCCCACGAGCGCGTCGTCGAGGAACTGCTCGCCTCGCCCAGGTACGGCGAGCGGTACGCGCAGCACTGGCTTGACGTCGTGCGTTACGCCGACACCCACGGCTACGAGGTCAACACCGAGCGTCCCAACGCCTGGCCCTACCGCGACTGGTGCATCGCCGCCTTCAACGCGGACATGCCCTACGACCGATTCGTGCGGGAGCAGATCGCGGGCGGCCCGCCGGGCAGCGAGGCCGCGACCGGGTTTCTCGTGACGGCGGCCGTCCTCCTGCCCGGTCAGATCGGCCAGGACGACGCGTCGAAGCGGGCCGCACGCCAGGACGCGCTCGCCGACATCGTCGGCAACACCTCCGACGCGATCCTCGGGCTTACGGTCGGGTGCGCGCGGTGCCACGACCACAAGTTCGACCCGATCTCGAGCCGCGATTACTACGCGCTCCAGGCCTTCTTCGCCGGCGTCGAGTATGGCGAGCGGATGCTCGAGACGCCGGAGGCCCACGCGCTGCGGAAGGAGCACGATGCGGCCCGCACACGACTCGAGGAGATCGACCGCGAACTGTCGCGGATCCAGCCACTGGCCCGAGCCGGCCACGTGCGGCCGAAGCCCTCGGCCGCCGTCAACGTGGACCGGTTCGCACCCGTGCGGGCGAAGCGATTGCGGTTCACGATCCTCGACACGAACGCGCTCGAGCCCTGCATCGACGAGCTCGAGGTGTTCGACGAGCACGGCGGCAACGTCGCCCTCGCCTCCGCCGGCGCGGTGCCCTCGGCATCGGGAAGCATCGTCACGGCGAAGGTCCACGACCTCGCGTACGTCAACGATGGGCGTTACGGCAACAGCAGCAGCTGGATGGCCGACACGCGTCGGGACGGCTGGGTCGTGATCGAGTTCCCGGAGGAGGTGACGATCGATCGCGTCGTCTGGGGCCGCGACCGCAAGAAGAAATTCACGGACCGGCTCGCCGTCGCCTACCGGATCGAGGTCGCTGCCGGGGAGGACGACGCCTGGACGCTGGTGGCCGACTCGACCGACCGGATTCCCTTCGGTGAAAAGTCCGCGAACGGGCGCTCGGTGAAGGGCCTGTCCAAGGAGGACGGCGAGAAGCGCGCCGCGCTCGAGGCCGAGAAGGCCCGGCTCGAGCAGTCGGTGCAGACCGCGGTCCGCGACATGCGGGTGTTCGCCGGCAGTTTCCAGACACCTCATCCGGTGCACCTGCTCCACCGTGGCGATCCCGAGCAGCCGAAGGAGGAACTCGCGCCCCGTTCCCCCGCGGCCTTCGAGCGGCTCCTCGCGCCGGCGAGCCCGGCGGCCGATGCGTCCGAGCAGACGCGTCGCGAGGCGCTCGCCGGCTGGCTCGTCGCGCCGGCCAATCCCCTCCCGGCCCGCGTGATGGCCAACCGGATCTG
>CAIWZS010000495.1 GCA_903917235.1 uncultured Planctomycetaceae bacterium | reverse complement strand
GCGGTTCCGGCACCACACGGGGCTCACACCGCTCGCCTACCGCAAGGCCAACCGCACCCGGCTCGCCGCCGACCTCTTCTCCGGGGCGGGCCCCGGCCCTTGAGACGCTGAATGGGCAAGCCTTCACGCTGCACGTTCGTCCCGAACGGCACTTCTGCGACCGAGTCCGGGCCGACCCCATTCGCGGCTTCGTATCGTGGTCGCGGCGTTGACGCAGACCTATACGCCCGTATATCTTTTGTCGTATGTCGACCGCGGAAAAGCGACGCCTGAGGCCGTCCGAATACCTTGCGATCGAGGTGGCGAGCGAGGGACGGCACGAGTTCTACGACGGCGAGATGTTCGCCATGAGCGGGGGCTCCTACTGGCACAAGACGGCGGTCGCCGATCCGGCGGGTGCGGTGGACTTCGAGTCGCTCGGGATCACCGTGCCCGTTGCGGAGATCTACGCCGACGTCGAATTTCTGCCTGCTGCCGGTCGCTGACCGTTCGATCGCCCGACGGCCGCCAGTCACCGGCCTTCGATCAGTGCCGGGTGCCGCCACGACGCGGGTCGACGCCGCGGCCGCGTGGCGACGAACGGGCTCCGTCGTCACCGCACCCAGTGGCCCCGGCCCGTGCCGCCCTTGGGGGTCGTGCGCGGGTAGTCGGCATTCGGCCGCTGCTCGATCATCGTAACGAGCCGGTCGAGCGGCAGGTCCCGATCCACACCGGCCAGACGCACGCCGGCGATCCGCACGTTCCGCACCGTGCAGTCGCGGTCGGGCGAGAAGATCTCGCGCCACGTCGATGGATCGGTCTCGTGGGGTCGATAGGTCTGCGACTTCGGCCCGATCGCGAGCAGATGCCACGTGTCGGGTACGTCGCAGGCCAGGGTCACGCCCTCGATCACGAGGCCGTCTGTGTCGGCATGCACCTCGATCGTGCCAGGGCGCCGGAACAGGAGCTGCTCGAACCGGATGTTCTCGAGGCGGCCGACCCGCTCGCTCTGGTCCGTGCCCGCGGGCACCTCGAGATTGGGCTGGTCGTAGAGTTTGAACTCACGGATGTCGGTGATGCGCCGCAGGACGATATTCGAGATCGGGCAGTCGAGGAGCGCGCCGTCGGGAAACCGCTTCACGCCGGGGAGCAGGCGGATCGCGTCGGTGCCGGGCCGATCCTCTGGTGCGCCGGTGATCTCCTCCACCACGATGTCGGAGATCGGACCGAAGGTCGCCGAGTACTGCCGCCAGTCCCACGCCGTGAGCGACACGGGATCGTCCCGGGAATCGCCGTGCACACGGCGGATGATGCCGGCCGACGCGGGGCCGTCGACGTGGACGCCGTCACGACCCTGACGATCGAGCGTGACGCCGTCGACCGTGAAGTCCCGGACATTGCCGAGGTGCACGCCGAACGGACGACTCTCGCGGATGGTGACGTCTCGAACCGTCACCCACCGCACGTTGTGCAGGAGGATCACGCCATGGCACCCCGGCACCGGCTCCTGCCGCGAGGAGTGGCCACGCGTGTTGCCGTTCGACTCGCCCGGCGCGGTGGCGAGCGTCGTCCAGACTCCCCCCTCGATCGTGATGTCGGTATCGGGCCGGCAGTCGGCCGGCACGGGGCGGTCCCCGAAGCCGACGACGTGCTCGTTGCGCACCAGGCAGGTGCCGGTACCGGGCACGAGGCGGATCTCCGCACGCGGCTCGGCCACGAGCGTCGTCCCCGAGGGCAGCACGAGCGGACCGTCGAGGTAATACGGATCCCCGCGCGCCGGGATCTCGAGCCGCTTCGTCTCGTCGATACGGCGCTGGAAGGCCGCCGTCCAGATCTCGCCGGTCACCTCCACGGGCACCACGTCACCGGACGCATCGGGCCGACGCTCGACCCACGTCCCCGTGACCACGAGCGGCCGCAGGTCGTCGAGCGGCGCGGTCTTCGCCGCGCCTCCGCCACACGCGACGAGGACGACGACCGCCACGAACACGCCCCGCGGGTCGCAGCACGTCGTCATGATCGGGCGCTCGTGAAAGGATGAGGAAGGATCGTCCGGCCAGGGGGCGGTGCACCTTCGTCGGTGAGCTCCGCATGATACGGTGACGAACGGCGCAGCGCATGCGTCGTTTGCGGGTCGAACGGGCACCCCCTATCCTGCCCGCGGCAGTCATCCTTCGCCCTCGTGGGTGCGGTCTCCTGATGCGACGCCTGCTCGCCGGCCTCGTCGTGATGCCGCTCGCCATCGCCGCCGTGTCTGCTGCCGAACCGGATGCCGAGGGTCGGCCACTG
>CAIWZS010000494.1 GCA_903917235.1 uncultured Planctomycetaceae bacterium | reverse complement strand
GGGAGAACCGCGTGTGCGCGAGCGTGGCTCCCGCGAGGCGGCCCCGCAGCCACGTCGCACGCGAAAAGTCGGCATGGTCGAGCGTCGAGCCCTCGAACGACGTGTCGGCCAGGCGGCAGGCGGAGAGGTTTGCGGCCGTGAGATCGCAGCGGATGAACTCCGCGCGCGTGAGGTTCGCCCCCGCGAGATCGGCGGAGGTGAAGCGGCACTCGGTGAACCGCGCATACGAGAGATCCCGACCGGCCAGCGAGCAGCCGGTGAGATCGAGTCCCGTCGCCTTCGCTCCCCGTGCCGGGATCGCGACCTGCTGCTTGGGCGCGAGCTTCGCCCCACGGAGGTCGGCACCGGCGAGCCTGGCTCCACCGAGGGCCGCGCCCGAGAGCAGGCAGTCGGCCAGCGACGCCCCGGTCAGATTCGCCCGCCGCAGGTCGGCCGAGCACAGGTCGGCCGCATCGCAGACGGCCGATGAAAGGTCCGCACCTCGAAAGTCCGCCCGCCGGAACCTGCCGCGCGCGAGCCGTGCCCCGGTGAGGTCGCAGCCGCGGAAGTCGGCCCCTGGCAGAGTCGCCCGGTCGAGCGACGCCTTCACGAGCGAACGGCCGGCGAGCACGACCTTGTCACCGGACGCATCGGCGAGCGAGAGCCCGTCACACGCCTGCGGCAGGACGGTGGTCGCGGACAGCTTGCTGCCGGCGAGCGACGTGGAGCCGAAGGACGCCGTGCCGAGGTCGCAGCCCGCAAGGCCGCAGCCGGCGAGCCGTGCCCGCTCCATCCGGCAGCCTGCGAATACGGCTCCCTCGAACTGGCTGTCGCGTGCCACGGCATGGGCCAGCCCGCAGTTTTCGAAGCGTGCGGCCGGCCATTCGCACTTCGTGAACCGCCCCTGCTCGAGCGTGCAGTCCCGCCACGCGGCCCCGCTGCCGGTGCAGCCCGTGAACGACGCCCGCGACAGGTCGCACGTCACGAACGACGCATCCGCAAGGTCGCAGCGGCCGACGTTGGCCTTCGTGAACGTGCTCGCCTCGAATCGTGCCCCGGCGAGCATGCAGCGGCGAAAGAAGGCGTCGGTGAAAACCGCGTGCGTCGCGACGACGCAGGCGAGCGAGCAGCCGCTCAGGGCGGTGTCCTGGAAATCCGCCTCGTCGAGCCGGCAGCCGTCGAGCACCACGCGTTCGAGCGCGGCCCCGCGGCACGACAGGCCCGTCAGCGTGCGCCCCGAGAGGTCGAGATCGCGGACGAGACAGCCTTCGAACCCGCCGCCGGTGGCAAGCCGCTCGAGGGCCGCCTCGCGGTCGAGGAGCGTAAGCGGTGGCCGGGGTGGGGGCTCGGTGATGACGGTGACGTCGGTCATGACGCGTGGATCGAGGGGGTTCAAAGCGGCGCGAGCCGCGTGCGGGCGACACGGGCATCGACCCACGTCGCACCGTCGAGCACGGTTTCGCGGAAGGCGGCCTCGAAGAGATTCGCACCGTCGAGCACCGCATGCGTGAGGTCCGCACCGGTGAAGTCGGCACGCATGAGGTTGGCATGGGTGAGTACCGCGGATTCGAGGTCGGCGTCCTCGAACACCGCCTCCCGCAGGTCCGCCCGGTCGAACCGGGCACCGACGAGCCGGGCGTCGGTAAACACGGCGCGCCGGAGCGTCGCCCGGTCGAACGTCACGCCGTCGAGCCGGGCGCCCCTCCAGGCCGAGCCCTCCGCCCGGGCCCGCTCGCAGACGCCACCCGAGAAATCGGCCCCCCCGCCGGCCCGCATGTTGCGCAGGTCGGCTCCGGAGAAATCCACGGCCCACGCCTCGACGGCGTCGAGATTCGCGGCGGCGAGCACGCCCCGCGAGAAGTCCGCCCCGCCGAGTCGCGCCTTGGTGAACATGCCGCGCGTGAAGTCGGCGTCACACGCCCGCGCCCGCTCGAGGTTGGCGGCCGTGAAGTCGACCGACCTGCCCTTCGCGCCCGCGAGGTTCGCACCTGCGAGGTCGAGCCCAGCAAGCGAGGCGCGGTGGAGCGACGCCTTCTCGAGGACGATCCCCCCGACGGCACAGCCCTTCAAGTCGGCACCGTCGAGGATCGCTCCGGTCAGGTTCACCCCCTCGAGATTCGCGCCGGCGAGCGCCGCGCGTGAAAGGTTCGCGGACGCGAGATTCGCCCCGGTGAGAATCGCTTCGCAGAGGTTCGCGCCGGTGAAGTCGATGCCCGAGAGATCGAGGCCGGCGAGGGAGCGGCCACGCAGGTCGGCGTTGACGGCGCCTTTGGCCCGCGCCCGACGGGGATCGAAGGCCGAGGGCTTCGCCGGCGGCCGCGGCGGCCGCTTGGGTGGGGCGGCCGCACGCCGCCGGGCCGCCTCGATCGCAGCGGCCACGGCTGCCTGGTGCTCGGGGGCGACCCCGGGCTTCGACGCGAGCCGGTCGGCGGCAGCCGTGAGCGAGGCAAGTCGCGCGGCGGGTGCAACCGGGGCCG
>CAIWZS010000493.1 GCA_903917235.1 uncultured Planctomycetaceae bacterium | reverse complement strand
GCATCCATGCCCTCCGCTCTCTCGAAGGTGACTGCGCTTTCGCCCTCCGGGCTGCGCTGGTCACCTACGCCGGCTCGATGGCACGGACCACCCCGGGCCGGTTGGTCGCGTTGACCGAGTTTCCGCGCGCACGCCGCGCGGCGAACGATCTACACTCGCCTGCATGCAACCGGGTTTCTCGTTCACGCTCGATGCGACCGACGGGGCCGCGCGGGCGGGGGTGCTCACGACGCCGCACGGGAGCGTGAAGACGCCGCTGTTCATGCCGGTGGCGACGGCCGCGACGGTCAAGGGGGTCGATATCGGCGGCGTGGCCGAGACCGGCGCGGGCATGATTCTCTCCAATGCCTACCACCTCCACCTCCGGCCGGGCGAGGAGACGGTCGAGCGGGCGGCCGGGCTGGCCGCGTTCATGGGGTGGCAGGGCCCGACGCTCACCGACTCCGGCGGCTATCAGGTCTTCAGCCTCGCGAAGCAGGTGAGGGTCACGGAGGAGGGCGCCTTCTTCCGATCCCACATCGACGGCACGCCCGCGGCGTTCACGCCGGAGAACTCGATGCGGATCCAGGAGCGTATCGGGGCCGACGTGGCGATGCAGATGGATCATGTGGTGGCCCTCCCCGCACCGCGGGACACGGTGGCCGACGCGATGCTGCGGAGCGCCCGCTGGGCCGCGCGGTGTCGCGCGGCGCACCAGCGGGCCGACCAGGCGTTGTTCGGCATCGTGCAGGGGGGGCTCGAGCCCGATCTTCGCGCCGAGAGCGTCGCGCGACTCTGCGAGATCGGCTTCCCCGGATACGCGGTGGGCGGGTTGTCCGTGGGCGAGGGACCCGAGGCGATGGTGGCGACGCTGCATGCGACGGTGCCGCATCTGCCGACGGACCGACCCCGCTATCTCATGGGCGTGGGCCAGCCATGGGACATCGTCGCTGCCGTCGTCGCCGGCATCGACATGTTCGACTGCGTGCTTCCCACCCGCTGCGGCCGCAACTCGCTTGTCTACACGTTCGACGGTCCGGTTCGACTCCGCAATGCCCGGCACGCGGCGGAGCAGGCGCCTCTCGAGGCCGACTGCCCCTGCGTCGCCTGTCGGCATTCCCGCAGCTACCTGCGGCACCTCTTTCTCGCCGGCGAGATGCTCGGGCCGGTGCTCGCCTCGATCCACAACCTGACCTTCTACCAGCGTCTCGTCCGACGGCTTCGCGACGCGATCGTGGCCGGACGCCTCGCCGAGACGAGTCGCGATCTCCTCGGCCGCATGGTCGGAGACTCGCCTGCGACGGCCTGAACGTCGCTCGCGGCCTCGCGGACGAGTGGGCTCGACGTGGGCCACCCGGGCTTCACCCTTGTCCGCCGTGCGCCGGGGGAACTACATTCCGGGGCTTCCGGCAGCCTGCCGCTTCGCTTTCCCGGGTTTCGCCATGCCGTCGCTCCCGAGCCAGACGTCGTTTTCACAGGGCCCGGGCGTCGCCATGACGCTGGCGCAGCAGGCCGCGCCGGCTGGGGCACCGGACGGCCTGCGGACGCTCGTGCAGATGCTGCCGATCGCGCTGGTGCTGCTGGCGGCCTACGTGCTCCTCTTCAGGCCGGAACGGGAGAAGGCGAGGCGGCAGCAGGAACTGCTCGCGGGTCTCAAGAAGAACGACCGCGTCGTGACGGCCTCGGGCATCTACGGCACGGTGGCCAATGTGGACCGCGAGGGGGACCGCGTGACGCTCAAGATCGATGACACCGCACGGATCACCGTGACGCTGTCGAGCATTGCCAGGGTCGTGGGTGACCGCGGCGGCGATGCGGAGGCCAAGGGCACGACGAGAGACGACGCATGAACGGATTCCTGTTTGCGGCCGGCCTGTTCGGTCAGGCCGCCACCGATGTCCCGACGGCCGTGGTGCCGTGGTGGCGGGAGGCCTGGGGCGTGTGGGGCCTCGCGCTCCTGACCGTCGCCGGCCCGACGCTGCTGGCGTGGCTCGTGTCGCGACGCCTGCGGGCTGGAGATATGTGGGGGCGGATCGCGGCGGTGCTCGTCCCCCTCGCCGCCGGCGCCGCGGTCGTGTGCCTCGGATGGCCACCGCGGCTCGGCATCGATCTGAAGGGGGGCGTGATCCTCGTCTACCAGGTCGACACGGCACGGGAGTCGAGTTCCGCCATCGACGACGCGATCGTGGCACTCGAGCAGGTGCTCCTGACGCCGGAGTCCCGGCTGGGCACCGTCGAACGTGGTTCGGGCGACACGCTCGTGGTGCGGCTCGCCACGGAAGATGCCGGCGAACGCGAGGCCGCGCTGCAGGCCATCGCGGCCCTGCAACTGGAGAACGCCGACCTCCGCCCGCTTCCGACGGCTGCTGCCGCGGCCAACGAGCGTCGCTATTCGGTGGTCGGCCGCGCCGCTCCGGTCGACATGGACAAGCTCGTCGGCGCGGTCAGTCGCCGGGTCAATCCCGGTGGTCAGAAGGAGGTCACCGTCCGCCGCTACGGTCTCGACCAGATCGAGGTCATCGTTCCCGAAGTCGACCAGTCCGAGGTCGACCTGATCAAGCGGATCGTGTCGAGCGCCGGCGTGCTCGAGTTTCGGATCGTCGCGAACCCGGACGATCCCCGGCATCAGCAGGTGCGCGAGGCCGCCGCCGTCACGGCGGGTGTGAACGTGGTGCAGGGCGGCGTGCCGGTCGGCCGCTGGATCGAACTCGACACCAGGAAGTTGAACCCGTCGGAGCAGCGTGGCCTCGTGACGCGCGAAATCGACGGCCGCGTCGAGGTGCTCGTCATGCTCGACCGGTTCGACGTGACGGGCGGGGATCTCGGACGGGTGAGCGCCGGGTTCGACCAGAACCTCTCCCCGGCGGTGAACTTCACGTTCAATTCCCGGGGTGCCGCCCGGTTCGGGCTGCTCACCGGCCAGAACGTGCCGGACCCGGCCAATCGCCTCGAGAGCCGACTGGGCATCGTCCTCGACGACGTCCTGCAGTCGGCCCCGACGATCCGCAGCGCGATCTCGTCGAGCGGACAGATCACCGGCAACTTCCGGCAGTCGGACATCGACTTTCTCGTCGAGGTGCTCAACGCCGGGAGCCTGCCGGCGGCGCTCGAGAGCGAGCCGATCAGCGAGCAGAAGATCAGCCCGCAGCTGGGTGCCGACACGATCCGCTCGGGGGCCAGGGCGATGCTGCTCGCGACGATCGTCGTCCTGACGTTCATGCTCCTCTACTACCGCGCGTCGGGGTTCATCGCGGACCTCGCCGTGCTGCTCAACATCCTGCTCGTGCTGGCGCTGATGATCTCGATCAAGGCCGCGTTCACGCTCGCCGGCCTGGCCGGGCTCGTGCTCTCGGTGGGCATGTCGGTGGACGCGAACGTCCTCATCTACGAGCGGATGCGCGAGGAGCTCGAGCGTGGCGCGGCGGTGCGGATGGCGATCCGCAACGGCTTCGCGAGGGCCTTCTCGACGATCCTCGACTCGAACCTCACGACGGTCATCACCGGCGTCGTGCTCTTCGCGATCGGGACCGACCAGCTCAAGGGGTTCGCCGTGACGCTCATTCTCGGCCTCACGCTCAATCTCTTCACGGCCGTGTTCTGTTCCCGTGTCGCGTTCGACCTCGCGGAGCGGAATCGCTGGATCACGCGGCTGTCGATGGCGAAGCTGTTCGGGCGCACGAACTTCCCCTTCGTTGCCTACATGCGGCCCGCGATCATCGCATCGATCGCGTTCATCCTCCTCGGACTCGCGGCGGCGTGGAGCCGCGGGCAGGGCCTGTTCGACATCGACTTCACCGGAGGCACGAGCGTGCAGGTGGCCTTCAAGGCCGATCAGCCGCTCGACATCGCGGACGTGCGGCGGTCTGTCGCGGAACTGCCGGACGTCGCGGTCAGCGCCGTGACGGCGGGCGACGCACCCGCGGGCACGCGGTACAAGATCGACACGTCGCTCAAGGACGAGGAGCGGGTGGAGGAGACGCTGCGCGGCGCGTTCGCCGGTCGCCTCGCGACCTACTCGATGGGCTTCGGCGAGATCGTGTCGTCGAAGCCCGCGGAGGGGGCCGAGCCCGCGGCGGCCTCGACGGCGTTGACGACGAGCGCCGCGCTCGACTTTCCCGAGCGGATCGGCCGGGACACGCTGCGAGCGACACTGGAGGCCGGGTTCGCGGCGACCGGCCATGCCGCCGTCCCGTTCGAGCTGGAGTCGGCCGAGACGGGGAGCCGCACACGTCCCGTGCGCACGTGGACGCTTTCGACCGCACTCGATCCGGAGGCGACCCGTGCGGTGCTCGAGGCGGTGGCGGCGAAGCTCAACGGCACGCCCATCTACCTGTCGGCCAACAGCATCGGCGGCAAGGTCGCCGGCAACACGCAGGTGACGGCGGTCTACGCGCTGCTCGCGAGCCTCGCGATGATCGTGCTCTACGTCTGGGTGCGGTTCCAGAACGTCGCCTTCGGGCTGGCGGCCGTGGTCGCGCTCGCCCACGACGTGCTCGTCGCGGTGACCTGCCTCGCCCTCAGCCACTTCGTGGCCCCGTTCCTCGGATGGGCGCTCGTCGATGACTTCAAGATCAGCCTCGACGTGGTCGCGGCGCTCCTCACGATCGTCGGGTTCTCGATCAACGACACGATCGTGATCTTCGACCGGCTGCGGGAGATTCGCGGCAAGAGCCGGTTCGTGACACCGGACATGGTGGACGACGCCCTCAACGTCACGCTCAGTCGCACGATTCTCACGTCGGGCACGGCGTTCCTCGCGACCCTCATCCTGTACCTTTTCGGTGGCCAGGGCATCCATGCCTTCGCCTTCACCATGCTCGTGGGCATCCTCGTCGGCACCTACAGCACGGTCTACATCGCCGCCCCCTTCGTGCTCTGGCTCCAGTACCGCACCGCAGGCGAGTCGGCGAGGTCCGGAGCTCCGGTCGCCGCAGGCTGAGGCGACCCGGCGTCGGCGTGGCGTGCAGTCGGCGTGTTGCAGGCCGACACGTGCGGGCGCGTGGCGATTGCGCAGGTCGTGCGGCGCACGCATTCTGTCGGGACTGGGGCGGTCGCGACCGGCGAAGAGCCGGAGACACGGCAGGCAATCCGGTGTGTCGACGCAGCGAGCCGGGCGGCGGCACGGCATGGTTGAGGGGAGAGTGCCCCGGCTCCGGAGACGATGCCCATGATGCGAACGCTGCGGTTGATCGTTGGGCTCGCCTTCGTCGCTGCCGGTGTTTCGCTGGCCGCGCCCGCCGCGCGACGTCTGGCGGACGCCGCCTCCCTGCATGTCCACGCCCCAGGCGGCACCCCCGCGACCCCGGGCATGGTCTTCGACCACGCAGTTGGTACGGGTGACGGAGTGTCGTTCACGCCACCCGGCGCGGCGGCCGCCGGCGGCTTGACGGCTGCAGCGTCGTCGCCCGGCATCACCCTGCCGCCCGCCGAGCAACCCAGGCAGCCCGCGCCTCCCGCGGCGTTCGTGCCCCAGGCGGCTCCGCCCGTCCCACCGCCGTGGTCGATCGGGTGGGAGCCGGCACCTCCGCTGGGCCAGACCTACCGCTCGGCGCTCGAGACGCCCCCGCCTCCGCTTCTGGACGAGGCGGGCCCTGCGAGGAGGGTCACGGCCGTCTCAACGAATCTCGGTCCTGCGGCTCCCCGTGAGCCGGTCGGAGCCTCCCCCGAGGTTGCGACCTATCGAGTGCGGGATGGTGATGACCTGGCGGGGATCGCGTCGCGCTTCTACGGCCACCCGCATGCCGCGGCGGCGATCTATGCGGCCAATCAGGACATCATCCGCGATCCCGCACTCCTCCCGATCGGCCTGGAGATTCGGATGCCGCCACGCTGGTCCTTCGAAAGTGTCGGCGGAGCCGCCATCGAGCCGCGCTCCGCCTTCGGAACGCGGTGACGTTGGCCGGAGCGAAGTGCGGCCGCCCAAGCGGATCATTTGCCGGCGGGAGCCACGGTCGCCATGAAGCCGGCGATCAGCCCCGCCACGTCCCCGCTCGGGCCCGAGAGCGTCGCGAGGCTGTCACCCTTGGCCGTGGTCGCGAGTTCCAGAAAAAAGAGCGTCGCTGGATCGTTGTCCGCTTTCTTGGGATTTGGCGTGGGAGCCTTTTGGTCGGAGAGCTGCTCGTACCACTCCGCCGGTCGGGCTCGCTTGAGCTGCTCGAAGAGTCGCTCCGCATCCTTCTCACCTTCGCCCTTTTCGCCGCCGGCGGCGATGACGAGGATCGGGATCGCCCGCTTCACGACGTCCGCGGACAGGGTCGGTGAGATCGAGAAGCCGCGTGTCGTCCAGGCGGGGCTGATCATCACGAGGCCCCGCACATCCCGGCCCTGCGGGCCGCTGGCGATATCGGGCCAGGCGGCATCTTCCACGGTCCAGCCCGTCGCGACGGCGGCCCCGACACCGGAGCCGACCAGGAACAACCGCTTCATGTCGAACACGCCGCGACTGGCCATGTCCCTGATCCAGCCGCGAATCGCCTCGACGTCTCCCCGCATGGCGGCCTGCTCCCGCAGGCGACCGCCACGGGAATGAATCATCGCTTCGAAGTCCGGCTTCTTCAGGGTCTTGGCGTCGAGGCTCGCTCCGCCGCCCAATCGCTCGGTGCTGCCGCCGTGACCGCGGAGATCGGGAGCGACGACGGCGATCCCTCGCTTCTGCAGGGCCAGGGCAAGCCCCGCGACCGTTTCACTCGAGCCACCCAGATCATGGAGGAGGATGACGATGGGGACCGCGACCGGTGCCGCCGGAGGGGTCGCCCCCTGCGCTGCGGCCGCCGCCGGGTAATAGGCGGCGTTCAGCTGCACCCCGTCGCTGGTCTGCAGTTCCAGGGTCTCCGCCGCAGGCACCGGGGGTGGGGTCTGCCCGCGGACGGGGGCCGGGAACCCTCCCACGGTCGTGGCGAGCAGGACACAGGCCCACCAAACCTCGGTCCCCGTGCGGTGCCGATCCCCGTTTGATCCAGTCATCCCTCACCTTCCCTCGGAATTCTGGTCGCGTGCCTCGCCCTGACCGATTAGAATACAGAGGCTTTCGAACGGGAGAAACCGTCCGGATCCAGGGGTCCGTGGCGTCCGACGATCTTCGTCGTAAAAGGACGGCTTTGCCATGTCAGCAGTCGATTCTGCCGATGTGACCGGGGGTTGGTGGGACGAGATCGTGGGGGACGAGGGCTTTCTGGGCGACGCCGAAACGCCGGCGTGGCTGGTGAGCATGTTCGTCCACGTCGCCGTCCTGATGCTTCTGGCCATGGTGGTCGTGCCCCCGGCCCAGCGGCCGCCCGCGGCCATCGCGATCGAGCAGCCCGTGGTCGAGGAGCTGGAGCTGTTCGAGCCGGAGGCGATCGCCGTCGAGGTCGAGGCATCCGACCAGGTCGGTGCCAACAGCAACGGCGGCGAGGCCGTCGCCGAATCGCTCGCTCCGGTGATCGCGGACGTCCCGCTCGTCGCGGTCGACACGCCGGAGATCGTCGATTCCGACGTGCACATCGAGCTGATGGAAGAAATCATGCCGGTGGCCCTCGCGCTCGACACGTCGCTCAAGATTCGCGGCGATTCAGCGGTGGGCACCGACGGAGCAAGTGGAGCGGTCGATCGTCTGACCCTCGAGATCGCGGCGTCGCTGGACAAGAAGGACACCGTGGTGTTTTGGGTCTTCGACCAGTCCGTGAGCCTCGCCGGACAGCGGCGCGACATCGCCTCACGGCTCACCCGCGTCCTCGAGGAGCTCGACGCCTCCGGGTCGCGGCGGCGGTCGGATCTGTTTCACCTCATCTACGCGTACGGCGACCGCGTCAACCCGGTGATCGACCGACCGACGCGAGATGGCCAGGCGGTCGTCGACGCGATCGAATCGATCCCGATCGATGACTCGGGCGTCGAACTCACGTTTACGGCGGTGCGCTCCGCGGCGCGGAAGGCCCAGGAGGTGCGTGCGGGCCGGAACGTGATGGTCGTGGTCTTCACGGATGAGGTCGGCAACGACGAGCAGTTGGCCGACGAGACGGCCGAGTACTGCCGGCGCATGGGGATTCGGGTGTACGTCGTCGGTGTGCCGGCGCCGTTCGGCCGGCGTCAGGTGGAGATCAAGTTCGTGGAGTTCGATCAGAAGTACGCAGACGGCGAGGTGCGCTGGCCGGTCGTCGATCAGGGCCCGGAGACGCTCTACCCGGAGCTGATCAAGGTCGCGTCGAAGTCTGCCGCCGACGAGCCGATCGACTCGGGCTTCGGTCCGTT
>CAIWZS010000492.1 GCA_903917235.1 uncultured Planctomycetaceae bacterium | reverse complement strand
GATCGTGCTGCCCTCCTTCGCCATCGTGATGAAGAGTTCGCCCGGCCGGCCGTCGTCGTAGAGCCCGACGGTGATGTAGCCCTCGTGACCGCCGACGTTGAACTTGTGCGTCACGCTGCGACGCGTGTCGGGGAGCCGCTCCCGCCGTGGCGCGGGCGTCACCTTCGCCGCGGCCTTGTCTCCCTCGGTGCTCGTGGAGAGGGGCTGGCTCTCCTTCGAGCCGTCGCGGTAGATGGCCAGCGCCTTCAGGCCGAGTCGCCAGCCCTCGGCATAGGCCCTGGCGATGTCCTCCGGCGTCGTCTCCCGCGGCATGTTCACCGTCTTGGAGATGGCACCGGAGAGGAACGGTTGGGCGGCGGCCATCATCTTCACGTGGGCCTCCCACGCGATGCTGCGCTCGCCGAGGCGAGGCTTGAAGGCGCAGTCGAAGACGGGCAGATGCTCGCTCCGCAGCCCGGGCGCCCCCTCGATCGTGTCGTTCTTGTCGATGAAGGCGAGGATCGCCTCGATCGCGGGC
This sequence comes from uncultured Planctomycetaceae bacterium, assembly GCA_903917235.1. Classification (GTDB taxonomy): domain Bacteria; phylum Planctomycetota; class Planctomycetia; order Pirellulales; family UBA1268; genus QWPN01. The sequence continues at coordinate 36,166 of CAIWZS010000492.1, read as the reverse complement.
TCCTGGTAGCCGAGCGTCCGCAGGGCCAACGGGACGGTCTGATTCACGATCTTGAGCATCCCGCCACCGGCGAGCTGCTTGTACTTCACGAGCGCGATGTCGGGCTCGATGCCGGTCGTGTCGCAGTCCATCAGGAAGCTGATGGTGCCGGTCGGCGCGAGCACCGTGGCCTGGGCGTTGCGGTACCCGTGCTGCCGACCGCCGGCCAGCACCTCGTCCCACATCCGCCGTGCGGCGTCGTGGAGGTACCGCGGGCAGGCGGCGTCGATCTGCTCCACCGCGTCGCGATGCATCTGCATCACCTGGAGCATCGGCTCGCGATTGGCGGCGAAGCCCTCGAAGGGACCGACGGCGGCGGCAAGCTCCGCACTGGTGCGGTTGGCGGCTCCGTGCAGCAGTGCCGTCAGGGCTCCGCAGAGACCCCGACCGGCCGCACTGTCGTACGCGAGCCCCTCCGCCATGAGCAGGCTGCCGAGGTTCGAGTAGCCGAGGCCCAGCGGCCGGAAGAGGTGGCTGTTGCGGGCGATCCGCTCCGTGGGATAGCTCGCGTGGTCCACGAGGATCTCCTGCGCGACGAAGAAGATCCGGCAGGCGGCGGCGAACCGCTCGACGTCAAAGACGCCGTCGGGCTTGCGGAACTTCATGAGGTTCACGCTCGCGAGGTTGCACGCCGTGTCGTCGAGGAACATGTACTCGCTGCACGGATTGCTCGCGTTGATCCGCCCCGAGTTGGGGCAGGTGTGCCAGCGGTTGATGGTCGTGTCGTACTGCACCCCGGGATCCCCGCACTGCCAGGCGCACTCCGCCATCCGGCCGAGCACGTCTCGGGCCTTGAAGCTCGGCCCCGCCTTCGCCGAGTCGGTGACCCAACGGGTGGTCCAGGTGTCGTTGCGCTCGACGGCCTCCATGAACTCGTCGGTGACGCGCACCGAGAGGTTGGCGTTTTGGAAGAGGATCGACGCGTAGGCCTCGCCGTTGAAGTTGGCGTCGTAGCCCCCCTTTTCGATGAGCACCCGCGCCTTCTTCTCCTCCTTCGCCTTGCACTCGATGAACTCCATGATGTCGGGGTGATGCACCTTGAGCGACTGCATCTTCGCGGCACGCCGCGTCTTGCCCCCGCTCTTCACCACCGCGGCGACCTGGTCGTAGACCCGCATGAACGACAGCGGGCCCGAGGGCTTGCCACCCCCCGCGAGCTTCTCGCGCTGGCTCCGCAGCGTGGAGAGGTCGGTGCCGGTGCCCGAGCCGAACTTGAAGAGCATCGCCTCGCTCCGCGCGAGCTCCATGATGTCTTCCATCGTGTCCTTGACACTCTGAATGAAACAGGCGCTGCCCTGCGGATACTCGTAGGGGTTGTCAGGCATCACCACGTCGCGGGTGGCCTCGTTCCAGCGCCAGTTGCACGGGGCGCCCTTCACGCCGTACTGGTCGTGCAGGCCGACGTTGAACCACACCGGCGAATTGAAGGCGCCGTGCTGGTGGACGCAGAGCCAGGCCAGGTCGCGGTAGAAGTGCTCGCCGTCAGCCTTCGTGCGGAAGTAGCCGTCGCGGATGCCCCAGTCGGCGATCGTGCGCGCCACGCGGTGGACGAGCTGCTTGACGGAGTGCTCCCGCTCCGGCGTGTGGATCTCTCCGTAGAAGTACTTGCTCACGACGACGTTCGTCGCCAGCTGGCTCCAGGCGGCCGGAATCTCACAGGCGGGCTGCTCGAAGAGGACCTTGCCATCCTCCCCCTTGATCGCCGCGGTGCGCAGCTCCCATTCCGTGGTGTCGAACGGGCTGTCGACGTCGACCGGACAGAACGTGGGGCGCACGTCGAGGGGCGTCCGGCCCGCCGCCGGCCCGCGGGAACCGGCCGCAGCCTGCGAGGAGACCGGATTCGCGGGCAGCGTGGCCGAGGCGTCGTGGGGCGTCATCCTGTTCATCCTCCGTTCGGGACGTTCGCGTGTCGGACTCTGTTGGACTCTCAAACTATACTTGCGTATAGGTTTTCCTCAACCATCGGCTGCGGAAGACCGCTTCCTCCAGAAGGACATGGGTCGGGGTCCGGTGACGGTGCGGGCGGAAGCCCGGGCGATCTCGAGAAAGCAGGTCCGTCTGCGTGCTATCGCAAGATGTTGTGGTTGCCGGAGCCACGACCCCTTCCTGTGGGCCGGGGCGTGAATGTAGCGTGAGGGTCCGGTGAGTCAAGGGTCGTCCCCCGGAACAGCGCCGGTGGGCGAAAAAGCCGCCTGAAACAGCCTCTCGGTGTCGGGCCGGGCCGATCGGCCGATCCGCTCTCGCGAGGGGGTGTCGTCGTCTGCGTGCTGCCCGCCTGCGACAATGGTCGCGACGGACCGAAACGTGACCGGCCAGAACGCCCGAGCGAGATCGACCACCCCCTCACGCCACGCCGGCAGGAGCACCAGCCATGACCGCCTCGTTCCCAGGTTCGTTCCCAGGTTCGTTCCCACCTTCGTTCACGGGCTCGATGGCAGCCCACCGGCCGCTCGACGGAGTCCGCGTCCTCACGCTCGTGGGGGACGATTACGAGGATCTCGAGCTCTGGTACCCGAAGCTCAGGATCGAGGAAGCGGGGGGGCACGTGACGGTCGCCGGGATGCTGGCGGGCCGCACCTACCGAGGAAAGCACGGCTATCCCTGCCCGAGCGACGCCTGCCTGGCCGACATGGAGGCGGCCGACTTCCACGGCATCGTCATCCCAGGCGGGTGGATGCCCGACGCGCTGAGGCGCGACCCCAAGGTGCTCGCAGTCGTGCGCGCCTTCGCCTCGCAGGGCAGGCTCGTGGCGGCGATCTGCCATGGCGGATGGATCCCGATATCCGCGGGCGTCTATCGTGGCGTCCGGGTCACCGGCAGCCCGGGAATCAAGGACGACCTGATCAACGCCGGTGCGATCTGGTCAGACGAGCCCGTGGTGGTCGACCGGCACTTCGTCTCGAGCCGCCGACCCGCCGACCTGCCCGCCTTCATGGCGGCGGTGTGTGACGTGCTGGCCGGGGTCGCCGCCACCTGACCGCCTGCGGCCACCGCGTGACGCACGCCGTATGCGCGGTGGTACACTCGGGTCGTGGGAGCGCCCAAGAAACAGCCGTCGGACGCCGCTCGCAGCCTGCTGCGCCAGGCCCGGCTGCGGTGTACCCCGGCCCGGGTCGCCGTGCTCGAGCACATCAGGGCGGTGGGCGGTCCGCGGACCCACGCCGAGGTGGCCGATGCCCTCGCTGACCGCGGCTTCGACCGCGCCACGATCTATCGCAACCTGACCGAGCTCACCGAGGCGAAGATCTTTTCGCGCGTCGAGCTCGGCGACCACGTCTGGCGGTTCGAGATGCGACACGGTGGCGTCGCGGAACACCCGCACTTTCTCTGCACCTCGTGCGGCGAGGTCTCGTGCCTCGACGATGTCGACGTCGCGATCACACCGAAGCCCGGTGCCAAACCGGCGGGCGGGTCCGTGAAGAAGACCGACGTGACGGGGAGTCGGCGCCGTGGCATCCGCTCGGTGAGCGAGGTACTCCTCAAGGGCACCTGCGAGCAGTGCGACTGACGCGGCGTCGCGTCAGTACCACAGCCCCGCCCGCACGAGAAACGTGTCGGACGGCCGCACCGCACCGGAGTCGGTGAGGTAGTACTCGACGAGCCGGCCGGTGACCCAGCCGGTCTCCACGCGCCAGCTCGCACCGAGGTCGGCAGGGCGGCGTTCCCAGCCCACGAGCAGCCGGTAGTCGTGGTAGACCACGACGTCCTCGACGCCGCTGTCGCGACGCACCGCCCACTGGTTGCCGCCGAACTCCCCGGCGACGTAGGCCCACTGCGCGGCGTGCGCGGTTTCCGCGACCCTCCAGGCGAGCCGCGGCCGCGGGAAGATCAGCTCGAACCGCCGATCCTCGCCCGGCGTCCACAGGACGCCACCGGCCGGCAGGAGATTGACGTCGTAGCGGTCGAGGTAGATCACACCCGCCACGATCCTGAGGTCGTCGCGCGCCTCCCACGCGCCGAAGCCGTGGCCCGTGATCCGCAGTGCCTGCGGGATGTCCGCGACGAGGTCGGAGTACCAGCCCGGCGAGACCGCGAGATCGACGCCGAGTCGCCGGCCCACCTTGCGGAGCCAGCGGGCCTGCAGCCACGCCTCGGACAGCTGCGCGGGCAGGCCCGGATCGCCCGGGCCGGCCACCTCGTCGACGAACGTCGTGCCGAAGCCCGACGTGACGAGCAGCGGCGAATCGACCGTCGGAGCGGGCAGCCCGATCGTGACGCTCGTATCGATCGTCGAGAGCCCGAGTCCGTTGGCTCCGAGCCGCGGGAGTTCGGTGAGGGTGACGATCGCCTGCTGCAGCGCACCCGGCTTCGCACCGGGCGGCAGCTTGCGGCCGGCAGGGGGCTCGAACTCCTGAGGTGGCTGTCCCGGCGGCGCGACGTCGTCCGGCAGGAGCGGCTCGGTCAGGTCCTGTGGATCGCCGAGCGCGGCGAGGCGAATCCGCTCGAAGAATCCCTGGTCGATCGGCGGCAGGGGCACGACCCCATCCCCGTCGCGACCTGGTCCACGCTCCCCGCGCGGCAGCGGCGCGACCTCGTCCGCGGCATGCACCGCGCGCAGGGCGACGATCGCCACGACCGCGAGCAGTCTCACGAGCTTCAGGACACGATCCATGGCCTTGTGCACTCGGTCGTCGTGGTGGCCGTCCAGGAAGGTCGTGCCCTGGTCATGTCCCCGGGCTATGGAAGCAAGCGGAGGCATGGATGCCGGAGCGCCGCGGACATGCAGTGAACGAAGGCCCGGAGGGCCGAAGCGAACGTCCGGAGACATGACCAGGGCACGACCGACCCCATGCACGGACAGGCTGCGCCACCATCAGTACGACAGCCCGAAGCGGAACATGATCGTGCTCGGCAGGTCCTGGATGTGCGGCGGGCCGCTCACGTAATAGAGCTGCCGGTAGAAGACGTAGCCCACCTCGAAGTTCCCCGCGAGCCCCGTGGGCGAGCGCGGGACGAACTCGGTGCCGAGCACCACGCGGATGTCGTTGTAGTCGAACGGCGAGATGCCGGTGAAGCCGTTCGAATTGCGGCGAAACGTCCAGGCGCCCCCTCCATACTCGCCCGCCACGTAACCCCACCAGTCATGCTTCCCGGTGTTCCAGAGGCGCTTCGAGGCCTTCGGCGCGGGGAAGAAAATGTCGTAGCGAGCATCGGCGCTGGGCGTCCACGTGAAACCCACCGCGGGCAGGATCTTCACCTGGTTGCGGTCGAGGTAGATGACGCCGAGCTTGCCCTGCCACGTGGGCGTCATCCGGAGCGTGCCGATCGCGCGGCCCATGATGCGCCAGCTGTCCGTCACGAACACGTCCCAGTTCGTAAAGATCCCCACGCGCACCCCGAGCTCGGCGCCGAAGAGCGGCGTGAACTGCGGATTCCACGCCGTGTCGATGAACACGTCGTACGTGTTCGGGGGCAGGTCGGCGCGCATCGTCGTCGTCGTCTGCGGACCGTCCCAGAGCTGCAGTCCGAATCCGGGCGTGATCAGGAGCGGCGCATGGTTGAGATTGGCGGGCGAGTTGTGGAAGAACGGCAGCGCGAAGGTCGCGGTCGTGTCGAGCTCGTTGACGGCGACCCGCGTGCCCTCGCCATCGCCGAGCAGGTAGGCCCAGCTGCCGCGCACGCCCTGGTAGACGTGCATGGTCTGCGAGAACGTCTGCTGGAAGGTCGACGGCTGGGGCGGGGCTCCCGGCGGCACGAGGGACGCCGAGCCGCCGGTGCCCTGCGTCGGCACCACCCACGGCGTCGCCGTCGATGAGCCCGGATAGCCCGGCTGCCCGTTGATCCCGGATGGCGCCCACATCGACGGGGAGGCCGCGTTCGGGGCCGGGAAGACCTGACCGGCCTGCGGCGCGTAGGGATCCCAGCCCGCGGGTGGAGGCGCGAGTCCTGTGCCGGGTGGGAAGGCCTGCGCGAGGCGATCGAGGGACGATCCAGCCGGCGGCGGGAGCACGGCGGTCTGACCGAGGGCCGCTGGGACGGCCGCGAAGACCGCGAGCAGGACGATGAGAAGGCACCGCATCGGCGCACACTCCGACATGACCACGCCGCGTCCGCGGGACGACCGCCGACGGGGACTGACCGACGGCGAGCGGCGGCATCCGGGCCGGAATCGGCGGAGCCGGACGGGGGGTACCGCGCGCGGCCGACCACGGTCAAGTGCGGGGGCGGCCCGCCCGCCGGCGGATGCCCCCGATGCGACACCGAGCGCCGCGGGAGGCCAGCCTCCCGCCGTATAAATGCAGCATCCCGCCGCCCGGCCAGGGCGATCCCCGGCACGTCCCACGTCTGGATGACCCGCGTCGCCATGCATGCGCCGTCTGCTCACCCTGCCACAAGTGCCGATCCCATCGATGCTGCGGTGCTTCGCCAGGCTGGGTATGCGACGGTGATCCACCGCGCCGAGATCGATTCGACGATGGACGAAGCGCGGCGGGTCGCTGCGGAGCCGTCACCGTGCCTGCCGGCCGTCGTCGTTGCCGACCGGCAGTCGCTCGGCCGCGGTCGGCAGGGTGCCCGCTGGTGGCACGCGCCCGACAGCCTGGCCGCGAGCCTCGTCGTTGCACGGGCCGGCACCGGAGGCCCGCCCCCGACGTGGTCCCTCGCGTGCGGCATCGCACTGGCCGAGGCACTCGACGCGCTCGAGCCAGCGCTCGGCCCACGCGTGCGCTGGCCCAACGACATCGAGGTCGGCGGCAGGAAGCTCGCCGGCATCCTCGTCGAGGCCGTGGCCGACGGCCGCGCGATCTTCGGCATCGGCGTCAACACCGCCGGCCGCGCGCTCGACGCGCCCCCCGCGCTGCGCGCGCGACTGGTCACCATACCCGATGTCCTCGGCCGTCCCCTCGGGCGCACCTCCGTCCTCGCGGCGTTCCTGCCGCGACTCCGCGCACTCCTCGACCTGCTCGCCGCCGACCCGGCCGCACTCGTCGAGCGGTACCGCCCCTGGTGCAGCCTCACCGGCCATCGCGTGACGCTGCATCTCGGTGGCGGCGGGTACGAGGGCCTCTGCAGCGGGATCATGAGCGACGGGAGCCTCGTCCTCGACACGCCCGCAGGCCTGAGGCGGTTCGCCTCCGGCAGTCTCACCGCCGCGGACGAGGTGTGGCGCGGGACGTGACGCCAGGGCCGGCCTGCCGGCCCGCGCGCCGCAGGGCCGCCACGCAGACCTCGCGACCTCCGGTCGAGAGCTGCCGCGCCCGTGGCGTGTAGCCCCATGCCGCGAACGAGTCGAGCCAGCCAGGCAGGGCCTCGGCACGGGACCACTCCGGCAGCTTGAGGGTCGCGATCACGCCCACCGGCCGCACGCCCGGCGTCGTCAGGATCCGCTCGAGTGCCGCCATCGTGCTCGTCGGGTCGATGTTCATGTCGCACACCAGCCAGTCACAGCCGCGGAACGCCCGTCGCTTCACGTCCCGGGCCCGCATCCGCAATTGACGAAAGCGGGGGTGCGCGGCGACGCGGGCATCGACGACGGCCGGATCGATCCCCACGACATCGAGGCCGGCGGCGAGCAGGCGCTGGCAGGCGCCTCCCGGAGCGGCCCCGAGTTCGATCGCGCGTTGCCCCGGCTCGAGCCGCAGGGAAAACACGGCGATCGCCTCGTCGAGCTTGAGCCACGCCCGCGACACCGTGCCCTCCGGCAGGACCGACGGGGCGATGCCGCCGGGCCACGTCGTCGGCGGCACCGTGGCCCGATGACGGCCGATCCACCACCGCTCAGCCGAATCGACCACGCAGTCGAGCACGAGGTCGCCCGGACGCGCGACCCCGCCCGCATCCGCCACACCGAGCGCGTCGCCGAGCCGTCGCGCGATCGACGCGACGTCGGCCTCCACCTTCCCGTCGCGCGGCCAGACATGCACCGCCCGCCACGGTGCCGGGCCCGCGAGGGCCGCGGTCGCAGCGGCCCGCGCCTCATCGCTGTCACCGCCGACCTGCCCGAGCGACCGCACGCAGGCGCGGGCGAAGATCAGGTCGTGCTCGAATGCATCGGTCGGCTCACCCGACGGCACGCGGAAGGTGACGATCCCGCGCCGCCACGCGCCGCGGCGCAGGCTCGGAAGGACCGCCTCCTGCCGGGCGGCGAGGGCTGCTTCCGCGCCCCCCCGGCAGGTCGCCAGCAGGAACCAGTCCATGGCCGCGGCGCTGGGCGTGGCCGCGCCGGGTGCGGAGGCGGGTGGAACGTCTGACATCGATGGCTTGCCCCTGTCGCACGCCATGCTCCCACGGCGCAGGGCCCGGCGAAAAAAATCAGGCCGGCCCGGGCGCCCAAGTGCCCGGGCCGGCCTTTCTCGTCTGATCGCGTGGCCTCCCCGCGTCCTCCTCCCCCTTGCGGCGGCGGGAACGCGGGACAGAAGGCTGCCTGGTCGGCCCTCGGTCCTCCGCGAGCGGAGGACCGGTCGGCTCACGCGTCCGCGGCACGCCGCGAACGCGGCTTCGCGAGAAACCCGCGGACGGGCTCCTCACGAAGGGACTCAGCCGTGGCCCTTCTTCTTGGTCTTCTTCTTGGCGACCTTCTTGGCAGCCTTCTTCTTCTTCTTGGCCATCGATGTGGCTCCTTCCATCGGACACCCGAACACGCATCACACGCCCGGCCCTCGGGGTGTCCTCCAAGGTCCGGACGACGGTATCACGACCCGCTCGTGCACGTCGAAACGCGCCCTGTTCGAGCCGTGATGGTTTGGTTGTGGTCGCCGGCGTGGAAAACTGTCAAGAGAAGTCACGAAAAAAATCGGCGGTGGATCCGGGCTTTTTCCCCGCACCGTGCTCCGGTGGAGCCACCGCGCGCGATGCGCGACGTCGTGCGGCGCCATGCCGAGGGTCGCGCGACATTCGCGCGGTATCATCGTCGCCGCCAGCAGACCTCCCACGCTTCACCACGTCCCGAGGAGCCGCACCACACCCCGATGGAGTCGTCACACAGCCTCCGGCTGGCCAGTCGCATGCACGCGCTGGAGCCCTCAGCCACGCTCGCGATGGCGGCCAAGGCCGCCCAGATGGCCGCTGCCGGACACGACGTTGTCGACCTCTCCGTCGGCGAGCCCGACTTCCCCACGCCGCCCCACATCTGTCAGGCGGCGGAGGCGGCGATCCGTGCCGGGAAGACGAAGTACACGCCGGCCGCCGGGATTCCGGCGCTGCGGCAGGCCGTCGCCGCGGACTTCGCCCGGCGCTCTGGTCTCGCCACCACCGCGGCCCAGGTCGTCGTCTCCAATGGTGCCAAGCACGCCCTCCACAACGTCTTCACCGCGCTGCTCGATCCCGGCGACGAGGTCGTCGTGCCCACGCCCTACTGGGTGAGCTACGCGGAACTCGTGAAGCTGACGGGCGCGAGGCCCGTGCTCGTCGAGACCGGGATCGAGGACGATTTCAAGCTCTCGCCCGACGGCCTCCGGTCCGCCCTGACGCCGCGCACGCGGATGCTGCTGCTCTGTTCCCCGAGCAACCCGACGGGCGTCGTCTACACGCCCGACGAACTCGGTGCCCTCGCCGACGTCGCCATCCAGGCCGATCTCGCGGTCGTGGCGGACGAGATCTACGACCAGCTCGTGTTCGACGGCCGCCGCGCGGTCTCGTTCCCCACGCTGCGGCCAGGCCTCGCCGCGCGCACCGTCGTCGTGGCCGGCGTGAGCAAGACCTACTCGATGACGGGCTGGCGGATCGGGTGGACGATCTCCCCCGAGCCGCTCGCCCGCGCGATCGGCAACCTGCAGAGCCAGGAGACGAGCAACCCCTCGAGCGTCAGCCAGCACGCCGCTCTGGCGGCCCTCGAGGGGCCACAGGCCTGCGTGGCCGACATGTGCCGGGAGTTCCAGCGCCGACGCGACTACGTGGTCGGCCGGCTGGCCCGGATGCCGGGCGTGCGGGTGCCCACGATCGGCGGCGCCTTCTATGCCTTCTGCGACATCCGGGCGCCGCTCGAGCGGTCGCGCCGGCATGGCATCGGCACGAGCCTCGAGTGGTGCACGGCCCTGCTCGATCGTGAACAGGTCGCGACCGTGGCGGGGAGCGCCTTCGGCGCCGAGGGCCATGTGCGGATGTCCTTCGCGGCCTCCGAGGAACGGCTCGCCACCGGTCTCGATCGCATCGAACGGTTCCTCGCATCCACCACGGGGGCGTGAGCCATGATGCCCCCATGGCAGCCGACCCCTCCGCCGTGATCTATCTCGACCATGCCGCGGCGACCCGCGTGCGGCCCGAGGTCGACGAGGCGATGCGCGAGGCGGCCGTCCGGGCCTTCGCGAACCCGTCGAGCCTGCACGCGGCCGGACGCGACGCGAGACGCGTGCTCGAGGACTGTCGCGAACGGATCCTCACGCTGCTCGGGGCCCGGGTGGTCGGCGGGGCGCGTGACCAACTCGTCTTCACCGGTGGGGCGACGGAGGCCAACGTCCTCGGCATCGTCGGCCTCGCGGGGAGTGGGGGCGGGACGATCCTCTCTTCGGCCCGCGACCACGGCAGCATCCGGGCGGCCACGGACATGCTCGCGCGGCGCGGCGGGTGGTCGGCGGTCCAGATACCCCTGCGAACCGACGCCACGCTCGCCCTGCCCGCCGATCTTTCAGACCTCCTGCCCGACGCGACGGGCGGGAGACGCATCCTGTCGACGACGCTCGCATGCGGCCAGACGGGCGCGGTGGAGGACATGGCGGCCGTCGCCCATCTCGTCGCCCGCACGCCCGGGCTCGCCGTGCACGTGGATGCGACGCAGGCGATCGCCTACCTGCCCGTCGACCTGTCCCGGCTGCCCGCCGCGACGCTCACGCTTGCGCCGCACAAGTTCGGCGGTCCGCGGGGCATCGGCGGCCTGCTCGTGCGCCGAGGCAGCGGCCTCGAGCCGGTGGTGTCGGGACCGCAGGAGGAGGGCCTCCGGGGTGGAACCGAGGCGGTGGTGCTCGCGGTGGGGTTCGCCCGGGCCCTCGAATTGGCGGTGGCGGAACGCGCGGCGGAAACGGCCCGGATCACGGACCTCCGCACGCGGCTCGAGACGGCGATCCAGGCGGCTGCCGCAGCGTCAGGCCTGCGGGCCGTGATCGTCGCGGAGACGGCGCGACGCGTGGCACACATCACGACGATCGCCTTCCCGGGCGTCGATCGCCAGACGCTCGTCATCGCGGCCGACCTCGCGGGCGTGTGCCTGGCGACCGGCACGGCCTGCGCGAGTGGTTCGAGCGAGCCATCGCCCGCGCTCGTGGCGGCGGGCCTGGAGGAAGCGGTCACTCGCTCGGCGGTGCGGTTCAGCCTCGGGCGCGACACGCGACCGCCCGACGTCGAACAGGTCGGCAGCCGCCTCGCGGACGTGCTGCACCGCTGCGCCCGCGCCAACGGGCACGGCGCGACCTGACGCCGCCACGTGGCGAAAGGGTCACCGTGCGACGAGGACACACGACCCTTTCCGACGCCGGCCGACGCGGCTATTCTCCGCCGGTTCGCAGATCCGCGGCAGGGACGCCGGAGTCGGCAGGGGTGGTGTGCCCATGGCCGCGTCCGCATCCCGATCGGTCCGTGCCCTGCACGCCGCCCTCCCTGCACAACGACGCCTCGCCGCCGCCGAGCGGCCAACCGCGGAAACGCTCGTCGATTTCGCGCTGCGACGGTTCGCTGGGGAGGGATGCAGCGATCCGCCTGGTCGGCTCGGTCCGCTCGTCATCGTCTCGCCACGGCCGGATGTCGTCCGACGCCTGCTCCCGGACGCGACCGCCGGGGAGCCTGACGCGGCCGGTGCGTCGCTGACGCATTGGACCGGCCCGGAGCTCGGACGGGCGATCGGGGTCGCACTCCGCTCCGACCGCCTCGGCGCGCTTCACAGCCGTCTTGCGGCATCGCCGCGCTGCCTCATCGAGGGGATCGACCAGATCGGACCGCCGGGGTTCCAGCACGCGTTCATCCAGCTCTTCGACGCCGCCGTCGATTCCGGCACGGCCTTCTGCCTGACGCTCGCGACGCACCCGATGCTGAGCGACCTCGAGCCCGCGCTGACGTCGCGCCTGTGCGGCGGTCTGGTCGTGCACGTGCCGACGCCCGTGTGCGCGCCCGGCCCGGCACCCGCGGGCCCGGCCCTCTCCCTGCGCCGCCTGCTGACCGCCGTCGCCCGCCACCACGATCTCACGACCGGTGATCTCGTCGGTCCGTCACGGTGCCGCGCGGTCGCCGAGGCGAGGAGCATCGCGATGTACCTCGCGCGGCACCTCACCGACCAGAGCCTCTACGCGATCGGCCATGCCTGCGGTGGCCGCGACCACACGACGGTGCTCCACGGCGTGCGCGTCATCGAGAGGAGACTCTCGCGGGATCCGGCATTCGCCGCCGACCTCGCGCACCTTTCCCGTTCACTCGCCGCCGCCCCGGGTTCCAGTGACACTCGGTGTCGGCAGACTGTCGATCCGGCCACAGGAACGCCGCGTCGGACGAGACGACATTCCACCCGACGCACGCCCCGCCGCCGATCGACCGCGTGACAGGCAAGAGCCCGACGCGCATCGCGACATCCATTGCGGCACACCGGCGACCGAGCGGCAGGAGGACATACACGGGCCGATCACGACCACGACACGAGACCGTCAGGATTTCCACCACCGCGTCTCCGGGCCGGGTGGCTTCGACGGCCTCGCTGCACCACGGAAAAATCGGGGCGGCACGACGTCTCCGTTCGACCGGCATGCCCGTGCCGTGCCCGTGACCTGTCATCGCGGGGTGGGTCCTCCTGTTCCTCATCTTCCTGTCCGCATCCTGCTATCCCTCTCTTTTCAATTCATGAATCGGATCAGAAAGGGCGGAGCGTCGGCCAGGATGCACGAGCTGCCGGGGCATTCAATCGCCCCATCTTTCGGGTATGATCGGGGATTCGGCGAACGCCCCGTCCGTGACGGCGGCCCGCCGTGATCCGCCCGGGAGGGACGACGCGTCCATGAACGTTCGGTGCCCGAGAGAGCCCCTGCTGGCGGCGCTGCAGTCCGCATCGGCGGTCGTGCCGGCACGATCTCCGAAGCCCGTCCTCACGAACGTGAAGCTCGAGGCGACCCGCGAGGGCGTGGTGCTGTCCGCCACCGATCTCGAGGTGGGCATCCGGATCGAGGTGGAGGGCGTCGAGGTGTCCGCGCCGGGCGCGGTGCTCCTGCCCAGTGGGCGGCTCACGGCGATCCTCCGCGAGAGCGCGGCGGGCACGGTGTTCGACATCCACTCCGACGGCAGTGCGGCCGTCGTCAAGGCTCCGCGCAGTTCCTTTCGGCTTCCCGCCGAAGACCCGCTCGAGTTCCCGTCGGTGTCGGCGTTTCCCGGATCGCCCTGCTACGAGATGGCGGCACCGCTCGTGCGCGAGCTCGTGCGACGCACGGTGTTCGCGACGGACAGCGAGTCGAGCCGCTACGCGCTCGGCGGCGTGCTCGTGGAACTCGGTGCGGCGGGCGTCATCGCGGTCGGCACCGACGGCCGTCGGCTGGCGAAGATGGAGGGGCCGGCGGTGACGCAGGGCGCCGGCGGTCCGACGGCGGATTCCCAGCCGATCGTGCCGGCCAAGGCGATGCAGCTCGTCGAACGCTGCCTCGGTGCGGCGGACGTGCCGGTGCGGGTCGCGGTGCGGCAGAGCGAGATCCTCGTCGCGTCGGGTCCGACCACGATCTCGGCGCGGCTCGTGGAGGGGCGCTTTCCGCGGTGGCGCGACGTGTTTCCGGAGCGGCCCGAGGCGACCCGCATCGGCCTGGTCGCCGGTCCGTTCCTCGGTGCCGTGCGGCAGGCGGCGATCGTCACGAGTGAGCAGTCGAAGGGAGTCGACTTCACGTTCGAGCCGGGGCAGCTGATCGTCTCGGGCCGGTCGGCGGAGAGTGGCGAGAGCCGGATCGAGCTGCCGATCGATCATGCCGGACCGACCCTGCGCATCAAGCTCGATCCCCGGTTCGTCAGCGAGTTCCTCCGCGTGCTCGACGGCGGCACGGCCGTGACGGTCGAACTCACCGACTCGCAGAGCGCCTGCGTCTGTCGCACCGAGGACGGCTACGGCTACGTCATCATGCCGCTGGCGGCCGACTGAATGCTCGAGCAGGTGTGCATGGCACGAATCCCGCCCCGCCCCGCGCCGTCATCGGGTCCGCTGCCTATCGGCAGGGTGATGTCCCGCCTGCTCGCGCGGTCGGGCTATGCCGAGGAGCGGGCGGCCGACGGCCTCGCCGAGGCCTGGAGACAGGCGTGTCCCGAGGCGTTTCGCGGGCAGTCGCAGCCCGGCCTCGTTCGGCGCGGCGTGCTCGAGGTGTTCGTGCGGCACTCCGCCCTCGTGCAGGAATTCGGCTTCCACAAGCAGGGCGTGCTCGAGCGGCTGCGGCAGATCCTGCCCGCTGCCGGCATCGCCGACATCCGCTGTCGGATCCTGCCCGACGCGGGAGCCGAGGCCGGCTGACGCCGGTCCTCAGGCGCGCGGCCGCATGGCCGTGGTCACGACCATCCTTCACGGGACCAGTGCAGAGCGAGGAGAGCGACGATGGCAGACGACGAGCGACAGCAGCAGTACACCTCGGCCGACCTCAAGCACCTCTCCGACCGCGACCACGTGCGCGAGCGGTTCGGCATGTACATCGGCGACAACACGTCCCGCGGCCTCCACCACCTGGTGTACGAGGTGGTGGACAACTCGATCGACGAGTGCATGGCCGGATATGCCAAACAGGTGAGCGTGACGGTCAATGTCGACGGCAGCGTGACGGTCGAGGACGACGGCCGGGGGATTCCCGTCGACATCCACCCGCAGCTCTCCGAGGAGATGGACCGGGAGGTCTCCACGCTCGAGGGCGTGATGACCGTGCTCAAGTTCGGCGGCAAGTTCCAGAAGGGCGCGTATCAGGCGACCGGCGGCCTGCACGGCGTGGGCGTGACGGTGGTCAACTTTCTCTCCGAGTGGTGCGAGGTGGAGGTCTGCCGCGAGGGGCACGTCTGGCAGCAGGAGTACCAGCGCGGCGAGCGGACCGGCCCGGTCCGCACGATGGGCACCACCACGCGGACGGGCACCAAGACGACCTTCAAGCCCGACCCGCAGATCTTTCCGCAGACGAAGTTCTCCTGGGACGTGCTCGCGAAGCGGCTCAGGGAACTGGCCTATCTCAACTCGGGGCTCCGGGTGCGGTTTCGGGACGTGGCGACCGACACCGACGAGGAGTACTTCTTCGAGCGCGGGATCGTGCAGTTCGTCGAGCAGCTCAACCAGGCGAGCGAGCACGTGCACGCCGACGTGATCTCGATCCAGGGATCGCACGAGGGCGTCGCCTGGGACATCGCGCTGCAGTACGCGAAGGAGTACACGGAAAACCTCCACAGCTACGTCAACAACATCTCGACCACCGAGGGAGGGACGCACGTCGCCGGCTTTCGTGCGGCCCTGACCCGCACGCTCAACCAGTACGGCCGCAAGAGCAACCTCTACAAGTCGCTCAGCGACAATCTCGTGCCGACGGGCGAGGACATCCGCGAGGGCCTGACGGCGATCATCAGCGTGCGGGTCCCGGAGCCCCAGTTCGAGGGGCAGACGAAGACCAAGCTCGGCAACGGAGAGGTCGAGGGGATCATCAACTCGGCCGTGGGCGACTTCCTCGGCAAGTATCTCGAGGAGAACCCGAAGAGCGCCAAGGCGATCATCGAGAAGGGGATCCTGGCCGCCGAGGCGCGGGAGGCCGCGAAGAAGGCCCGCAAGGAGCTGCGCGACCGCAAGAACGCCCTCTCCGGCGGCGGACTGCCGGGCAAGCTTCGCGACTGCACGAGTCGGGAGGTGGAGAAGTGCGAGCTGTACCTCGTGGAGGGTGACAGCGCCGGGGGCTCGGCCGAGGGCGGCAGGCTGCGTGAGTATCAGGCGATCCTGCCGCTCCGCGGCAAGATCATCAACGCCTACAAGAGCCGCACGGCCAAGGTGCTCGCCAACGAGGAGGTGAGCAGCCTGATCGTCGCGATCGGCTCCGGATTCGGCGAGGAGACCGACCTCGGCAAGCGTCGCTACGACAAGGTCGTGATCATGACCGACGCCGACGTCGACGGCTCCCACATCCGCACGCTGCTCCTCACCTTCTTCTACCGCCAGATGCCCCAGCTGGTGTCGGCCGGCCACGTCTACGTCGCCCAGCCGCCGCTCTTCCGCGTGCGGTCGAAGAAGTCGGTCTACTACGTGCAGACCGAGGAGGAGATGAAGACGCAGCTCCTCGACCAGGGCCTCGGCGAGGGCGTCTTCCTTCCCGGAGACGGCCGCGAGATCACCGGCGAGGCGATGCACAAGCTCTGCCGCACGCTCGCGGGCCTCGAGGACGCGCTCGTGGCCTTGGAGAGGCGCGGGATCAGCCTGCGGGAACACGCCGCGCGCCGTGATCCGGCGACCGGCAAGCTGCCGATCTACCACGTCTACTTCGGGCTCGAGGAACGCTGGTTCACGGGTCGCGACGAGCTCGAGTCGTTCGTGAAGGGGAAGGAGCAGGCCGCGGGGCGCGAGGTGCAGGTGGGGCGGATCGAGGAGGCGCGGGCCGCCGGTGACGCGACGCCGGGCACCGCTCCCAGCACGGGTGACGATCAGCTCGTGGTGGTGGATCTCCATGAGGTCCGCAGCGTGAATGCCGGGCTCAAGGAGCTCGAGGCGATGGGCTTCGGGATCGAGTCGCTCATGCCGCAGGACCGGACCGGCAGCGAGGCACCGCGCTACACGCTGCGACGCGGCGACAACGAGATCGGCCTCGAGGACCTGCGTGGCCTGCTCGCGGCGGTGCGCCGGGCCGGCGAGAAGGGTCTCTCCATCACACGCTTCAAGGGCCTCGGAGAAATGAATGCCGAGGAGCTCCGCGATACGACGCTCGATCCAGCGAACCGCACGTTCCTGCGCATCACGATGTCCGACGCCGCCGCGGCCGATGACCTGTTCCGCGTGCTCATGGGCGAGCAGGTGGAGCCCCGGCGCGACTTCATCGAGAAGCACGCGCTCGACGTGAAGAATCTGGACGTCTGAACGGACCCCAGACGACCCGCGCGCGTCATGCGTCGGGGAGGCCCATGCCTCCCTGTCATCCATCAGGAAGAAACGGGGCAGCGCGAGGCGCGCGTGGGAGTCGCCTGCGCGGGGATGTACAATCCTTCGGGCCTTCGCTCCGGGGCACGCCGGTGCCTCGATTGCGTGCGTTGATTGCGTGCTTTGATTGCGTTCCGGGAGCATGCCGCCCATGCCACCGCTGCCGCGCATGCCGCACCCGTCGATCCCGGGCGTGTCGGGCGTCGCCCTGCCGATCCTGCTTCTCGTGGTCGCGGGCCGGGCGTGGGCGGTCGAGACCGACTCGGCGCCGGCCGTCAGCGAGTCGGCCTACGTCGAGACGATTCGTCCGCTCCTCGCGGAACGCTGTGTCTCATGCCACGGCGCCCTGCGGCAGGAGGCCGGTCTGCGGCTCGACACCGCGGCGCTCCTGCTCGCAGGAGGCGAGTCGGGGCCGGCTGCGGTGCGGAACGACCCCGCGTCGAGCATGATCGTCGCCCGCGTCGCCGACCCGGATGCCGCGACGAGGATGCCGCCCGATGGCGAGGCGGAGCCGCTCTCCGCGGAGCAGGTGGCGGCGCTCGCGGGCTGGATCGCAGCCGGATGTCCCGCACCGGCCGACGAGCGGCCCGAGGCGGATCCCCGCGACCACTGGGCGTTCCGGCCACGGACGCGCCCGGCAGTGCCGCAGGTGCAGGATGCCGCGCGGGTGCGGAATCCGATCGACGCGTTTCTCGCGCGGGCCCACGACCTGGCGGGTATCACGCCGCAGCCGGAGGCCCCGCGGCACGTGCTCGTCCGCCGGCTCTTCGTCGATCTCGTCGGGCTGCCGCCGCAGCCGGAGGACATGGCCGCGATCGAGGCCGACGCCTCCCCCGACTGGTACGAACGGCTCGTCGAGAGACTGCTCGCCGACCCACGGCACGGCGAGCGGTGGGCGCGGCACTGGATGGATGTCTGGCGGTATGCCGACTGGTGGGGCCTGGGCGACCAGCATCGCAACAGCGCGAAGCACATGTGGCACTTCCGTGACTGGATCGTGGAGTCGCTCAATGCCGACGTCGGCTACGATGAGATGCTGCGGCAGATGCTCGCGGCCGACGAACTCCATCCGGACGATCCGGCCAGGCTGCGGGCCACCGGCTTCCTCGCCCGCAACTGGTTCCTCTTCAACCGCACGCCCTGGCTCGACGAGACGGTGGAGCACGTCGGCAAGGGTCTGCTCGGCCTGACGCTGAACTGCGCGAAGTGCCACGCCCACAAGTACGATCCGATCCGGCAGGAGGACTACTACCGGTTCCGGGCGTTTTTCGAGCCGATCGAGACCCGCGTGGACGTGGTGCCGGGCGAGGGTGATCTCGAGAGGGACGGCATCCCGCGGGTCTTCGACGGTCACCTCGATCGCCCCACCCATCTGTTCGTCCGTGGCGAGGACACGAAGCCCGACACGTCACGGTCGTTCGAGCCGGGCGTGCCCGAGGTGCTCGCGTTTCGCGGGATCGAGGTACGTCCCGTCTCGCTGCCACCGACCGCGTTCGAGCCCGAGCGCCGGCCGTGGGTCCTCGAGGCGCACGTGGCGACGGCCCGCCGCGCCGTCGAGTCGGCCGAGTCCGCGGTGACGAAGGCCGTCGAGAAGGCGTCTGCCGCGAGGACGACGCTCGCCACGGCCGAGCGCGAGGCTGTCTCGGCGCCGGCCGTGCCGTCGATCGACGCCACCCGGGCACTCGTGGCCACGGCTGAGCGACAGCTCGCCGTCGCCCGTGCTGGCCTCGCAGTGGAGCAGGCCGCGCTCGAGAGTGTCGTTTGCCGCGCCGCGGCGACGCGCACCGCCTGGGAGGCGGCCGCCGACGGCGGTGCCGACGACGCGCTCGAGCGCCGCACGGAGGCGGCGACGGCGGCCGTCCGTGCCGAACGGCAACTCGCCGTCGCCCGCGCCCGGCGGAAGGTGGCCGAGGTGGAGGACACGGTCGCCACGGCCGCCCCGGAGAAGAAGGGCGAGGCCGAGAAGGCACTGGCCGCGGCTCGTGAAGCGGTCGAGAAGGCGGTGCAGGCCGTCGATGCGGCCGAAGGGACGTTCATGCCGCTCGCCGGAGCGCGATGGACGGCCACGCGGTTCAGGACGTCGACGGCTGACGACCCCGCCGTGCCCTTCCCCACGACGAGCACCGGCCGTCGCACGGCCCTGGCCCGCTGGATCACCGACCCGCAGAATCCGCTCACCGCCCGCGTCGCCGCCAACCATCTCTGGATGCGGCACATGGGCAGGCCGCTCGTGTCGACCGTCTTCGAGTTTGGACGGAAGGGAGAGGCCCCCGCGCACCCCGAACTCGTCGACTGGCTCGCGAGCGAACTGGTGGACGGGCCGCGGCAAGAGGGGTCGCGGGGCGGCGCGGGCTGGAGCATGAAGCACCTCCACCGTCTCATCTGCACGTCGGCCGCCTACCGGATGGGGTCGTCGACCGCGGGCGCCGATGCCGCGCTGGCGATCGACCCCGACAACCGGCTCGTGTGGCGGCGGGAGCCGATCCGGCTCGAGGCACAGGTCGTCCGCGACGGTGTTCTCGCCCTTGCCGGCATGCTCGACCTCACGATGGGCGGTCCGCCGGTACGGGAGTCCGCGCAGGCGACCTCCCGTCGGCGGAGCCTGTACTTCTGGCATTCCGACATCAGCCGCAACCTGTTCCTGACGACGTTCGACGATGCCGCCGCGAAGGAGTGCTACGAGCGCGAGCGGAGCATCGTGCCGCAGCAGGCGCTCGCGTTGGCCAACGCCGCGATCGTGCATGATGCGGCGGCCGGGATCGCCGCGCGGCTCGCGGTCGGGGCGGGTGACGACACGGCGTTCCTCGAGCGGGCCTTCGAGACGATCCTGCAGCGCGATCCGTCGGCCGACGAGCGGGCCGCCTGTGAGGCCACGCTCGGCAGATGGCGGGCGGTGGCGAAGCCGGCGGCGGGAGCCGCCGACCCGGCGCGGGTGCTCCTCGTGTGGGCGCTGCTCAACCACAACGACTTTGTGACGCTCCGGTGATGCCGGGAGACCGAACCATGCCGATGCCGCATCGACGCGCGTGTCTCGCCGACCTCGGCCTCGGGTTCACCGGCCTCGCGCTCGGTGCGCTCCTGCACCGCGAGGGTGCGGGGAGTCCGGCCGTCTGGACGCCGCCCGACGGCAGGCCGCACGCACCTCCCAAGGCCAGAAGCGTCATCTGGCTCTTCATGAACGGCGGCGTGAGCCACATGGAGAGCTTCGACCCGAAGCCGGAGATCACGAAGTACGCCGGCGCGGCGATCGCCCAGACGCCATATGCCGACGTGCAGAGCCCCGAGAAGCTCGCGAAGGAGCGGGCTCCCGTCCCCGACGCCAACGGCCAGCAGCGGAACGTCCTTTTTCCGCTCCAGGTGGGGTTCCGGAAGCACGGGCAGAGCGGCATCGAGGTGAGCGACTGGTTTCCCCACACCGCGCGGAACATCGATCGGATCGCCGTCGTCCGCTCGATGTGGACGACCGACTCGAACCACGGCGCCCAGACGCAGTTTCACACCGGCCGCCACATGCTCGATCCGCCCCAGCCGACGCTCGGGGGCTGGGTGCACTACGGCCTCGGCTCGCTCAACGACGACCTGCCGCAGTTCATCTCGATGGGCACGCGCGAATACTGGAACCGGAAGGACGGCGACTACCTCGGGCCGGCGCACGACGCGGTGCCCCTGCGGATCGATCCGGCCAACCCGCTCGACTTCGGGCGCCCGGAGCGGGCCATGTCGCGCGAGGCGCAGGAGATCGGCTTCGACCTCGTGGAGCGTTTGAACGGACTCACCGCCGTGGAGTATCCGAACGACCCGGCCACGGCGGCGCGCATCGCCTCCTACGAGCTGGCCTTCCGGATGCAACGCAGCGTGCCCGAGGTGATGGATTTCTCGGGCGAGACGGAGGAGACGAAGCGGCTCTACGGCCTCGACCTGCCGCACTGCAAGGCGTTCGCGGCGCAGCTGCTCGCCAGCCGCCGGCTCGTCGAGCGCGGCGTGCGGTTCATCCAGATCCAGCACGGCGGCGGCGGGGCGGGCGCATGGGATGCCCACGGCGGCCTCAAGGCCAATCACGAGAAGAACGCGCTCGCGGTCGATCAGCCGATCGGCGGGCTGCTCACGGATCTCGACCGGCGCGGCCTGCTCGACGAGACGATCGTCGTCTTCGCGACCGAGTTCGGCCGGACGCCCGGCTCGCAGGGTTCCGACGGCCGCGACCATCATCCCTTCGCGTTCTCGGTGTGGCTGGCCGGCGGGGGGATCAGGGGGGGCGTCGCCCACGGCGCGACCGACGCACTCGGCTTCCATGCCGTGGAGGATCGGCACTACGTGACCGACGTCCACGCCACGATCCTGAAGCTCCTCGGCCTCGACTCGCGACGGCTCGAGGTGCCGGGCCGCAAGCGGCTGGCGATCGACCACGGCACCCCGATCGACGCGATCATCGGCTGACGGCCCCCGCCCGTGACCGCGTGCGTCGAGCCGGTACACTGCCCCCCATGCCCGAGCTGCCGCGTTTGTCGTTCGGTGTCGGTGACCGCTTCGCCCACGAGGCGGAGGCGCAGCTGGCCGCCTTCGAGCGGCTCGCGGCCGACGGCGTCGTCGTCGCGCCGGTGTGGAACAAGTCGAACCGCGAGCACGCCTTCATCGGCAGTGAGCCGGCGAGCGTGCGGGCGGCTGCGGCCGCGGCGGTGGCCGCGCGCGGCTGGCCGCATCCCTGGTTCGTCGACGCCGACCACATCCGGCTCGACACGGTGGACCGCTACCTCGAGTCGAGTGACTTTTTCACGATCGACGTGGCGGATGCGATCGGCACGCCCCCCGCCGATGCCGACATCGCCGCCTTCGCGGCCCGCCACCCGGAGCTGGCAACGGCCGTGCCCGTGGACGGGATCGACGCGCCGCTCGTCCTCACGCCGGACCGGCTCGCGGCGATCACCCGCACCTACCTCTCGGCCTGCCGCGAGGCGGGGCGGATCTTCCGCCACATCCGCGCTCGCCGCGGGTCGGACGCGGTGATCGAGGTGAGCATGGACGAGACCGACGCGCCGCAGACGCCGCCGGACCTGCTCGTCATCCTCGCCCTCCTCGCCGACGAGGGCGTGCCGCTCGCGACGATCGCGCCGAAGTTCACCGGACGGTTCAACAAGGGGGTGGACTACGTGGGGGATCTGGCGGCGTTCGAGCGGGAGTTCTCCGACGACGTCGCCGTGCTCGGCCATGCGGCGAGGCGCTATGGGCTTCCCGCGGGCGCGAAGCTCTCGGTGCACTCCGGGAGCGACAAGTTCTCGCTCTACCCCGTCATCCGTCGCACGCTCGAGCGCACCGGGGCCGGCGTGCATCTGAAGACGGCCGGCACGACCTGGCTCGAGGAGCTCATCGGCCTCGCGGAGGCGGGAGGCGACGGCCTCGAACTGGCCCGCGAGATCTACGCGACCGCGCTCGATCACGTCGACGAGCTGTGCGGGCCCTATGCCGCGGTGATCGACATCGACCGGTCACGGCTGCCGAGCGCGGCCGAGGTGAACACGTGGGACGGACCGCGGCTGGCGGCGGCGATCCGCCACGTGCCCGCCTGTCCCGACTTCAACCCGCACGTGCGCCAATTGCTCCACGTGGCCTTCAAGCTCGCGGCCAAAGAGGGCCGTCGCTACACCGACCTGCTCGTGACCAACCGGTCCATCGTCGCCCGACAGGTCACCGACAACATCCTCGAGCGGCACCTGCGTCCGCTCTTCCTCGGGTGACGCGATGCGCTCGGCCGTCACGATCTGCCTGGTGCCCGAGGCGCGTCGCGGCCCGTTCGTCTTCCACGCCGGGGAGTTCGCGGCAGGCGAGCCGCCGGGCCTGACCGGGCCGACCTCCGCGCTCGAGCGCGGGCTGGAGGCCTGCTGCCGGCTCGCCGCGGACCTCGGCTTCGATGCGGTCGAGATCTTCCCGGCCGGCGGGGGCGCCGAGGCGTTTCCCGGGGCGTTCCTCCGGGACCTCCTCGGTGATCTCGGCCTCGGCCTCGCGGCGGTGGGCACCGGCGCGGGGTGGATCAGGCACGGTCTGCACCTCTGCCATGCCGACGCGGGCATCCGGGCGCGGGCCCGCGCCTTCATCGCGGAGGTCATCGACGCCGCCGGCCGTCTCGGTGCGCCGGCGATTCTCGGCTCGATGCAGGGCCGCACCGGCGAGGGTGTGGACCGCGAGGCGGCCCTCGAACATCTCGCGGCGGCGCTCGACGAGCTCGGCGCGCGGGCCGCCGGCCACGGGCAGCCCCTCCTCTACGAGCCGCTCAACCGGTACGAGACCGATCTCTTCAACCGGCAGGAGGAGGCGGCCGCGTTCCTGCGCACGCGCCTCTCGTCCGGTGCCACGGTGCGGCTCCTGTGCGATCTCTTCCACATGCAGATCGAGGAGGCGGACCCGGCCGCGACGCTCGTGGCGTGCGGCGAGCTCGTGGGGCACGTGCACTGGGCCGACTCCAACCGCCGCGCCGTCGGTTTCGGCCACGCGGACATGCCGCGCGTCGTCGCCGCGCTGCGGCGGATCGGCTACCGTGGGCATCTCTCGGCGGAGGTGTTTCCGCTGCCGACGCCGTTGGAGGCGGCACGGCAGAGCGTCGAGAGCGTGCGATCGCTCGTCGCCGTGTGACGGCGGCGCGGAGATGGCCCCCCCACGACACCACACGGCCTGCCACGTCCACCCGCAGCCCCGAGGCACTCCCCCATGCTCGACACACCGCTGCTCCACCCCGACATCCTCGCGATCCTCGCCCGGTCGGGGCACCACTCGAAGGTGCTCATCGCCGACGGCAACTATCCCGCGCTCGACAAGCGCGGGCCGCGAGCCGAGCTCGTGTCGCTCCAGCTGGCGCCGGGCATCCCGACGGTGGCGCAGGCCTTCGCGGCCGTGCTCGCGACCGTGCGGATCGACGCCGTTCACACGATGGGCGTCGACCGGAGCGACTCATACGCCGCCGCCACGCCGGGAGATCCGCCGGCGTGGGAGGAGTATCGCCGCATCATCGCCGCCGCCGGCACGCGGCTCGTCCTCGAGCCGATCGTGAAGTGGGACTTCTACGCGGCGGTGGCGTCGCCGGACCACGTGCTCACGATCCAGACGGCCGACACCCAGCCCTGGGCCAACCTCCTCCTGACGCTCGGCTGTCGGACGTTCTGACACACCGGGGCGCCGCCTGGGCGTCGCCCGACATTCCCTCCGAGAGTGCGTATGCAGACGCGTCCGCTGGGCCGCACCGGCCTCGACGTCCCGATCCTCTCCTTCGGTGCGAGCTCCCTCGGCCAGGAGTTCCGGCAGGTGACGGTCGACGAGGCCCTCGCGAGCGTCCGTGCCGCCCTCGACTGCGGCATGAACCTCGTGGACACGAGCCCCTTCTACGGCCGGGGCATGAGCGAGGTGCTCCTCGGCGTGGCGCTGCGGGGCGTGCCGCGCGACTCCTACCTGCTCTGCACGAAGCTCGGCCGTTACGACCTCGCCCACTTCGACTTCTCGGCCCGGCGGGTGGCGGAGAGCGTCGACGTGTCGCTCCACCGCCTCGGCACCGACCACCTCGACATCGTGCTCTGCCACGACGTCGAGTTCGTGCCGCTCGTGCAGATCGTCGAGGAGACGCTGCCGGCGCTGCGGAGGATCCAGGCGGCCGGCAAGGTGCGGTTCGTGGGATTCTCGGGCTATCCGCAGAAGATCTTCCGCTGGATCTGTGAACGGACCGACGTGGACTGCGTGCTGAGCTACAACCAGTACACGCTGCAGAACACCCGCCTGGCCGACGAGACCATCCCGTTCCTCCGCGAGCGGGGCATCGGCGTCATGAACGCCGGCCCCTTCAGCGCCCGGCTGCTCACCGACGCCCCGCTGCCGGCGTGGCTCAAGGAGCCGGAACCGGTGAAGGCCGCGGCGCGCCGTGCGGCCGAACTGTGCCGGTCGCGCGGCTCGTCGATCGCGAAGCTCGCGCTGCAGTTTTCCCTGGCCGACGACCGCATCGCCACGACCGTGGCGGGCAGTGCCAACCCCGCCAACGTGCGGGCGTGGGCCGCATGGGCCGCCGAGCCGCTCGACACCGACCTCGTCCGTGACGTGCAGGCGATCTTCGCCCCGGTGAAAAACGTCGGGCACGTCGAAGGTTTGGCCGAGAACAACTGAGGGGACCCATGCGGATCGACGCCCATCAGCACTTCTGGCGGTACGCACCCGCGGAGTACCCGTGGATCGGCGCCGGAATGGAACGCATCGCGCGGGATTTCCTGCCGGGTGATCTGGCCGACGTCGCCAGGCCGCACGGCATCGGTGGCAGCGTCGCCGTGCAGGCCCGGCAGTCGCTCGTGGAGACGCGCTGGCTGCTCGAACTCGCCGCCGCCGATCCGTTCGTGCGCGGCGTGGTCGGCTGGGTCGACCTGCGGGATCCCGACGTCGTGGCGACGCTCGAGCCGCTCTCGCGTCGCGAGCGATTCGTCGGCGTGCGCCATGTCGTGCAGGACGAGCCCGACCCGAAGTTCCTCCTCGAGCCCGACTTCGTCCGGGGCCTCGGGCATCTCCACGCCTTCGGCCTCACCTACGACCTTCTCCTCTTCCCGCCGCAGTTGCCGGCGGCCGTCGAACTCGCCGGTCTCCTGCCGGAGCAGCCCTTCGTGCTCGATCACCTCGCCAAGCCGCGGATCACACTCGGCCCGGCGGCGCCCGAGTTCGCGTCGTGGCGGCGCGAGATCGAGGCACTCGCGCGTCATCCCAACGTGTCGTGCAAGCTCTCGGGGCTCGTCACGGAGGCGGCCTGGTGCCGCTGGCGGCGTGAGGACTTCACGCCCTACCTCGACGTGGCGTTGGCCGCGTTCCGGCCCGACCGGCTGATGTTCGGAAGCGACTGGCCGGTCTGCCTGCTCTCGGGCGACTATGCGGCGGTCGTGGACATCGTCACGACGTTCATCGGGACGTTGGCGGAGGGGGAGCGCGAGGCGATCCTCGGCGGCACGGCCGCGCGGTTCTACGGCCTGGCTTGACGGGCCCTTCCCCGACTCGATCATCACCCACCCTGGAGCCGTCACGATGCAGGCCCTCGTCTTCGACGCCCCCCATGACGCCACGTACACCGACGTGCCCGAGCCCCCCGCGCCGGCGGCCGGAGAGGCGGTCGTGCGGGTGCATGCCGTCGGCGTGTGCGGCACCGACTACGCCGGCTACCTCGGCAAGATGCCCTACTTCGACTACCCGCGCATCCCGGGACACGAACTCGGCGTGGAGGTGCTGGCCGTCGGGGATGGCGTCACGAACGTCAGGCCCGGCGACCGCTGCTCCGTCGAGCCCTATCTCAACTGCCAGCGGTGCCATGCGTGTCGGCGTGGCCTGACGAACTGCTGCGAGCACAACCAGACGCTCGGCGTGCACTGCGATGGGGGTCTGCGGCGGCTCTATGCCCTGCCGGCCCGGAAGCTCCACCCCTCGCCACGCCTCTCCCACGCGCAGAACGCGCTCGTCGAGACGCTCGCGATCGGCTGCCACGCCGTGGACCGTGGCGGGCCGACCCCCGCCGAGACGGTGCTCGTGATCGGGGCGGGTCCAATCGGCCTGTCGGCCGTGGAGTTCGCCAAGCTCTCGAGGGCGCGGGTGATCGTGATGGACACCGCCGCTCCGCGGCTCGAATTCGTGCGGTCGAGGATGGGCGTGGCGGACACGATCCTCGCCGACGGCACCGCGAGCGACATCGACGCGCTCGGGCGGCTCACCGACGGGCGCCTCGCGGAGGTCGTCATCGACGCGACCGGGAGCGTCGCGAGCATGTCGCGGGCGCTCGAGGCGTGTGCCTTCGGCGGTCGCCTCGTCTACGTGGGGATCACGCAGGCCGAGCTTCGCTTCTCGCATGCGGCGATCATGCACCGTCGCGAGCTGTCGATCCTCGCGAGCCGCAACGCGCTGTCGCGGGACTTTCCGCGGATCATCGGCCTCATCGACGCCGGCCGGATCGACACGGCGCCCTGGATCACGCATCGTGTCGCGTTCGCCGAGGCCGCCGCCGCGTTTCCGAGGCTCCTCGAGCCGGGCAGCGGCGTGATCAAGGCCGTCATCGAGCTCGACGACTGATCCGCGTCGGTGCCACCCGCCCGAGTGCACCGTCCGTGGCGCCCGCTGCGTCTCACGGAGGGCGTGGCATGCGGTGCCTTCAACCATGTGCCTGATCTGCCGTCCGTGGCGCACGTCTCCAGGCGTGCGAGCGAGCGAGCGTCAGGGTGGCACGGAGACGCGTGCCGCTGGAGGGGACGTCGGGCCCGAGGACTCGGGTCGAACGGCAGTGGGGCCGCATTCGCACGCTTCGAGGCGTGCGCCACGAGGGCATGCGTGCGGCTGGAGGCGTGCATTACGAAGGTTCAGCGCCTGCGCCGCCGATCGGCTGCGGCGTTATGGACGGCTTTTCCACGTGTCGCTGCACGACGCAGCGTCCTCCATCAGTGGAAAAAGGCCATGGATGGCTTTTTCCACGTGAAGTCACCGCACGTCGAGCAGCTCGACGAGGAAGTGGAGCGTCGCGTCTGGCGGGATCGGGCCGCCCGGCGTGCCGCGCTTGCCGTAGCCGAGATCGCTCGGAATCAACAGCTCGATCATGCCCCCCTGCCCCACGAGCTGCATGCCCTCGGTCCAGCCGGGGATCACCTGGTTGAGACCGAACTCGATCGGCTCGCCGCGCTGGTAGGAGCTGTCGAAGACCTTCTCGCTGTCGAGCCAGCCGTGGTAATGCACCTTCACGGTGTTCGTCGCCTTCGGATTGACGCCCGCACCCTTGCGCAGCACGCGGTACTTGAGCCCCGACTTCGTCGCGGTGAACGCCTTCGGCGCGTCGGCATCGATCGCTCCGGCCCCCTTGGGGAGCTTGGGGTGGGGCACGTCCTGCGATTGCGCTTCCTGGGCCACGGCGATCTCCTGGAAAAAAGGTGCGGGGCAGACGACACAGAGCGAGACAAGGCACGCGGCGAACGGGCGCATGGCGGAACTCCGGGTGGGGCGAACGAGGTGGGCAGCATACCCGGCCCGGGTGCGGGAGGGAACGCTACGCCCCCACGAGCCGCTCGACCTCGTCCGGCTCGATCGGCACGTGGCTGCAGAGGTCGACCGCCCCGGACTCCGTCACGAGCACGTCGTTCTCGAGCCGGATGCCGATCCCCTCCTCGGGGATGTAGATGCCCGGTTCGACGGTCATCACCCAGCCCGGCGCGAGCGGCCCGTCGAGCGGCGCGAGGTCGTGCACGCCCAGGCCGAGCGAGTGGCCGAGGCCGTGCATGAAGTACTTCCGGCAGGCCGGCTTTTCCGGCGTGTCGGCGGCAGCCTCGTCCGCCGTGATGAGTCCGAGGCCGACGAGCTCCTCCGCCATCTGCACCTGCGCCGCCCGCTTCCACTCCCGCAGCGTCACGCCCGGCCTCGTGCGTTCGACCGATGCCCGCAGGACGCGGAGCACCGCCTCGTACACCGCCCGCTGCCGCGCCGTGAAGGTGCCGCCGACGGGATAGGTGCGGGTGAGGTCGGCGCTGTAGTTGGCCCAGGAGGCACCCACGTCCACGAGCAAGAGATCCCCCGCGCGGCACGCCGCCATGTTGTCCACGTAGTGCAGGACGCAGGCATTGCCGCCGGAGGCCACGATCGGCTCGTAGCCCATCCACGCCCGGCGGCGGGTGAACTCGTGGAGCAGTTCCGCCTCGAGTTCGTACTCCATCACGCCCGGCCGCAGCGCGCGGCACAGCCGCCGCAGGCCGGCGTCGGTGATGTCGATGGCGTGGCGGATGAGGCCGACCTCGACCTCGTCCTTCACGGCTCGCAGCCGGCGCAGGAGCGGGGCGAGCCGCTCGTAGCGGTGCAGCGGATACCGCTCCATGAGCCTCCGGGCCATGCGCAGGTCGCGCGGCTCCACGTCGGTGGACGACCGCTCATGCTCGTTGGCGTTGAGCAGCACCACGTCGGCATCCGCGAGGAGCGCGTGGAGTGCGGCGGGCAATTCGGAGATCCAGCGCACCCGCGCCACGCCCGACACCGCCGTGGCCCGCTCCTGGTCGAGCTTCGCTCCCTCCCACTGCGCGGTCTGCTCGTTGGGCTGCCGCAGGTAGAGCGTCTCGCGCTGCGCCGGGTCGACCGCGTGCGGAGCGAGCAAGAGGACGCTCTCCTCCTGCTCGATGCCCGCGAGCCAGAAGAGGTCGCCGGCGGGATGGAGTCGCAGCGTGCCGTCCCCGTTGGTCGGCAGGATGTCGGCCGCGTGGACGATCGCGATGGCTCGCGACGGCAGGAGCTCCACGAGCCGGCGACGGTGGGCGGCGAAGACGGCCGGGTCGATCGGATCGTGGCGCATGGAAACGGAATGCCCTTGGGTGAGGTGGTCAGCCGCGGCCGCGACGCGGGCGCGAGCTTGTCCCGTCGGTGGTGTGGACGTCCGCCGTCAGGCCGTAGGACGCGAGCCAGATCGACACGCCGACGGGGTCCTTTGAGCCAGTTTCCCGCTCGCCGACCTGGCGACTCCACTCGACGGAGGCGGCCGTCGCCGCCGTGCCGAACTCGATCGAGCCGGTATCGAACTGGAACGAGACGTTCCGCCAGGTGCCGGTCCGCCCCACGAGCTGCGACCGGGCGGCCGTGTTCACCAGTTCGATGTCCCAGTCGCCGGCGGCCGACTCTCCCCAGTAGGCGTTGCTCGTGAACGTCCACGCGAGCGTCGCGCGGGGGCGGGCACCCGGCACGCCGTAGCGATCCCGCTGCGACTCGGTGCCGACGAGGAACCGGTCGTTTGAGAAGAGCCGATGCCGCGTGCCCGACGGCGACGTGACGTACGCCTCGAGGTCGCCGCTGATCGCGCCCCGGCCGCTCCCGCTGCCATTGCGATACGCGCGGAGGTTCGTCTGGAGATTGCCCACGTTGAGCGTGACCCGCACCGCCTCGAGCGGCGCCGTCGCCGCGTCGTCGGGCACGGTGTAGGTGGCGGTGAGCTCCCTCGCGTCGCGGGTGAATCGTTCACCGACACGGATCACCGGCGACGCGAAGGTCGAGACGGGCGAGAGCGACGAGACCTCGGTCGCCGCCTGCGTGAACCTCGTGGCATCGACGAGGCCGAAGCCGTAGTCGTCGCTGAACGAGAAGCCCGCGGCGTTGGTCGTCCAAGACGGGTTGCCGGCATCGACGACGCGGCTGGTGCGCACGAGCAGATGCTTCGCCATGCGCACGTCGAGCGCGGGATTGGCCTCCACGCCGAGAGCCATGATCCCGGAGACGAGCGGTGCGGAGGAGGACGTGCCGCCGAACGTGCTCGTGGCATCGCCGTCGGCGACGTCGGCGAGGAATGGATCGGTGCCGTCCGGATCGAGGTTGTAGCCGCGGTCGAAGCCCGCTCGATCGGTCGTGGAGATGGCGAACATGCCGGTGCTGCTCGAAGGCGCGGTGACGAAGACGTTGGCGCCGTAACTCGAGTAGTCCGCGAAGCGGCCGTCGCTGCCGAGCGCCGCGACGGTGATCACGTTCGGATCGGCGTTGAGTTCACTCTTGTTGGCGTCGGCCGTGGGATAGGTGCCGCGCTCGTTGCCGGCCGAGACGACGTGGATCACGCCGTGCCCGGCCGACTCGGCGAGCGCCGGCAGGATCGTGCCGCGGGCGGATGGCATGAAGGGATGTTCCGGACCGTAACTGTGGTTCTTCACCCGTACCGGCACGCCGGCGGACCAGTCGACGGGTGCGAATGGGTCCGGCTGGCCTGCCGCGTTCGTCTGGCCCTGGTAGCGGATCGCCGCGGCCTCCGCCTCGTCCGACGAGCGTCCGCCCGCGATGCGCCCGAGCACCCGCAGGGCGGCGATGCCGGCCTGCGGCGCGGCGCCCGTCGTGCCGATGCCGTTGCCGCCCCGGGCCGCGGCCACGCCGGCGACGGCCGTACCGTGGTTGTCGCCGTCCGGTCCGAGCGTGTCGATGACCGGCGCCCCGCGTGTGGCGCTCGCCCGGTTGCGCGCGGCGGTGGCTCCGAAATCCCAGCTCGTCTGGTTCCGGAAGGCGTCGCGGAGGTCGGGGTGATCCCCCTGCGTGCCGTCGTCGAGGATGCCGATCGTCACGCCCGCACCGGTGAGGCCCTGCGACCAGGCGCCGGCGAGCCCGGCATCGATTCCCGCGTTGAGACCGGGCGAACTCGGCAGCCGGTTTTCGAGGTGCCACTGGCCGTAGTAGCCGGCGGCGGCACCGGCGTCGGTCCCCGGAAAAAACAGCGGGTCATCCGGCACGAACGCCGCGAGCAGGTGCCGTGCCTCCAGACGCTCGGCACGCACGATCGTGGTGCCGCTGGCGGTCCGCGAAGAACGTGGGCGCTGTCGCATGGGAGGGTGTCCTGGCGTGTGGCCAGAGCCGATGGGACGAACCGGCCCGCACTGGAGACTACCAGATCGATACTCCGGACCACCGCTCGGGACTCGGTGGCGTCCACCGGCGACGTCGCAGGGATCAAAAGTCGTAGTCGAACCGCATGCCGTAGGCATCGGTGAGGCTGTTGCCGGTGCGGTCGTCCTCGAGGAACGCGCGGACGTAGTTGAACTTCCAGCGGGTATACGGATTCAGATACCAGTTGAGGCCGACGGTGAAGTCGGTGAGGTTGTTGCCCTGCACGTCCTTGTCATTGAGGACGATGTTCGAGAACCGCGCTGCGACTTCCCAGGCCCCGAGGCCCGTCTGGACGCCCTGCGACCGCGTCCGTACGCGGAAGAAGTCCTCGAAGGGCATGATCCGGCGGTGGATGGCCTGCTTGCGGTCGTAGGGGCGGTGCTCGCCGGTCAGGAAGTAGCTGGCCTGGGCCATGTAACCGTTGAAGAAGAGGTCGGGCTGGCCGGAGCGGTGCACGGCAGCGAACGCGTACTCCGACTGGAGGGACAGTGGTCCCAGGATGAGGGCGAACTCGGGGTCGAAGAGTTGGAAATGGTCCACGCCCTTGATGTTGCCGGTGTCGACGAAGATCGGCGCGAAGGGGCTCGGCACGCCGTTTTGATAGTTGCTCGGTGACGGCGGCCCGACGGGGCCGAAGACGGTGGCCGGCTGCTGCTTGCGGATTTCCGGCGTGTTGCGGAAGCGCACCTGGTTCAGGGACGCGTCGCGGTAGCTGTAGGCGGCACCGAGATGGAGGTACGAGCTCCCGTCGGTCACGTCGTCCCACCACGGCAGCCACGTGCCGCGGAGCGTGAGGGCCTGCCCGCTGTCGAACGTGTCGTTGCCGGTGTTGTCGCTGTTCGTGCGGAACGTGCCGATCGCCCACGTGGACCGGTCGTCGAACAGCGTGCCGTAGGCCATGATCCCCATGTTCCGCGCCGGAGCGAACGTGTCGACGAGCGACCGCTCCATGAACGTGTTGTTGCGGTTCTGCGTGACCCGCTCGAGCGAGAAGGGCTCGAAGTAGTGGCCCGCGCGCACGTTCTGGAGCCAGGGCAGCTGTTTCCATTCGATGTAGTTGTCGAGGTAGCTCGGCACGTTCGCCAGCGCGAAGTCGACGCCGAGCGAGTATTCGAAGACCTCGAACGCGGTGCCGCGGGCGCCGATGCGGAGGCGACGGAACTGAGCGCCGTCCTGGAGGTCGCCAACGGCCGCGCGGCTGGCGGGACCCTGGCCGAAGTACACCTGATCCGCCTGCATCTGGCCGTTGAGGGTGAACGAAGGCTTCCGGGCGTCGGCCTCGGCCCTCTTCTCCGCGTCGCCCACGACCACGCCGAGGCTCCGTTCGACCTCGCCGAGCCGGTCGGCGATCGTCCCGCTGTCGCCGTCCGTCGGCTCGTCCGCCGGCGGCCGGTCTCGCAGCGAATCGATCTCGCGCTCGAGACGACGGATATCGGCCTCGAGTCGCTCGATGACCGGCGGCGGCGCCGGAACCTCTTCGGGGATCACCGGCACCTGCGCGGCGGCCGGCCATGGAGATGCGAGCACCCACGACGCGCAGGCAGCCACCCGCGCGAGCCATCCCGCTCGATGCTCCCAGGCGAGGATCACGACGACCCCACGAAACGCGTTCCACGGCGCGCGGCCCCGGCGCAGCCGGTGCCCGTCGCGCGAATCCGCACGATCCATTTCATCGGCACAATTCGCCAAGGCCGATGAGCCCGCGCAGACTGCCGCCGCCCCGCCTCCTGTGCGAAGGTCTCGTCCCGTGCGGACGGCCCGGTTTTGCCACTCGCCCGGCCCAACCCGTCGCGGCCTCGGGCGTCACTCAGTCGGATCGCGACGCCGAGACGCTGAAGAGGGCCTTCACGTCGGGCTTCATGGTCTTCCCCATCGCGTTCCGCGGCAGGCTCACCACGGTCAGGAGCCGCTGCGGAACCTTGTAGGGGGAGAGCCGCCCCTTCGCCCACGCCCGCAGTGCGTGCAGGTCGAGCGGCTCGTCGTCCTCGAGCACGCAGGCCACGGCGACCGCCTCGCCCCACGTGTCGTCGGGCAGGCCCACCACCGCGCATTCCCTGATCCGCGGGTGCTCGAGCAGGGCGGACTCGATCTCCAGCGCGCTGAGCTTGTAGCCACCGCTCTTGATGATGTCGACGCTCAGCCGGCCCATGATCCGGTACGAGCCCCGCTCGACCACGGCCACGTCCCCCGTGCGGAACCAGCCGTCCTCGAAGGCGGCAGCCGTCGCGTCGTCCCGATTCCAGTAGCCGGTGAAGACGCCGGGGCCGCGCACCTGAATCTCCCCCGGCTCCTGCTCGGCCACGATCGTGCCACCGTGTTCCCCCCTGAGCCGCACCTCCACGCCGGGCAGTGGCACGCCCACGGAGCCGGGCCGCCGCTCCCCGCGGTAGGCCGTGGAGAGCGCCATGCCGATCTCCGTCATGCCGTACCGCTCGAGCAGCCGCTGTCCCGTGAGTTCGCTCCAGCGCGCGTGCACGCTTTCGGGCAAAGCCGCGCTGCCGGACACCATGAGCCTTAGCCGCCGGAACGCCGACACGATGGCCGCGCGGTCTTCCTCGCCCGCCGCGTCGATCGCCTGGATGAGCTTCACGTAGATGGTCGGCACCGCCATGAAGAGCGTGTAGGCGTCGTCACGGACGCGATCGAGGACGGCTGGCAGGTCGAAGCGGCCAAATGGCTCGATGACCGCGCCGCTCCAGAGGCCGCAGCCGGCGATGTTGATGATGCCGTGGATGTGATGGAGCGGGAGGAACAACGGGATCCGGTCGTCCGCGGTCCATTCCCACGCCTGCACGAGACTCTCGATCTGGGCCCGGATGGTCGCATGCGTCGACACGACCCCCTTGGGCGTGCTCGTCGTGCCGCTGGTGTAGAGGATCATCGCCGGGCGGCCGACCTCGACCTCGGGCAGCGCCGCCGCGTCGCCGCCGGGAGGTGTCGCCGGCGGCACGACGAGTCGCAGGCCGAGCCGACCGCAGAGCGGGCCGATCCGCGCGGCCTGGGGCGCGTCCGCGACGACGATCCGGGCCTCGGAGTCGCGAAGCGCGTAGTCCCACTCCGGCTCCGTCGCCGCCAGGCAGATCGGCACGACGATGCCGCCCGCCCGCCACACGCCCCACTGGGCCGCCGTCCAGCCGGCGCCGGGCGCGACGAAGAGGGCGACCCGCGTGCGCCGCAGGTCGTTCCCCCCGTCGAGCAGTTCGCTGGCGACGGCGGCGGACCAGCCGAGCAGTTCGCCGTAGGTCCGCGTGCCGTCGTCGGCGCGAAAGGCGACGCGGTCGGCGTGCAGGCGACCCCGGGCGATGAGTGGCACATCGGGCATCGGTTCAGACGATCGCGCGGGCGATCATGAAGAAGACGGACGGGCCGAGCAGGCAGCCGAGGCCCGTGTAGAAGGTGGCGGTCATCGCACCATACGGAACGAGTGCCGGGTCGGTGGCGGCCAGTCCCGCCATGACGCCGCTGTTGGTGCCCATCATCCCGCCGTAGATCATCGCCGCCCGCGGGGTGGACAGCCCGATCGTCGATGCGAGCAGGGGAGTGGCGACCATGACGGCGACGGCCTTCACGAGGCCCGCGGCGATGCTCAGGGCGATCACGTCGCTGCCCGCTCCGAGCGCGCTGCCGGTCACCGGACCCACGATGTAGGTCGCGGCACCGGCTCCGATCGTGGTGACGCTCACCGCATCCCGGTAGCCGCAGGTCCATGCGATGACGCCCCCCGCCACGAAGGCGGTGCACAGTCCCGTCACGAGCGACACGATGCCGATCGCGCCGGAGCGCACGAATTCCTGCGGTCGCACCCCGAACGCCGTGGCCACGATCGCCAGATCACGCAGCATCGGCCCCCCGAGGAGTCCCACTCCGGCAAGCAGCGGGACGTCGGCGACGCCGCGCGGCCCTCCGGCGACGGCCGCGGCGACGAGCCCGAGCAGGATGGCGATCGCACTGCCGTGCACCCGGCCACCGGTGCAGCACGTGCTCAGCCACCCCGAGACGAGCATCGTCGCGCCGACGACCGCGAAGGCCACGAGCAGGCCGTTGGCGGCGACGGTGTCCCGGACCACGTCGGTCATGAGGGGCGGGTCCCGGCGCCCGACCGCACCATGATGCCGACCAGCAGGAAGCCCGTGGCGGTCGCCGCCAGTCCGGCCGCGGTCGCCATCCAGCCGCCGGCGAGGGCCCCGCGCACGTTTTGGCTCGCGGCCATGGCGACGACGATCGGCACGTACATCTGCCCCCAGAACGTGATGCCATGACCGAGCGGGGCGGTCAGGAGGCCCCGGCGTTCGAGCAGGTGGCAGCCGCCGATCAGCAGCAGCATCGCGATGCCGACGCCGCCCACGTCGGCGTCGACGCCGAGGGCGCCGCCGAGGAGGCGGCCGGTCGCGAGACCCGCCAGCAGGCAGAGCGAGACGAGCGCGGTGCCGTGGATGATCATGGGGTCGGAGCCGCGGCGGACGGGGGGCGCGGTGGCGGCCGCATGAGCCGCAGGAGCAGCGGAAACGCCGGTTCCGGCATGCCGCCGTGGTCGAAGCCCTCGAGCTCGTGCAGCACGGTCGAGCGATGCCCGACCAGCCGCATCATCCTGCCGAAGTACGCACATTCCTCGTAGCGTCCGAGCAACTCCCGGTCGCGATCCCCGGTGACGAGCAGGATCGGCGGCGCGTCCTTACGCACGTGGAACAGTGGGGCGAGGGCGTCGATCACCGGCCGGGTGTCTGGGATGCCGCG
>CAIWZS010000491.1 GCA_903917235.1 uncultured Planctomycetaceae bacterium | reverse complement strand
GGATGCTGTCGATCCCCAGATCCGCCTCCAGGTCCGCATCGAGCTCCACGATCTCACGCGGATACCCCGTCTGCTCCACCACGAAGTCGATCAGGAACGTCTCCAGCTCCACGCTCGACGCACCACCGCCCACGCTCCCCGGCGACGCGACCGCGGGCACCTCCACCGCCCCACTTCGCGACGACGCCACCGGCGACGACGGCACGACCGGCGACGTGACGCCATGCGAGCCCGACGCCGATCCTCGCGACGGCACGTCCGCAGGCGGGTGGTACCCGTTGCCATGAGGTTTGCCGTGAGGGTGGGCATGAGCGTGGCCATTGCCGTTGCCGTTGCTCATGGCCGCCGCGGCGAGCGCGGCGACACTGCGCACCTCGCGATCGGCTGCCGGCACGGGCTTGCCCGCCCGCTCGGCGGTCGCCCGGTTGCGCTCGCGACGACGGGCGGTCGCGTCGAACACGCGCACGCGTCCCGAAGCACGCACTCGCCCCGGGCGCGTCGCAGGGGCGGGGGCAGGGGCGGAGGTCGTCACCGGCCGGAGCACCCCCGCGGCGTCGAGCTGCTCGGCGAGTCGCTGGAGCGTTTCCTGTGGTGCCCGCCCACGCTGGTCGAACTGCATGAAGCGGACGTCCTCCCGGCCTTCGAGAATGCGCCGCGTCAGCCCGGTCAGCACGCCGGACGGACCGACCTCGACGAACGTGCGCACGCCCCGCTCGTAGAGCTGCGTCACCGTGGCGATCCAGCGGACAGGCTGCGTCATCTGCGCGATCAGGCTCGCCCTCACGGCGACCGCATCGACGAGCAGGTCGGCCGACGTGCTCGCCATCATCGGCAGCCGAGCGGTCTCGATCGGCAGCGTGTCGATGACGGCCGCGAGGCGATCGGCGGCGGCGGCGAGCAACGGCGTGTGGAACGGGCTCGGCACGGCGAGGCGCTTCGACTTCACCCGCCGCGCCTCGAGCAGCGTCTCGACGGCATCGACGTCACGCGCGGCCCCACCGACCACGAACTGCTGCGGCGCGTTCTCCGCACAGAGCCACACGCGGTCGCGGAACGGCTCGAGCGCCCAGTCCACGGTGGCACGATCCGCGATCACCGACAGCATCGCCCCATCCCTGGGGCCGTGACTTCCCACCGCGTCGGCACGGGCTCGCGCCGCCCGCGCACCCGACGCGAAACTCCAGGCCCCTGCGGCGACGAGCGCGGGAAACTCGCCGAAGCTGTGGCTCGCGATGATGTCGGGCTCGAAGCCGAGCCGACGCAGCGTGTGCCAGGCGACGAGGTCCGCGAGAAACATCGACCACTGCGTGTCCCAGACGCGGAGGCCGAGGCCGGAGGGGTCGTGCCATGCGATCTCCGCGAGCGTGGCATGACCCGCAGCCCGCGCGGCCG
Organism: uncultured Planctomycetaceae bacterium; assembly: GCA_903917235.1. GTDB lineage: Bacteria > Planctomycetota > Planctomycetia > Pirellulales > UBA1268 > QWPN01. Next base: position 6,757 of record CAIWZS010000491.1, on the reverse strand, counting down.
CATCCACCTCGGCGATCGCCGCCGCACCGGCGGGCACCGCGCCGAGGTCGCGGAACATGTCGGCGTACTGCGATCCCTGCCCCGGAAAAAGCGCCGCGACGAGCGGGCGCGCAGGCACTGCAGGCGTCGCGGCGACGGCCGGCGCGGCGACGGCACGCGGGGCCGGTCGAACAGTCGTGCGCGGCACGGCCGCCCCGTTGTCGACGACGACGTGCCCGGCCTGATCGTCCTGTGCGACGGTCACGCCACCGGCACGGTAGGACCCGTCGCCAACCGCGTCGATGGGCAGTCTCACGCTCGCCGCCTCGAGGCCGTGGACCCGTCGCTCTGGCGTGGCGAGGGCGGCCGATGCCGGCAGCGCACCGGCGGAAAGCGCCCGCGTCAGCGCGAGCAGGCCTGCGGCGCCGGCCGCGGCGCCGGCGTGGCCGATGAGCCCGTCGAGCGCGCCGGCGACGGCGGCCGGCTCACGGCCCCCGTAGGCGCCGCCGATCGCGGCCAGATGAGCGTCACACCGGTCGTGGCCCCCGGCCGTGGCGACCTCGACGGCCCGCACCAGATCGGTCCCGATGTCCGCGTCCCGGTGTGCCGCTTCGATCGCAAGGGACACAGCGGCCGCGGCCGAGCGGTCGGCACCGACCCCGATCCCGCGAATGACTCCCCGAATCTGGTTCCCGGCGGCACGGGCGTCGGCGAGGCGCTTGAGCACGAACACCACGGCACCCTCGGCCGGAACGTCCCCGCCGCTCACGCGACCGTCGAGCACGCTCGTCGGCCGGTCCGCGAGGTACCGCCCCAGCGATCGACCCTCGTAGGACATGAGGTCGAGGCAGCGCTCGCCGGCCGCACAGAGCACCGTGTCGCAGTGTCCCTCCCGCAGCATGTCGGCCGCTGCGGAGAGCGCCGCGACGCTCGAACAGTCGCCCGCATCGAGCGCGAGCGCCCCGCCCATGAGATCGAACGTCTTCGTGAGCCGGCTCGCGAGCGTGCTGCTCGTGAAGCTGCCGGTCTCGTCGACGAGCGCCGGCATCCGCTCGAGCAGCTTCTTCTCGTATGCCGCGACGATGCGCTGCCGGTCGGCCGGCGCGACGCCACGTCGTTCGAGCGCGTCGTCGAGCAGCCGCACCGTTTCCGGCAGACGCAGCCCCATCTGGAGCTGGTTCGAGAAATCGCCCCCGAAGAGCGTGCCCACCACGACGGCCGTGCGGGTGCGGTCGATCGCCTTCGGGCCGCCGGCGTCGGCGAGCGCCTCGTCGGCCGCCTCGAGGAGCATGAACTGCAGCGGGTTTGCCGCGGCGATCTGCTTGGGCGGCACCTTGTGGCGGCGCCAGTCGTACGAGAAGTCGCGCACGAACCCGCCGACGTCCGACACCACGTGCCAGGCCCGCGGGCCCGACGGATCGAGCACGCCCGATGCATCCCAGCGCGCGGGCGGCACCGGACCGATTGCGGTCTCGCCGCGTTCGAGCCGCGCGAAGAACGCCTCACGGGTCAGCGAACCGGGCAGGATGCAGCCGGCACCCACGATCGCGATCGCGTCGTGATCCGGGTCGCGGGCGGGCCGTGACACGGGCGGCCGCGGCGCGGCCGCGGGCAGGTGCTCTGCGATCGCCAGATGCACGTTGAGGCCGCCGATGCCGAAGGCGTTGACCGCCGCGAGCCGGGGCGTGCCGTCGGCATGGGCCGGCCACGGCAGCGCGGCTCGGGGAACGGTGAACGGGCCACGCTCCCAGTCGAACGCGCGGCTGAGTTCGTGACAGGTGGAGCCGGGCGGGATGAGCCCGTGCTCGATCGCCAGCACGACCTTGACGAGGCTGGCGATGCCGGCGGTCTCGAGCGTGTGGCCGATGTTCGCCTTCACGGAGCCTATGGGAAGCTTGCGGCCGGCCGGAACGTGTCCTGCCATCACCCGCGCGAGCGCGGCGAGCTCGGTCGCGTCGCCCACCTGCGTGCTCGTGGCGTGCGTCTCGATGTATTCGAGACGGCCCAGGTCGTTCGGGTCGGGATAGGCCCGCTGCACGGCAGCGATCTGCCCCTCCTGCCGCGGAGCCCAGAGGCTCTTGCCCTTGCCGTCGCTGGCCACGCCGAGGCCCCGAATCACCGCCCGGATACGGTCGCCGTCGGCCACGGCCCGCGAGAGCGTCTTGAGGACGATCGCCACGTAGCCTTCGGCCGTGACGAGTCCGTCGGCGGCCTCGCCGAACGGGCACGACCCGGTCGCGCTGACCGACTGGGCTGCCGAGAAGAGCACGAGGCTGTCGGACTTGCAGTAGGAGGCGCCGCCCACGATGGCCTGGTCGATCGACCCCTGCAGGAGCGATCGGGCCGCGATGGCCAGGGCCTGGAGGGACGAGGCACAGGCCGCGTCGACGACGAGGTACGGGCCGCTCAGCCCCAACGCCTCGCGCACGATGCTGGCCGCCCCGATGGCGCCGAGATCGAGACGCTCGCCCGGCGTGCGCCCGGGATAGCGCCGGCGCACCCCCGCGGTGACCTCCGCGGCGACCGCACGCGTCTGGTCGCCGAGAACGACCCGGGCGGCGTCCACGTCGGCGAGCACCGTCGTCGCCTCGTCGATCCCGCTTGCGTAGACGATGTCGCCGATCTTCGTGCTGCCGCCGGTGTGGCCGACGTAGACGCCGGTCCGTCGGTCCGCGGGCATGGCGAAGGGATCGAGGCCCGCGTCGTGGCAGGCCTGCGACGCCACTTCCAGGAAGAGGTGGTGGGCGACGTCATAGCGCTCGAGGAGGTCGTCGGTGATCGGACAGCGACTCCGATCGACCGGCCGGTCCGGGACGATGCCGCCGATGTCGGAGTAGGTCCGACCGACCTTTCCCTTTTCGGGATCGAAGTAGAGATCCCGACGAAGCCGGGATTCGGGCAGCGGCCCCCAGGCCGTGCCGCCCTCCACCACGAGCCGCCAGAACGCCTCGAGCCCGTCAGCTCCCGGCAACCGGCAGGACATGCCGACGATCGCGAGCGACTCCGTCAAAATCAGGCGTCCTTGTCGGTGGTGGATGTCTGCCGTCCGCGTCCCGCGCCGCCCACGGTCGGGGCGGCCACAAGTGCCGTCGGCATCCATTCCCGACGCGGACCGATCCGTCACGCACCGCTCCTTCGCAGGAGGGGTGTCCGCATCCACGCATGGCTCGCCACCCGCTGGAGGGCGGGTGAAACCATTCGACGACCTTTCGGAGTATGACTTCACTGGAACGGCAGTCAAGTTTCCCCAACCGTTGCGAACCCCGCGTTTTCCGCGTTTTCACGCAGATTCGCCCCCGCATTGGCGGGAGGGTAACGTCGTCGCACATGCACTCGACCGAGGCCGTCCGTCACCGTGCCCCGCCCGCGATCAGCAGGCTGCTCGACCCGCTCGAGCACCTGATGCTCGTCGATTCCCGCCCCGATCATCCGCTCTGTTTCTTCCTCGAGTGCGACGTCGAGGGACCGCTGGACGAGGGCCGGATGCGGGCGGCGCTCCTGGCGGCGGCCGCCCGCCATCCGCTCGTCCGCAGCCGCATCGCCTGGCGTGGCTGGCGACCACACTGGCTCGAACCCGACGTCGCTCCGCCCCTGCTCTGGCATCCCGACGCGGCCGACGAACCCTGGCGGTCGCCGGATCTCTCGGCCGAAAGCGGCGTGCGGCTCGTGGTGCTTTCCGGAGTGTCTCCCGACCGCCACCGGGTCATCCTCATGGTGCAGCACGCAGTCTGCGACGGGCTGGCGGCGCTCGAACTGCTTGGTGACATCTGGGCGGGCTACGCCGGTCTCGAGCCGGCACCATTCTCGACGGGACGCCGGCCGGGCGCCACGATCGCCTCACCGGCGACCACCGCCGCCGACATGCGGAGGGACGCGCTCGCGTTTTCCCGGTTCCGCCCCAGGCCGCTCGCGCCGGTGCATGGCACCCACGGCGCCACGCCCGTCGCGGGACCGCTCGAGCCGCCGTATCTGACGCGCACCTTCGCTCGCGATCTGGCCGCCCGCCTGCGCCGCGGGGCCACGCGCCGCGGGATCGCGCTCAACGACGTCGTGGTGACGGCCGCGATGCGTGCGGCCATCGAGTGGAACGAGCGGGCCGCCGGTGAGGCCGGCAACGTGCGGATCAACGTGCCGGTGAGCCTGAGGGCACCGGGCACGCGGCAGCCGGCGTGCAACGTGCTCGGCTACGCGTTTCTCGACCGCACGCCGGAGGCCTGTCGTGATCCCGAAGGCCTCGCACAGTCGATCGCGACGGCGACCCGCTGGATCCTCGAGACGCATGCGGCAGCCGAGTTCCTCGTCGGACTGCGGCCCGTCGACCGCGTGCCGGGCCTCCTGCGCCTGCTCACCCGCGCCCCCGTCTGTCACGCCACCGGCGTCGTCAGCTGCCCCGGCGATCCGAGCCGCCGCATGCGTGCTGGGGCCCCGAAGATCGACGGATGCGATGCGCCGGGGGGGGTCGTGATCCGCGACATCACGGGCGTGCCGCCATTGCGGCCGCGCACCCGCGTCGCCATCGGGGCGACCACCTACGCCGGCGCGCTCGCGCTGTGCTGCACATGCTCGGCCGGGCCCAACCCGCACGAGGCGGCCCGCCGGTTCCTCGACCTCATGCAGCCGGAACTCGAAGCCTTCGCCCAGTGAACGCCCAGTGAACGCCCAGGAGCACCGCACAAGGGCGCGGGATCGGGTTCGACCCGACGCCTCCGCCCGGGCCGAACGTCGCGGACGACGTCACGCCCGGACCAGATTGTGGAACGCCCCGGTCAGCCTGGCCGTCACCGGGCCCGGCACGCCGTCCCCGATCCTGCGCCCGTCGATCTCGACGACGGGAATGACCTCGGCCGCGGTGCCGGTGAGGAAGCACTCATCCGCCGTGTAGAGGTCGTGCCGCACGAGCGCCTGCTCGCGGCAGTCGATGCCCGCTGCCACGGCGAGCTCCATGACCGCCCCGCGCGTGATGCCCTCGAGGATGCCCGCGTCGGGGGGCGGCGTGAGCAGGCGGTCCGCTCCGCCCTGGCTGCGCACCACGAAGATGTTGTCGCCGGTGCACTCCGCCACCTCGCCTTTGTGGTTGAGCATGAGCGCCTCGACGCACCCGGCCTGGAGCCCCTCGAGCTTGGCCATGATGTTGTTGAGGTAATTGAGCGACTTGATCCGCGGCGAGAGCGCGGCGGACTGGGTGCGCTGCGTGGCGGCGGTGACGATCCGCAGGCCCCGCTCGTAGAACTCCCGCGGGTAGAGGCTGATCTGGTCGGCGATGACGATCACCTGCGGGTCCCGTGTCTTGTTGGGGTCGAGCCCCAGGCTGCCCGCCCCGCGGGTCACCACGAGCCGCACGTACCCGTCGGCCAGGTCGTTGGCGGCGAGCGTGTCGAGCACCGCCCGCGCCACGATCTCCTTCGCGAGCGGGATCGTCAGGCAGATGGCACGGGCGCTGGAGTAGAGCCGATCGAGATGGGCGTCGAGCCGGAAGACTCGTCCGCCGTAGCTCCGCAGCCCCTCGAACACGCCGTCCCCGTAGAGAAGGCCGTGGTCGAACACGCTCACCCGCGCCTCGCTCTCGGGCACGAGGCGGTCGTTCATGAAGACGAGCCGCGGCATGGAAGCGTTCCCGGCGATGGGGCGAGTCGGAACGGCGACCGCGACGCGGAAGACCGGCACCGCCGGCGTCGACCGTGGGCGTTTTTTCAGGCGGCCGTCGGCACCCGTTCCGCGACCGAGGTGCAGCCGGTCTCCTCGACACGTCCGGCGGCCAGCCGCACGACCCGGTCGGCCCGCCGCGCGATCGCCGCGTCGTGGGTGACGAGGACTATAGAAAGGCCGTCCCGTCGGTTCAACTCGCACAGCGCGTCGAGGATGCCGGCTCCCGTGGCCTCGTCGAGGTTTCCCGTCGGCTCGTCGGCGAGCAGCACCCGAGGACCGGTCACGAGGGCGCGGGCGATCGCCACCCGCTGCATCTCGCCGCCGGAGAGCTGCCGCGGGCGGTGCCGCAGCCTCGCTCCGAGGCCGAACCGTGCGAGCAGGTCGCAGGCCCTCGCGCGGGCCTCGGCCCGCACCCGGAGCCACTCGAGAAGGCCGTGTCGCACCATGAGCGGGGCGAGGACGTTTTCGAGCACGTCGAGCTCGGGCAGGAGGTGGTAGGCCTGGAACACCATGCCGATGGCCACGTTGCGGAGCCGGTCGCGACGCGAGGCGGTGAGGCCGTCGATCCGCTCACCTCCCAGCTGGATCGTGCCCCCATCCGGCGCGTCGAGCAGTCCCATGAGGTGGAGGAGCGTGCTCTTGCCGGATCCGCTCTGTCCCACGACGGCCACGAACTCGCCGGCGCCGAGGTCGAAGTCGACGCCCCGCAGCACCTCGAGCACGCCCTCACCGGAACGGTAGCGCTTGCGCAGGCCGCGGACGCCGAGCAGCGGTGCACGGGACGGATGATGCATGCGGGTCACTCGTGACGGAGGGCCTCGACCGGGTGCAGCCGTGCCGCCCGCAGGGCGGGCAGCACGCTCGACGCCACGGCGATCGCCACGGAGCCGAGGACGATCCAGGCGACCGTGGGGGCGTGGACGATCGTGGGGATCTTGAAGAAGTAGTAGATCGACGGATCGAACACCCGCTCGCCGGAGAGCCACTCGACGGCCGCCCGGATGCGGTTGATATTGTGCACGATCGACAGACCCAGCGCGAGGCCCGCACCGGCGCCCACCATTCCGAGGCAGAGGCCGTAGCCCAGGAAGATGCCGGCGATGCCCGACGCCCCCGCACCCAGCGACTTGAG
>CAIWZS010000490.1 GCA_903917235.1 uncultured Planctomycetaceae bacterium | reverse complement strand
GTCCATCGTCCACACGGGCGACGGCTTCGCCTGGGGACAGCAGGACACTATGGTGCTGGACACGCAGCCGGTGTACGGCAAGGTCCTCGCCCTGGGTCAGAAGGTGGGCCTCATTTCACACGCGCTCGTCCTGGCCGGGGACAGGCCGGTGGATGGCGACATCAAAAACGGCCTCGCGTACGCGTCGGATTTCGTGCCCTATAAGCCCCGGGCCGACTTCGCCATCGTCGGCACCGCGTATCCGCCGGAGGACGCGGGCGCGTCGTTCACCGTCTCCGCCCAGATCGGCACGCTGGCCAAAGAGCTCACCGCGATCGGACCACGTGCCTGGGTGCCGCCCCGGTTGTTCGGAAGCGCGCAGCCGGGGCCGGCGGGCCCCGCGACGGCCGTGCCCCTGCGCTACACCCACGCGTGGGGCGGGCCGAAGTGTCCGCTCAACCCGATCGGCATGGGGCGGCACGGGCCCGAGGTGCCGCGACTGGAGCCGCAACCGCCCGGATCGCGGCTGCTCCATCTGGGCGACCCCGAGCCGGTGGCGTTCGGGCCGATTCCGCCCGACTGGCCCTTCCGGCGGGCGAAGGTCGGCACCTACTCGAAAGACTGGAAGGCCACCCGCTGGCCGTGGCTGCCGCTCGACTTCGACTGGTCGCACTCGAACGCCACCGCCCCCGACCAGTGGTTCGACGGCTACCTGCGGGGAGACGAGCGGGTGCTGCTCCGGAACATGCACCGCACCTGTCCTGCCTACGAGACCCGGCTGCCCGGCGTCAGGGCCCGCGTGTTCATCGAACAACGCACCGACCTGCGCGGCGACGAGGTCTCGTTTCGCGAGGTGCCGCTCGATCTCGACACGCTCTGGATCGACATGGAGGCCGAGCGGCTAGTGCTGGTCTGGCGCGGCCGTGCGCCCGTGCTCTCGACGAAGCTCAAGGACGTGCGGCAACTGCTCGTGCTCCTCGAGCCGCTCGCCGCGCCTCCGCGTTCACTCGGGGAGTTTGCAGCCCTGCTCGCGGCCCAGCGGGCGCCCGCCGTTATCCCGCCCTCGGCGGCCGCGCCGCCGCCCGCACTCGACGACGAGGCGAAACAGGCGGCTGCGGCGATCAATGCCGCGGCGGAGAAGCTCAACCGCATCGCCGCGGACATCCGCGACATGCGTTCCCAGGTGGACGCGAAGATCGCGGAGGTCACACAGCTCGCAAGCGAGAAGTTCGAGACGGCGGCGGCCGAGGCCAGGGCGAAGGGCGTGGAACTCGTCGAGCCGACGCGGAGCCTCGACCCCCAGGCCGCGCTCGCCCTGGCGGCGTCGAAACTCCGGGGCACCGCCGACAGGCTGCGGGCCATCCCCGGCACCCCGCCCGAAAAGATCGCGGCGATCGAGGCGGTGGTCTCCCAGCTCGAGACCTTGAAGATTCCCGAGCCGCCGGCCATGCCCGAGGTCCCGGTGCCGCCGCGCGCGGCCGCGCCCGAGCCCTTCGACATCGGGCGGGCCAGGCGGGGCGCGTACGTGCGGGCGACGCTCCAGGATCTCGACTTCTCCGGCCTCGACCTCTCCGGGATCGATTTCACGGGGGCCTCGTTCGCCCGGTCGAGGTTCGTCGGCACGCGGCTGGTGGGCACGATCCTGCGGGGCTGCGACCTCACGCACGCCGTCTGCGACCGGGCCGACTTCACGGCGGCGGTGCTCGACGACGCCGACTGCACGGCGGCCTCGCTCGCGTGGGCGAAATTTCCCGGCGCGTCGCTCGCGGCCACGACGCTCGCCGGACTCGAGCTCGCGAACTCCGATTTCAGCCGAGCGCAGGGGAGCCGGGCCGATTTCACCGGGAGCACGCTGGTCGGCGCGATCTTCGCGGGTGCCACCCTGCCGCGGGCCGTGTTCACGAAAGCCCGGCTCTCGAACGCCGACTTCTCGAATGCGTCGCTCCCCTCCGCGACGCTCGAGTCGGTGGTGGCGATCGGCGCGAACTTCTCCGCCGCGACGCTCACCAACATCCGCGCCGGCGGCAAGGCCGACTTCTCGCGCGCCACCTTCACCCGCGCGACGGCGGCCGGGGGCGTGTGGAAGGAGGGACGATTCGACGGGGTGAACTTCGCCCGCGCGTCGCTCGTGCGAGGCCTCTTCGAGGACGCGTCGCTCCGCGACGCCGATCTCGACCGCTGCGACCTGACCAAGGCGAGCTTCGAGGATGCCGACCTCCGCGGGGCGGTGCTCACCAACGCGAACCTGCTGCGGGCCAATTTCGCCGGCGCGACGCTCGCGGACGCCCGGCTCGACGGGTCGAACCTGTACGAGGCCGCCTTCCGCGACGCCGATCTCGTCGGCGCGACCTGGGAGGATGCCAACCTCAAGAAATCGGGGCTCGCCCACCGATGACCTGGTCGCCGCCGCGGAAGGGGGAACGGCCCAAGCCGCCCCCCGGCTATGTCCTCACGCTCGAGGAGGTGCTGCATCATCTCGAGCAGGGCCTGCCCTTCGACTCCTGCGCGATCAACTCCCTCGATCTCGCCGGGCGGACCTTCGCCGGTTGCACGTTCCACAGGACGGTGTTCAAGGAGGTCGTGCTCGACGGGGCCGCCTTCGCGCAGGCCCGCCTGTCGCAGTGTGTGTTCATCCGCTGCGTGATGCGGAGCGTGACGTTTCGCCGCACGCGGTTCGACGAGGTCCAGATCCTGCAGGGCCTGCTCGAGAACGCGCGATTCGAGGAGTGCCGCCTCGCGAAGAGCACGGTCGCGGAGAGCGTGCTCACCAACGCCGGCTTCACGTCGTGCGGGGCGCCCGGTCTCGTGCTTCACGCCTGCCCCGCACCCGGGGCGCGGTTCATCGGGTCGAGCCTCGCCGGGGCGTCGGTCACCAAGGGAAGCCTGCGCGAGGCGGTGTTCGAGACGTGCGACCTGAAGGCCGCCCGCATCCGCGGCACCGATCTCGCCTCGGCCCGGTTCCCTGGCTGCCGCCTCACGGAGGCCGGGTTCGAGAATGCCGACCTTGTCGGGACCGACTTCTCGACGGCGGTGTTTCGCGACACGTCGCTCGCCGGCAGCACGCTCTCCGCCGCGACGCTCCTGCCGGCGAGGTGCAACGGCCTGTCCCTCGCGAAGGCCGTCGCGCCGGGGCTGGCGCTCGGCTCGCGATCGCTCCGCGCGGCCTGCCTCGACGAGGCGGTGCTCGAGGGCGCGGATCTCTCGGAAAGCAACCTCACCGGGGCGAGCCTGAAGAAGGCGCGGCTCGTCAACGCGCGGCTGAGGAAGGCCACGCTCCGCGGCGTGCATGCCCACGGCGCCGATTTCGGAGGGGCCGTGCTCGACGAGGCCAACCTGGCCCGGGCCGACCTCGAGGGGGCCGTCTTCACCGGGGCCTCGATGCGGGGGGCGAACCTCATGCGGGCGAACCTGCTCGGGGCCGTGCTGACGCGGCGGCAGTTCGTCGAGGTCCGCGAACTGCGGGCCGCGAAGGTCTCCGGCATCGACTTCAGCGGGGCCGATCTTTCCGGCCGCGACCTGCACGGCGGCGGTTTCGAGAAGTGTCTCTTCGTGGGTGCCGACCTGTCGCGAACGAAGCTCCTCGGCGCCAGCTTCACCGACTGCGACCTCACCGGCGCGTCGCTGGTCGGCAGCGAACAGGGCGACACGAGGTTCCAGGGATCGCGGCTGGACCGCGCCGACTTCAGCGACGCCACGCTCCTGCGCGGCGACTTCCGTGGAGCCAGCCTCGGAGGGACCCTGTTCCGGCGGACGCAGTTCCAGCACACGGTGTTCACCGGAGTTCCGCTCGGCGCCGCCGTGCTCGAGGCCGCGCGGCTCTTCAAGTGCCGCCTCGACGATGTGGAGCTGCCGGGGATGTCGTTCGCCGGTCTCGACTGCACGCACTCGAGGTTCCAACGCGCCGACCTGCAGGGGGCGGACTTCTCCGGTGCGGCCCTCGTGGGGTGCAACTTCAGCAAGACGAACCTCGAGGGGGCGAGCCTGCGGGCCTGCCGGGCGAGGACCGCCTGCTTCGCCGACGCGATCCTCGCGGGGGCCGACCTGAGCGGTGCCGATTTCACCCGCGCCAGCTTCAGCCGCGCGAACCTCGCCGGTGCCCGACTCGACGGCGCCGGCGTTGCCCGCACGCAGTTCGACTTCGCCCGCGCCGAGCGGTCGTCATTCCGGGGGGCGGACCTGACCTTCGCGGACTTCTCCTACGCGATCCTCGTGGGGGCGGACATGACCGATGCCGTCACCGAGCGGACGAACCTGCACGGCGTCGCCGACACAGGCGTGTCGTGGACCCGGCACCAGCGTGCCCGCGCGAGGCCCACCGACCAGGACCGCTACGAGGCCGAGACCTGGCAGCCTCCCCAGCCCCCGTGAGCGCGCCCGCCGGAGTCACGCCGGCGATCCCGGCTCGTTGAGAGACGGACGGCACCGGGTCGCCGGGAGAACCGGGATGGTACCGCGAGGCGGCCCGATGGCGTCCCTCCGGTGATGTGGCAGGGCTCCGACACCCGCACCTCGAAGGGCAAGGTATTCCTGCTCGAGCGCGGTATGTTCATGCCGATGACGATTCGGTGGACGAACGTGGGTCGCGTGGCCCGCTTGACCATGCCGTCTGCGGCGCTGGGATGCAGTCATGCAGCGGCGGCGATTCACGATCTCGGCCCTCGCGCTCACCGCCGCCGCGGCGGGCTGCCGTCCGAGTGACCCCGGCGTGATCCGCCTCGTGTCGAGCCTGCCCCGCACCGGGTCGGCGAAGCAGCAGTCCGACACCATCGTCCGCGGGATCAGGCTGGCGATCGCGGAGGCCGAGGGGCGGGTCGGGGCGTTTCGCATCGAATATCTCGACCTCGACGACGCGACGGCTGCCGCGGGGCAGTGGACGAGCGAGGCCGAGGCCGCCAACGCGCGGCGCGCGCTCCAGGATCCCGACGTCGTCGCCTACCTCGGGACGTTCAACTCGGGTGCGGCGAAGGTCTCGATGCCGATCCTCAACCTCGGCGACCTGCTCATGGTCTCGCCGGCGAACACCGCGGTGGGCCTCACGAAGCCGGGGCTCGGTGATCGAGGCGAGCCGGAGATCTACCGTCCCACGGGCCGGCGCAACTTCGTCCGCGTCGTGCCCGCGGACGACCTCCAGGGGCAGCTGTCCGCCGAGTGGGCGTGGCGACGCGGCATCCGTCGCGTCGTGATCCTCGACGACAACGAGGTCTACGGCAAGGGAATCGCCGACCTCTTCGAGGAGCGCTGCCGCGAGCTCGGTCTGGAGGTGCTGGCCCACGACGCGATCGACGCCAAGGCGCAGGAATTCCGCTCGCTCATGGCCCGGGTCAGGTCGCTGGGGCCGGAGCTCGTCTACTTCGGTGGCACGACGCAGACCAAGGGAGGACAGCTCGCCAAGGACATGGCCGGCGCCGGCGTCGAGGCGCTCCTGATGGTGCCGGATGGATGCCTCGAGCAGGTCTTCATCGAGGCTGCGGGCCCGGCGAATCTGGAGGGCCGGTGCTTCGTGACGTTCGGCGGGCTGCCCCCCGAAAAGCTGACCGGCAAGGGGAGGGCCTTCGTCGAGCACTATCGCTCCCGGTATGGCGAGATGCCGGAGGCCTATGCGGTCTACGGCTACGAGGCGGCCGGCGTCGTCCTGCGGGCGGTGCGGGACGCGGGCGTCAAGGATCGGCGGACGATCACGGACGCGGCGCTGGCGATCCGCGACTACGACGGCGCCCTCGGTCGCTGGGGCTTCGACGCGAACGGCGACACGACGTTGCGCACGCTCACCGTGAGCACCGTGCGCGACGGTCGCTTCGTGTTCGAGGAGGTCCTCGAACCCGACGCGTCTCCTGCCACGAACTGAGGCCGCCTCCCTTGTCCACCGAGATCCTCCTCCAGCAGTGCCTCATCGGCCTCGCCAACGGGGCGCTGGTCGCGCTCGTGGCCCTCGGCTACACGATGGTCTACGGCATCGTCCGGCTCATCAACTTCGCCCACGGCGATCTCGTCATGCTCGGCGCGTGCCTCGCGCTGTCGCTGGTCGAGTTCACCGGCCTCACGGCGGCCGGCCCGGTGACGACGTGGATCGGCATCGCGGGGCTCGTGCTCGCCTGCGGCCTCTGCTGCGGCAGCCTCAACGTGCTCGTGGACCGCGTCGTCTACCGGCCGCTCCGCGGGGCACCGAAGCTCGCGCCGCTCGTCTCGGCGATCGGCGTCTCGTTCATCTTCATGAACGTCGGCCTCTTCTGGATCGGACCGGCCGACCGCTCGTTTCCGCCGCTGGTGCCGGCGACGAACCTCCTCGCGGGGGACCGCCTCCAGTTCACGGCGCGCGATCTGCTCGTGGTCGCGATCGTCGTGCCGCTGATGGTCGCGCTCACCGTGCTCGTGCGTGCCACCCCGCTCGGCCGGGCGATGCGGGCGGTCGCCCAGGATCCGGTGGCGGCGACGCTCATGGGTGTGGACGTCGAGCGGGTGATCGCGGCCACCTTCTTCCTCGGCGGCTTTCTAGGCGGAGCGGCGAGCGTGGTGCACGGCCTCACCATCACCACGATCGGCTTCCAGATGGGCTTCCTCAACGGGCTCTACGCGTTCACCGCGGCCGTGCTCGGCGGGATCGGCAGCGTGCCCGGCGCCGTCGTGGGCGGGCTCGTCATCGGTCTCGTGCGCGCGCTCTCGAGCCTGCTCGTCGGCGAGCGGTGGACCGGGGCGGTGGTCTTCGGAATCCTGATCGTGATCCTCGTCTTCAGGCCCGAGGGCCTGCTGGGACGCCGCACGGTGGACAAGGTATGAGCGAGCGGGATGCGGTGCGACCGGTGCGCGGACGCCGTCCCGGGCCGTTGTGGTCGCGGACGCGGAGGTGGCTGCGCCGTCACTGGGATCTCGCGGCGCTCGTGCTGCTCGCGGTGGCGCCCGCCGTCGTGCCCGCGCTCGGCGGGGCGTTGGGAGGGCAGGTCACGATCGTCTTCATCTCGTGCATTCTCGCACTCGGCCTGAACGTCATGGTCGGCTCCACCGGCCTGGTGCACCTGGGCATCGCCGCCTTCTTCGGGATCGGTGCGTTCTGTCATGCGATCCTCACCGTGCCGACGGAGCCCTTTCGGTGGTCCTTCCTCCCGGCCGCCGCGCTGAGCGTCGTGGTCACCGCGGGCGTGGGACTCGCGCTCGGTGCGCCCACGCTGCGGCTGCGGGGGGACTACCTGGCGATCGTGACACTCGGGTTCGGCGAGGTGGTGAAGGTGTCCCTCCGCAACCTGGAGCAGGTCACCGGCGGCATGAAGGGGCTCAATCCCGTGCCGCCGCCGGCGGCCGGCCTGCGGCTCGGCGGCGTCGATCTCGGCATGCAGTTCGCCGTGGACCCGCGCTGGTTCTACGCGCTCGCGCTCGTCACGCTCGCGGTGGTGGTGGTGGCCCTGCGCCGGCTCGAGCGGTCGCGGCTGGGCCGGGCGTGGATGGCGGTGCGCGAGGACGAACTGGCGGCGGCGGCGACGGGCATCTCCGCGTCCCGGGTCAAGCTGTCGGCATTCGCCCTCTCCTCGGCGCTCGCCGGCCTTGCGGGCTGCCTCTACGCGGCATGCCTGTCGACCACGGCCGATCCGAATGCCTACGACTTCAACCGCTCGGTGATGGTGCTCTGTGCCGTCATCCTCGGCGGTCTGGGCAGCATCCCCGGCACCCTGGTCGGCGTGGCGCTGCTCGTCGGGTTCGACACCGTGCTCGCGCCCTGGGCCGACGCGGCGATCCAGCAGTCGGGGATCAACCCGGGCGGATCGATGCTGCTGAGCTTCAGCGGGTGGAGGCTCGCGCTCTTCGGGTTCGTGCTCGTGCTGGTGATGCGGCTGAAGCCGGCGGGCCTGATGCCGTCCCGCCGGATGGCCGCCGAGCTGCGGGAGGCACGAGCATGACCCACCCGCCGGGATCGAACGCCGGCGTGCCGTCGGCAGCGCCGCTCCTGTCGGTCGAACGGCTGACGGTGCGGTTCGGGGGGCTCATCGCCGTGTCGCACGTCGATTTCGACGTGCCGAGGGACGCGATCGTTTCGCTGATCGGGCCGAATGGCGCGGGCAAGACGACGGTGTTCAACTGCATCAGCGGGCTGCAGAGGCCGACGTCCGGGACCGTGCGGTTCCGCGGTCGGCGGCTCGAACGCCCGCTCACGGCGGGCACCGTCGGCCGGGTGCTCGCCATCGGCCTCGTGACGGCCCTGCTCGGGGGGCTCGTCGCGGTCGACGTCGATCGTCTCTGGCTGGCCGTCGTCAAGCGTGGCATGGATGTCGGCGAGGGGTTCACCGTGCGCCAGGTGGCGTCGCGACTCGATGCCTACTTCCGCGCGGAACTCGCGGTCGATCGTCTGGCCGGCAAGTGGCGCGTCGTCAGCGCCGACGGCCGCGACGTGCTCGCCATCGTTCCCGATCTGGCCGATGCGGTGGCGCTGCGCAACCAGCTGCAGGCGGCGGTCACG
>CAIWZS010000489.1 GCA_903917235.1 uncultured Planctomycetaceae bacterium | reverse complement strand
CGCCTCGCCGTCGACCTCTTCCGAGACGATGAGCAGCGGCTTGCCCGCGTTCACCACCGCCTCGAGCATCGGGACGATGTCCTTGACGCTCGAGATCTTCTTCTCGAAGACGAGGATGTAGCAGTCCTCGAGCACGCACTGCATCTGCTGCGGATTCGTCACGAAGTAGGGCGAGAGGTAGCCGCGGTCGAACTGCATCCCCTCGACGAACTCGATCTCCGTCTTGAGGCTCTTCCCCTCGTCGACGGTGATGACGCCGTCCTTGCCGACCTTGTCCATCGCCTCGGCGAGCAGTTCGCCGATCTCGGCGTCATTGTTGGCGGCGATCGCCGCCACCTGGGCCATTTCCTTGCGGCCCTTCACCGGGATGGCGAGATCCACGAGCTTCGCCGTGATCTCGGCGACTGCCTTCTCGATGCCCTGCTTCATCTGCACGGGGTTCACGCCCGCGACGACGGCCTTGAGGCCCTCGTTGAACACCGCCTCCGCGAGCACCGTGGCGGTCGTCGTGCCGTCGCCGGCGACGTCGCTCGTCTTGCTCGCGACCTCGCGCACCATCCGGGCGCCCATGTTTTCGTAGACATCCTCGAGGTCGATCTCCTTCGCGACCGTCACGCCGTCCTTGGTCACGGTCGGCGAGCCGAAGCTCTTCTGGAGGATCACGTTGCGCCCCTTGGGGCCGAGCGTCACCTTCACGGCGCGAGCAAGCTTCTGCACGCCGCGGCGCATCGCCTCACGCGCTTCCTGGTCGAATGCCATCATCTTGGCCATGGGTCGGATACTCCGGAGAAGGGTTGGTTTTCGTCGTGGATCGGATCGAGTGTCTCGGAACGATGGTTCGGGGTCGGAACGACACGCCGCCGCACGGCGGCCTCAGGCTCAGCCCAGCACCGCCAGGATGTCGTCCTCCCGCATGAGCAGGAGCTCGGCATCGCCCACCTTGAAGGGCTCGCCCGCGTAACTCGTGAAGACGACCCGGTCGCCGGGCCGAACCTGCAGCGGGTGGCGGTGTCCCTTGTCGTCGAGCTTGCCTTCGCCGACGCTCACCACGGTTCCTCGAGCGGGCTTGTCCTTCGCGGAATCGGGGAGCAGGATTCCGCCGGATGTCTTCTGCACCCCTTCCTCCCGCTCCACGACCACCCGATCGCCGAGTGGCATCAGGGTCGACTTCTTCTTCGCACTTTTGGTGGCGGTCGCTGACATGATCCTGGTCGTCTCCTGTCTCGGGAACGGTCGGACTTGGGAAGGGAGAATGGGAAAGGGAGAATTGGGGAACGGCGGACGCGACGGGTACGGTTCACAGTGCGGGCGATCGGGACGACATGCCGCGAGGCATCGCCTCCACCAGCGGAGAAGCAGGCGGAGAAGAAACCCTACAACCGCTGTGCACCGAGCCGAACCTGCCGCCCCGGCACCAGCCGTGGGGCGTGCCGCAAGGAGAGCAACTGGCGCGCCGTAAAGCGGAAAATGTGGTTTCCCACCGAATTCCGCTGCTCGATGGCGAAATCCGACTCACAATCTATATTTTGCGTGAACGTGATGGTGGGCATGCCTCTGCCAAAGTGGCAGCGCAAAGCGAAAACGACCGGCACCGAGATGATTGCCGCTTGTGGGAGGGGGGTCGTGGCACGTTCGTGGCTCAGCGACTACCTTGCATGACTCGCTTGGTTGTGACTGCCAATTCGGAGCGGCTCCATGACGGCCCATCACCGGATCGACGTTTCGAAAGTCGGCGATGTCACGGTCGTCCGCTTCGTTGACAAGACCGTGCTCGACGAATCGAGCATCCACGAGCTTGGCCAGGAGCTCTTCGGCCTGGTCGACGCTCAGAATGGCCGCAAAATGCTCCTCAACTTCTCGAATGTCGAATTCATCTCGAGCGCGACGCTCGGCAAGCTCATCGTGCTCGATCGCAAGGTGAAGACGCTCAACGGCCGGTTGCGCATGTGCCACATCCGACCGGAGATTCTCGAGGTGTTCCGGATCACCAAACTCGACAAGTTGTTCGACATCCGCGATGGGGAGTCCGAGGCGCTCGCGGCTTTTTAGGACGACGGGGCGTGGCCGGGCCACGGGGAACTGACCGCCATGGGACATGAATCGACGGCCGGCTGGCATCGGCAGGTTCGCCTGCCGAGCGAGCGAGGTGCGAGCCGGACAGTCACCGACGAATTGCTCGAGCAGCTCGGCGCCCATGGGTGGTCCGCCGAGGAGGTGTTCGCCATCCACCTCGCTGCGGAGGAGGCGATCGTCAATGCCATCGTGCACGGCAACAAGCTCGATCCTGCGAAGTGCGTCGCGGTCTTCTGCGAGGTGAGCGCGAATCACGTCAAGATCGAGGTGGAGGACGAGGGGGATGGCTTCGACCCGGCACAGGTGCCCGACTGCACGCTCGAGGAGCGGCTCGACGTCCCGAGCGGTCGCGGCGTGATGCTGATGCGGTCGTTCATGACGCGCATCGAGTACAACGCCAAGGGCAACGCGGTCGTTCTCGAGAAGCGCCGCGAGGCGAACGCGACCTGAGGCCGTCGCACGACGCTGCGGTCGAACCTCTCGATTCCGCCGCGAAAATGGGGTAGCGTACCGTCGTTGGTCGCGGCGGCAGTGGGCCGCCGGCGAGGCGGCGCACTTGCGTCCAGCCAGTGATCCCATCCCGATCCCCGATAGCTCAACGGTAGAGCGGCCGGCTGTTAACCGGTAGGTTGTAGGTTCGAATCCTACTCGGGGAGCTGTAGCTCCTTTCGCACGCGACGGCACGAAGCCGCAGGATGACGCGCCTCGTGTCCGATGTCGTCGGGTGGAAGACCACGATCGCCCGATCAGGGACTCATCGATCGGGTGGTCGTCGGGCCGTCAACGCCCGGCCGTGCCGGTGACGGCGGGCAGGATCAGCCGCGACCGGGTCTGCGGGCCGT
>CAIWZS010000488.1 GCA_903917235.1 uncultured Planctomycetaceae bacterium | reverse complement strand
TCGCCGTCACCGGCACGATGGTCGTGACCACGATCCTCTATTACCTGGTGGTTCGTTACACGTGGGGCTGGGGGAAATGGCGGTCGCTCGCAGTGCTCGTGCTGTTTTTGGCCTTCGACATCCCGTTCCTGATCGCGAACCTCTTCAAGATTTTCGACGGGGGCTACGTGCCGATGCTCATCGGGGCGGGGCTGATCGCGGCGATGCTCATCTGGAGCCGCGGCCGCACGGCCGTGATGGAGGGCTACTCGACCCAGTACGGCTCGTTCGAGACGGAGTGGCCCCGCCTGCGACCGCTCGTGGTCGCCCGCGTGCCGGGCACGGCCGTGTTCCTGGCGACGAGCCACGATCACCTGCCGCCGGTGCTGGTTCACCAGGTCACGCGCACCCGGGCGCTGCACGAGGCGGTCGTGCTGCTCACCGTGGCCGACGAGCAGGCGCCGGAGATGGACGACGCGGTGCGGGCGCGGGTGGAACAACTCGGCGACGGGTTCTTCCGCATCGCGGTGCGCTTCGGCTACATGGAGCAGCCGCTGCTGATGCCCTGCCTGCGACGAATCGCGACCGACGAGCGACTGCCCATCGATGTGGATACGGCGACATTCTTCATCGGCCATTCCACGGTCGTGGCCGGCCACGCGGGCCAGTGGGCCTTCATCCCCGAGGCGATCTTCGCCTACCTCAAGCGGAATGCCGTCCGTGAGGAGCAGCGGTACGGCTTGCCGGCCGGGCAGGTGATGGAAATCGGCGAGCAGATTTCGATCTGATCGTGGGCGTTATGCACCAGTCGGAGGCTGTTGGCGGTCACCGCACGGCGCGATTTCGGCCCAGGACGGCCCGCTCCTGCCAGCGGAGCAGGAGGATCGTGATCAGCGTCGCCGCCAGGATCTGTGCGACGAGCGCGGCGTAGGGGATCCACAGGGCCGGGTCGTAGGTGCCGAGATTCTGCCAGAAGACGGGAACGCCCGCGCCTTCGCTGCGGCAGCCGCGATGGGCCCAGTAGAGCGGCGAGAAGACTTTTGCGAGCACGGCGAGCACCCCGCCCTTGATCGGCAGGATCGTGGCCCCGAGCAGGATCTGCGGCGTGATCAACAGCGGCACCGCGAGCACGCCCTTGTCGGTCGAGCGGACGCAGGCCGACACGATCAGCCCCATCGCCGCGCAGGCCACCGCGGCCAACCAGTTGAGGCTCGCCGAGATGACCGCCCCGCGGCGATACATCTCGGCGGGCGACTCGCCACCGAGCGTTTCGCGGAGCATGAAGCCCAACTCGACAGCGGTCCTGAAGATCGCGACCTGCACTGCGAGCACGACGGCCAGCGCCGTGACCTTGGCGATCACGTAGGCGGCGAACCGCAGGCCATGCCGCCGCTCGAGGTCGAGCATCGGCCGCTCCTTGACGATCTCCCGGAACCCGGTCACGAACCCGAGGATGACCATGCAGATGCTCATCAGCGAGAGCCACTTGTATGTGCCGCCCGGGTCGATGATCTCACGATCCGGGGCGATGGGCAGCGTGTCGGCAAGGGCGTCGCGGACGATCCGCGCGGTGGACGCTTCCCGCAGATGGGCGAGCAGTTTCGGCTGGCTGTCGAGAAAGACGCGGATCTGCCCGGGGATGCTCGCGTCCTGCTCCGAGACCGACTCGGTGGCGATCGCCTGCGAGACCTCGCCCCACACGTCGGCGAGCACGTCCTTCTCGCCGGGGTCGAGGAACCGCGTGACCATGAGCGGATTCCGGAAGCGTATGTCGGAGAATCCGATCAGCACGGCGGCCGCGAGCACCAGCGGCAGGAGAGTCGCCATGACGAGTCCCACGCGGTCGTGAGCGACGGTCTCGAGTTCCCGGCGGAAGAAGGTGGCGACCTGGCGGCCGAAGCCGGGGATCGACACCGCTGCGAGCACCGCCACATGCTCTTTATCCACGCCTGCCACCCGCCCGTGGGCCGCGGCACCGTGCTGCGACTCCGCGACCCCGCGGTCTTCGGCCTGCCGTTCCCGCCAGCGGGCCGACCAGAAGCCGCGCGGCTGGTCTTCGATGGCGACGTACACGTCGGTCAGCCGATTCACCCCGAAGTGGCCGAGGGCCTCGATGCGTGACCCGAACCACACCAGTTCGCCGTGGCCGAGGATCAGGAGTTTGTCGGCCGTGTCCACGTTGTCGAGATGGTGCGTGACCGCGATCACGGTCGTGCCTGCCCGAGCCCGCTCGGCGAGCAGCATCATGATCCGGGCCTCGGTGGCCGGATCGAGGCTCGAGGTCGCCTCGTCCACCACGAGCAGACCGGGAGTGGCGAGCAGTTCGGCCGCCAGACTCGCGCGCTTCGCCTCTCCTCCCGACAGGCTGCCGATCGTCGCCTGGCGCACGGTTTCGAGGCCGACGTCGGCGATGGCCCGGTCGATCGCCGCCCGACGCTCCGCGGCCGACGCCTCCGCCGGGAGCCGCACCTCCGACGCATAGTGGAGCGCCCGCTCCACGGGCAGCGCCGGCGGATTGACGTCGCGCTGGGGCACGTAGCCGATCGCACCCCGAAGGACGTCGGCCTCGCGAAACACGTCGTGCCCGCCGACGAGCAATCGGCCGGCGGTGATCTCTCGATCGCCAAGCAACGCCCGCGCGAGCGTGCTCTTGCCCGCCCCGCTCGGCCCGAGCACGCAGACGAACTCGCCCGGCTCGATCCGAAAGCTCACGTTCTCGAGGAGCCTCTTCCGAACCGCACCGTCGAAGCCATCGGACACCGATACCATCATCGACTCCGCCACCACCGAGAGGCCTGCCTGTGTGGCGATCGCCATGTGCCGGCCTCCTGACGCTAGTAGCGATGATCGTCCTGGTCGTAGTCGGGCGAGACGCTGATGTTGCCGTTTGGATCAGCGACGTACTTGTAGCGGTGATCCACCAGCCGCCGGAGAAACCGCGACCGGACCAGCGTCGAGAAGAACTTTCGGAACGTGTCACCCTTGGCGTCGATGGGCCGCTCGGAGGCGAACGTGAACATCGGCAGCAGCATCTCGTCGTTGATCGTCTCGTTGTGCCAGACGTTCTGAGGCGGGTCGAACGGATTCCGTGGATTGGCGGTGGAGTTGTCGTAGGAACACTCCACCTCGAACCGCGTGCCGGCCGGGAACCGCATGGGTTTCCGGAGGTCGTAGGGCGACTGCCAGTTGTAGTCCCACTGCGGAACCCGGAGGATCAGGAGCGGCTGCTCCTGGCCGGGCACATGGGCCCTGAGTTCCACCCAGCGGGCCAGCCGGTGCGTGTGCGGGACGACCCCCACGAAATCGGCATCCACGGGGAGCGTCCAGTCGCCGCTGACGTGGTAGTCGGTGACACCGGGTGGTACCACGGCAAAATCGCCGGAGAGATAGATCATGTTCATCACCTTGCGCGGCGGCTGCTTCTGGAGCCAGATCCCCACGCGGCTCGAATCGGTCTCGAGCTTGCCAGTGCGGACGTAGTGCGCCTGCACGGAGATGTCGCAGCCGGCCGGAATCACGAAAGCGGTGTCGGCGGGGGCAACCGTCGCCCGGACACCCGGCACGAAACCGGTGAGGAAAGCGGCCCGGGGCTGACCGTCGTCGCGGACCGGCGGCACCCGAAACCCGATGCCGTGCGAATCTTGGAAGCCGCCCGCCCGGTCGTCGGGATGGCTGAACCCATCACGCCCTCCATGAGCCCGGATGGCCTCCTCCGCCACCTCCCGCGGCAGGTGGCCGATCAGGGCATGGTGCACGATCTTCCGATTGCCCGGCAGGAACTGGATCGCCCGCACGCGCAGATCCTCGTCACGGTCGAGCGGCAACACGAGGTTGCGGTAGAGGTCGGTGCCATGGGCGCCAAGCTGCGTCGGCTCAGGCTGCTCGAGCACGATGTCGGGAGGTCCGAGATCCTCCTGGAAGACGGTGTAGTCGGGGAATGGCACGAGTTTCGGCGTTTGGGCGGCATCCCCCTCCGGCTTGTCGGCCGCGACCCACGCCCGCAGCATCGCCACCTCCGCTGCGGTCGGGGGCTTCGTGACAAGAAAGTCGAGGTCGCTCTCGATCTGTGCCGGCGGCATCCTGCGGGCGGCGATCTCCTCGAGGCCGGTCTCGATCCAGTCCACGGCGTCGTCATAGGTGAGCAGGCTGAACGGTCCGGCCTGCCCTGGGCTGTGGCAGCGCTGGCACCGTGCATGCAGGAAGGGGAGCACGTCGCGGTAAAACGTGACGCGGGCCTCACCGGGAACGGTGGACGCCGCCGGCCGCTCCGGCCGATCGAGTGGGCAGCCCACCGCCTTCGTCCGCGGCTCACCGACCTCGCGGCCAGCGACAAGATCGAGGATCGCCGTCCGTAGTTCCGGATCCGCATCGCCGGGAGTCATGACGCCCCGCACCTTGTAGCGGTCATCAATCCGGCCGGCGTAGCGGATCCGTCGGTCGCGGTCGACGAGCACCACCTCGGGCGTGACGGTCGCGTCGAGGGTCTCGGCGAGCGTGAAGTCGGTGTCGAGTCGGAGCGGGAAGGTGATCCCGAAGTCGCGGCGATAGGCCTCGATCGCGCCGACGTCGTCGGCCTCGCAGACCACGCCCACGAAGCGGATGCCCTCGCCGCCAAACTCGTCGGCGAGGACGTTGAGCACCGGGGCATATTCCTGTGCCAGCGGGCACGCAGGATGGAGAAACGCGAAGCACACGGCCCTGCCGTCGGGGCCGAGTGACTCGGCGAACGAAATGGCGTCACCGGTGAGCGAGCGGAGGCCCAGGTGCTCGACCGCGATCGGACGGGCGTCCGTCTGGGATGTCGGGGCAGCGTCGGCAGCCAGCAGCCCGCTGAGGAAGAGCCACGAAAGCAGCCACAAACGCCGGTTTCTTCGAATCATCACCGAGGTCGAGCCGATCATTGCCTTCTGCCGCCACGCTCGATCGGCGGCGGCGCTTTCACGATCGCCGGCCGCGGGCCGTTCAGGATCCGTCCGATGATCGTGGGACGGACACACCACGCGTAGGTTACCAGGAGCACGGCGGTGACCACCGTGAGGATGAGCAGGAACTTCACGTCGCCCGGGAGCGGCCAGTCACGGACGGCCATCTGTGCCGCGAGCACCAGCGGCACATGCGCGAGATACATCCAGTACGACGCGTCGGCGAGCCAGGCGATCCGGGCACTGGGATGGGCAAAGAACCGGTGAAAGAGGCCGATCAGCGTGAGTGACATGGCCCAGGCGTAGGCGGGCTGAAGCACGGCAGCGGCCGGCCGCAGACCGATCGTGAGGATTCCGGCAACGAAGAGCGCCGTCGCCGCTGGCAGCAGGAGCGGCCAGCGGGCACCGAGCCGTGTCTCCATGCCTTCGGCCGCATACGTCGCGGCGCCGAAAAAGTAAAAGCAGCCGTAGAAGACGAGCAGGTGGGGCAGCGGCAGGAGGCCAAACGACGTGTCGGCCCCGAAGAACCCCGACATCGACTGCCCCATGAACAGCTGCGGCACGACCGATGCAGGCACCAGCCACCAGCGGGAGCGGCCCGTCGGCAGCAGGTTCCCCAGCGCGAGCCCCGCGAACGCCGCCACGAGCCAGCACAAAAACCACAGAAACCAGAGGTGGTCGAAGAGGTTGGTGTCGAAGAGATGGAACGGCGTGCCGCCGATCCGGAACTGCCAGCGATCGGAGCCCAGGAATTCCCAGTAGGCCAGCACCACGCGGTCGACCGGACCGGCGACCGTCATTTCGATGCCATCAAGCAGTTGACGGATCCGCCCGCGGCCCCGGGCGATCTCGTCCGAAGCGAGTGGCGGCAGGCCGAGCAGCGGCGCGTAGTCGGCCGCGAGTTCGGACGAGATGAGCGTCATCGCCGAGGCCGTTCGTCCCGATCGGTTCGCGATCCGGGGATCGGCACCTCGGTCGAGCAGCACGGCCACGGCCTCGTCGCGTCCGTAGACGACGGCCTCGTGGAGCGTGGTGTCGCCAAGCCCGCCCCGGGCGTTGACGTCGGCGCCGGCGTCGATCACCGCCGCGACGACTGCGGGGTGGTTGGAGCATGCCGCCCACTGGAGCATCCTCCGCCGAAACACGGCGTCGCGCCCCTCGGCGTCGGCCCCCGCAGCGAATCGGCGACGCACCGCCTCGGCGTCGCCGGCGAACATCTCGGCGATCACCGGCTCACGCTGGGCCGAGCGGAAGGCATGCCGCTGCAGCATCCCGTCGAGCGGCCCGATCGTGGCCATCGCGAGCATCAGGGGCACGACAATCCTCGCGAATCGCTGCTCGAGCAGGCTCTTGAGGCCCCGGCGGCGATACACGAGCATCGTGAAGTAGCCGCTCAAGAGAAAGAAAAGCTGCATCCGGAAGCCGTGAACGACGAGCAACAGGAGAGGCAGCAGGCCGCTCGGCCGCGTGTCGTGCACGGGCCAAGGCGACTGAAAAAACGCCAGGCTCGCATGCAGGGCGATGCCGAGCCCCATCGCGAAACTGCGGAGGGCGTCGAGGTCGTTGCGGCGCTGGGTCATGCACGTGTTCCACCAGGGCCGTGCCGTCGGGCCAGACCAGGCAGGGTATGTTGTGGCGGTTGCCCATTTCCTTGACTAGCCCGGTGGTCATGAGCACTCCCGTCGTTCTCGTCACCGGAGCCTCTTCCGGCATCGGCCGGGCGACCGTGTCGGCGTGTGCCGCGCGCGGCTGGAGCGTGGCGGCGACGATGCGGCGACCGGACGACGCGGCGGGGCTCGCGGCCCTGCCCGGGGTGGTCGTCCTTCCGCTCGACGTGACCAGCGCGGACAGCGTCGAGTCGGCCGTGGCCACGACCGTGGCGACCTTCGGCCGTCTCGACGTGGTCGTCAACAACGCCGGGTACGCGATCGACGGGGTCTTCGAGGGGGCGGACGACGCGACGATCCGTCGTCAATTCGAGACGAACGTCTTCGGGCTGATGCGGGTGACGCGGGCCGCGATCCCGGTCATGCGGAGACAGCAAGGCGGCACGATCGTGCAGGTCGCGTCGATGGGTGGACGCGTCACGTTCCCCCTCTACAGCGTCTACCACGGCACGAAGTGGGCCGTCGAGGGATTCAGCGAGTCGCTGGCCTTCGAACTGCGGCCATTCGGCATCCGCATGCGGCTGGTCGAGCCGGGCGCGATCCGCACCGATTTCTACGGCCGCAGCCGCGAGCCGATCGTGGCTCCGGTCGGGGCGGGCTACGACGACCTCGTCGCCCGCTGCGAGGCGATCTCACTGGCGGGCGGCCGGGGCGGAAGCAGTCCGGAGGTCGTGGCCGACACGATCGTCCGGGCGATCACGGATCGCGGCTGGCGGCTTCGCTATCCGGTGGCACCCCCGGCGCCGCTCCTCATGGCGCTGCGAAAGATGCTCCCGGAGGCATGGTTCCTCCGGCTGATCCGCCGGCGGTACGGTATCCGCAGCTGACGACAGGCACTTGAGAAACTCGAGCACCGCGAGCCGAAGTGCCATTGGCCGACCTCGCTGGCGACCTGTCTTGTGTTTCTTTCCGACCACACTATTTGACGTCCGGCACGCGTTGTGCGAGAACCCGGAGATTGCTTGAAAGAGACCATTGGTTGGTTTCCGAGCAAGGTACGATGCGTCCTTCTCGGAAAGGCTCCTCATGCTCTTTTATCGCTGGCTCGCCGTGTTGTTCGCGGTCATCGCGTCGATTGCTTTTACGGCAGACGCCGGCCGGGTCGCTGCCCAGGAGCCGGCAGGCTCGGGTCAGCCGTCGAACCGCATCGGCTTGGTGAAGGACCACGAGCCCGTCAAGTACGAGGGGTATGTGCTGTACTTCGTCGAGGGCGAGCTCAAGGCACACGACAGGCTCACGCAGACCTGGTCGATCGTCCCTCGTGAGGAAGGCGAATACGAGCATGCCTTCAAGATCGAGACGCACGCGATTCATTCCAATGCCGACGGCGGGAAGCCGAGTTTCCTGCCCCAGAACCTCTTCAAGAAGGACTTCGAGGACTCGGTGAAGTACGAGCTCTTCCATCAGGAAGAAGACCGAAGCCTGGTGCTCGACGCGATCGAAGTCGATGGGAAGCCCGAGAAGATCGACCACGAGACCGAGCACTACCTCTACCCGGGCACCTTGAAGATCGGCACCCAGTGGCTGTCCGAGCCTGTCATCAGCACGCTGCCGGGCCCCTCCCAGATGGAGGTGGTGGGATCCGAAATCTATGAGGGGACCAACTGCTGGGTGATTTCCTCGACGCGTCAGCAGGAGAGAAACCCGCTGATCAAGAACTCCGAGACGGTCAGCAAGGCCGCCACGTTTCTCTTCGACCCCCTGACGCTGAGCATCTTGCGGATCGACAGCGTCACGGAGGGGCTTGGACCGCTCGGCCGCGAGTTCAAGTTTGTCTATCACATGGAGGTGGCAGAATAAGGGGCGGCCGGTGGGAAATGCCGTGATCACACGCGCCCATCCGTCGGCCGGTGGTCCGACGCGCCTCCGGTTCCCGTTCAGGGCGGGGGTGCTGATCACGGGCTTGGCCTTCGGGGCCGGTTTGGTGGTTCCGTTCGCCAAACCCGCCGGCGGCGCCGAGCAGGCCGATCCCGCGGGAGTGGCGGCCGTTTCGCGGAGTCGGATCGGGCGGGTCGTGCCCCCGATCGACTTTCGCGACACGGCGGGCGGCGTCTGGTCGTTGACTGCCGCGGACGACGCGCGGGCGACCGTCGTTGCATTTCTCAACTTCAACTGCCCGGTCTCGAATCACTCGGTGCCGGTGATCAACGCGCTCGCCGACCGCTTCGGCGGCGCGGGCGTGACATTCGTCGCGGTGGTCTGCGATGCCGCGGACGCCGCCGAGGTCGGTCGGCTTGCCGCCGAGTCCAAGATCAATTGCCGGGTGTTTTTCGATCCGGACAAAGCTGCGGCGGCGCACTTTCGGGCGACGACCACGCCGCAGGTGTTCGTGCTCGACCGGCACCGAGTGCTGAGATACTCGGGGCTCGTCGACAATCTCTACACCAGTCGGCTCGTGCGTCGGCCCAAGGCCGACACCGAGTATCTCGCCGATGCACTCACCGCCGTCGTGGCCGGCAAGGCCGTCGCCATCAAGGAAACGACCCCGATCGGCTGTCCGCTGGAACTCACCGCGAGGCCGGTCATCAGACACGGCAGCGTCGAGTTTCATCGGGACATCGAGCCACTTCTTCAACAGCACTGCCAGCGGTGTCACCATCCCGGCGACGTGGCGCCCTTTTCACTCATCACGTTCGATCACGCGGTGCAGTGGGCGGCCGATATCAAAAGCTTCACCGCCGATCGGCTGATGCCTCCCTGGTCCGCGACCGGCGGGCTTCCATTCCAGAACGATCTCTCCCTCACCCCCGAGGAGATCGACCTCTTCGGCCGCTGGGTGGACGAAGGCTGCCCGCAGGGAGATCCGGCCGATGCTCCGCCACCGTTGGCATTCACGAACCAGGGTGAGTGGCAGGCTTCCCGGCCTCCGGACCTCGTCTTGAAGATGCCGGGAACGTTTCACCTCGCCGCCCAGGGCGAGGATCACTACCGCACCGTCGTGCTTCCGCTCGACAATCCGGAGGAGTTGTATGTGGAGAGGCTGGAGTTCATCCCCGGCAATCGCCAGGCCATTCACCATGGGATGATCTTTTACGACGGGGCCGGCCTCATGCTCGCCCATCAGCAGCGGCTGGCGAATCCGCTTCCCAGCGGTGACGGCGACGAGGATCATGGTCCGGGCTACGAATCGGGCATGGGCCTCGGTTTTGTTCCCGATCCCACCCAGCCGGTGCGGAATCCAGACAACCCCGGCGGCCAGCTCATGGGCTGGGTGCCCGGGGCGGGGCCGCTTGACTTACCGCCGGGTGTCCGGCGGGTGATTCCCTCCGATGCGGCGATCGCGCTGCAGATTCACTACGTGAGAACGGGAAAGCCCGAGATCGATGACTCCAGCCGGCTTGGGATCTGGCTCGACAAGAACCCGCCCCGGCGGTTCTCGCATGGATTCATGCTCGATACGGATTTTCGTTTGATCCCGAAGGGTGCCGCCAATTTCAAAACCACGGGCTCCCGGGAGATCACGAGTGATTGTCACCTCTGGGTGATGGCGCCCCACATGCATCGCCTCGGGAAGGAGTTCCGGATCTGGCACCAGCCGCCCAATTCCACGCAGCGGAAGCTTCTGCTCGAGATCAAGGATTGGGACTTCAACTGGCAGCACCGCTACCTGCCCAAAGATCCCTATCCGCTCGAGAAGGGGTCGCGGCTGCACGTGGAGGCGATCTACGACAACTCGGCAGGCAATCCGCGGCGGCTCCCCGGCCCGGAGAAGACGGTTTTCCTCGGTGAAGCC
>CAIWZS010000487.1 GCA_903917235.1 uncultured Planctomycetaceae bacterium | reverse complement strand
CCTCGCTCCGGCCGCGGCGGCCTCCGCTTCGGGAAGCGTTCGCCGACCCCCCTCGCCTCGTCTTGCGAGGTTCCCAGGGCGACGCTCTCCGTTTCCTGAAAACACCCTACACTTCTCGGTTCCGGGAGACGTGAGATGCGTTGTCGAGGCGTGCCGCGACGTGAGCTCCTCCGCGTCGGCTCGGCCGGTGCCGTGGGGCTGTCGCTCGACCGGCTGCTCGCCGCCGAACGCGATCCCGGGGCCACCGCGCCACATGGATCGCTCGGGCGGGCGCGCGCCCGGTCGTGCATCGTGATCTTCTTGTCCGGTGGTCCGCCCCAGCACGAGACGTTCGATCCGAAGCCGAACGCGCCGATCGAGATCCGTGGCCCGTTCGCGCCGATCGCGACGAGCGTTGCCGGGCTGCACTTCTCCGAACTACTCCCGCGTACGGCCGGTCAGGCCCATCGGCTCTGCGTCATCCGATCGATGACGACGGGCATCCACTCGCACTCGACGAGCGGTGCCTACATGCTCACCGGGCAGCGTCCCCGATCGAGTGCGGAGAGTGTGCCGCCCGGTCCGGACGACTGGCCGAGCATCGCGGCCGTCGTGGGGGCGATACGGCCGTCGGAATCGTCACCACTCCGGTCGGTGCTGCTGCCGGAGCCGATCTTCAACAACCCGGCGATCCCCTGGCCCGGTCAGGATGGTGGATTCATGGGGGCCGCCTGGCATCCGCATCTGCTCCGCTGCGACCCAGCCGCGGAACGGCTGCAGATCGAGGGGCTTGCGGCGTCCGAGGCGCTCCCGGATCGACGCATCGAGGAGCGGCGCGAACTGCTCGCCCGGCTCGACGCACCCTTCGACCGACGGCAGCACAGCCCCGCGCTCGACGGCCACGGACGCGTGCTCGACGACGCCTTCTCGCTGCTGCGGTCCGGCTCGACGCGTACCGCGCTCCAGATCGAGCGCGAGCCGGCTGCGATCCGTGACCGCTATGGACGCCACACGTTCGGCCAGAGCGTGCTCCTCGCCCGCCGGCTCATCGAGGCGGGCGTGCGGCTCGTGCAGGTGAACTTCCCGCGTGAGCCAGGCGACACCTCCGCCTCGAATCCGCTCTGGGATACCCACCGCGACAACGCCGCTCGCTTGCGGGACGTCCTCTGCCCGCAGTTCGACGGCACGTTCGCGGCGCTGCTCGACGACCTCGCCGACCGGGGCCTGCTCGACGAGACGCTCGTGGTCGTGATGGGCGAGTTCGGCCGGACGCCCAAGATCAACGGTGCCGGAGGCCGCGATCACTGGGGCAACGTGTTTTCCATCGCGCTTGCCGGCGGACCGGTGCCGGGCGGCTCCGTGATCGGTGCGAGCGACGCGACGGGGGCCTTTCCCGCCGAACGCCCCGTGCAGCCACCCGATCTGGCCGCGACGATCTTCGAGGTGATGGGGATTCCTCACGGGTACGAGTTTCGTGATCCGCTGGCTCGTCCACGCGCCGTCACGACCGGCGGGATTCCGCTCCGCGAGATCTGCGGCTGACAAGCCGCGGCGGATTCAGTCCGCCAGCGCCCGACGCAGCAGGTTGTGCGTCATGCGCTGCACGCGCTCGTCGGGCCCGTGCGGCCGCGACCAGTGCGACCAGGGCAGGACGTGGCCGGGGGGCGAGGCGAGTGCCTGCGACCAGAAGATTGTCGATGCGTTGAAGACGTAATTGCCCTTCGGGCCGGGATAGATCGTCGCGGCCCAACGCTGCGGACGTATGCCGCCCTGAAACGCCGTGCCCGCCCCGACCACCTCCAATCCGGGGATGTCGGCCGGAGGGTCACCGTGATACTCCCAGCCGATGAGGCCCGGAATGCGATCGCCCGCCTTCATGCCCGTGCCGTCGAAGAGCCAGTGTCCCGGTGCGACGCAGACCCAGTCGCCGCCGCCATTCACTGGATCGACGTTCCTCGCCCCCATGAGATAGCCCTCGTCGGGGCCGCGGTGCGGGAAGGGGCCATGCTCGCGCTCGCGATCCACGGCGTAGACCGACTCGCCGCCGTACGGGCCGCCCCGAAACATGATGCGGCTCTGGCGGCCGTCCGCGGACTCGCGCAGCGGCGTGACCCAACACACGGAGTTGCCCGACAGGAAGAGCAGGTCCACGCCCGCCTCGCGCATCGCCACGGCGCTTTCGTACTGGCGGATGTCCCAGTATTCGTCGTGAGCCATGCTGATGAAGGCCTTGCAGGAGAGCCCACGCGCGGGGTCGACCATGTCGGCGTTGGAGCAGTAGGTGACGTCGTAGCCGTGCTGCTCGAGGAAGAAGGCGAGCGGAAACTCGAAGATCAGCCATTCACCCGAGCCGACCGACAGTGGGGCATTCACCACGCTCGTGGCCTGTGCGTACCGTCCGTAGGGGCGGTCGAAACTGACGTCGGCCCACGGGCCCTGCCCTCCCTTGGGGTGCGTGTAGAGCGAGAAGTTCGATGGCCACGGGTTGTAGGCCTGCCACGTGTTGTCCGAGCACTGGAGAAGAATGTCGGCCGGCCGGTCGTCCGTGACGATGAAGACGACATAGCTCTGCCAGTACGGCGTCGTCTCGGGGTCGGGGGGAATCGTGGTGAGCCGGCCGAGATAGACGCCGCTCACCCAGTCATCGGGAATCTCGAGCGAGGCGTCCGCACGCCACGTGCAGGCATGGATCAGTTTTTCGCCCGGCTCGGGCGTGGGCTGCGTCCGCCCGTCGAAGGGGCCGAGAGTGGTCATCAACCGGGCGCCGCGCCCACCGTAGTAGCCGGTTCGAAAGATCTCGATCCGGTAGGGTTGCGGCGGATTGGTCGAGACGAAGATGTCGAGCGTGTCACCCGCCTCGACGCTCTGCCGGGAGCAGTATCCCTCGATGACTGGCGATCGCGTGCCCGTCTGGCTGTCCAGGCGGACCCGGGTCAGCTGCCAGTCGGTGGAGCCTGGCAGTGCGTTCTCCCGACCGATCACGTCGGCACGCGGCGTGATCGTCCCATCGGCTCCGCAGGCTGTGGGCCGCGCGCAGGTGATCAGGCATGCGAGGACGATGCCGGTCCGGACTGCCCACCACCTCATGCTCGTCTCCCGCTCGTGCCACGGCCGGATCGACTCCGCGCGTGCGGCGTCGATTCCCCGTGCATGATCCGGTCAGGATGAGGATGCCTTCAAGCCCCGAGACGTCCGCCCCGGCGGGGAACCGGCATCAGGGCAGCCAACCGAGTCGGCTGGGGCGTCGGAGCGTCCCGTGCGGCACATAGCGATTGACGAGCGTGCCATCCGCAGCCCTGTCGAAGTCCTCAGGCTGGGTGAGCAACGCGAGGGGCCGCGACCGCACGCCGTGCCGCCCGAGGAACTCCGAGCGGTCGAGCACCTCCAGTGGAGAGTCGAAGAACGACGGCAGGTGACGAAACGTGGGATGCGGTTCGACGAAACCGATTCGCGGCATGCCGGGCGCATGGTAGAGCAGCGACCAGCCGTAGAACTCCGAACGGCAGCGGCCGGTCCTGCGGATCGCCTGCTCACGGTCCATCGCCCGGGGGTCTGAGACCATGTCCTCAGGTGCGACGAGCGCCGCCGCCACGCGGCAGGCGACGCCGGCCATGCGGAGCGCACCGACCTGCGTGTGGAGGGTCGCCCGCGATGCCGGCGCCCGGGGCCGGACCCCAGGACCGGCCTCGAGCGTGACCCGCCAGGGGTCCCCCCGCTCGATCGGTTCCCGGAGGATCGCCGCGCCGACGACCAGCGGCCGGTAGACGTGCACCCGGGCCTGGCACTCCGCCGCGCCGTCGGTGAGCGGGGTATCGCGGACGAGCCGGGCCACGATGGCCCTCACGGCAGGTGGGTCGGGCGAATCGAGCATGGCTGGATGGTCCCCGGGAGGCGTCGCGGTGCAGACTCTATTGAGGAAAGCGGACAAGGTTGGTCCCACCGGCCAGCCCGCCCCTGGATTTTTTCCAGGTGGCGGGTTCGTACCGCGGTGGAGGTATCCTCTGACCCGCCACGACCTTCACCCGGAGACGTGCCATGGACTCGCTGAACCGGCATGAACAGCTGCTGCGGGTGTTCCATCTCATCGACATCCTCTTCGGGGCCCGGCACCCCCTCTCGACGGCCGAACTGAAGGAGCGGCTGCAGTCACGCGGCGTGATCGACGAGATGTCCGACAAGAACCTCCGTCGGGACATCGCGTTTCTCACCCGCTTCGGCTACGCCGTGAAGGAGTCGCGGAAGCGATCGGCCCGCGGCGGGGAATGCCTCGCCTGGTCGATCCAGGCAGGTCGTGGTGCGGCCGAACTGGCGGCCCCGACGGTGACGCTCACGGAGCTCCTGTCGCTCGCCGTGGCGAGGGACTTTCTGGCGCCGCTGGCGGGTACGGTGTACTGGCGTGGTCTCGCGCAGCTGTTCGCAAAACTCGAGCAGATCGTGACGCCCGAGCTCCTCGCCTACGTCGAGGCCCATCGGGACGGCCTCGTCGTGCATCCGAAGCCGTCCGGCGGGAAGTACCGGTCGCGCATGCTCAATGCCCTCCACGACGCGATCCGGAACGCGCAGGAGATCGAAATCCGCTACACGAGCCTCGCCGACGCCGGCCCCCGGAAATCGGTGGTCCGCCCGGAGGCGCTCGTCGTCTACGACGGGTCGATCTACATCGCCGCGTGCCGTGTCGCATCGCCTGGGGATCGGCGTCGTGGCCGCGGCGCGGACGGCATCCGCTTCTACAAGCTCGATCGCGTACGTGCCGTGAACGTGACATCCCGCACCTTCACACGCCGGACGGAGCCGATCGAGTCGCTGCTGGCCGATTCAATCACGCTCTATCGTGACCAGACCGAGCCACGGGCCTACCGCGTGCGGGTCGATCCGGCACGCGCGAAGTGGGTGTGCGAGAAGCCGTTCCATCCGCGGCAGACGGTCCGCACGCTCGCCGACGGCGCCGTCGTGCTCGACATCGCCAGGGCGTGGGACGAGGAGATGATTCCGCAGCTGCTCGCGCTCGGCGAGCACGTCGAGGTGCTCGAGCCCCGCGACGTGCGCGAGCGGCTCGTCGAGACCGCGCGGCGCATCGCGGCGCGCTACGAGGGTGCGGCGGTGCCGCAGGCGACGCGGCGCCGCATCGGAGGCTGAGCCCGCCGGCAAAGGGGGCCAGCCGGCTTGGCGTCTCGGTCGGGCCGGTCAGGGCCAAGGCATGGATATGGCAGCGTGCGGCCCCCCTGCCCGTCAGCCCTCGGAACACGTCACCTCGACCGCGGCCAGCGGGACGGTGACCCACGTCGGCCGGTGACCGATCTCGTAGTCGAGCTCGTAGACGGCCTTGTCGATCCGGTACGCCTCGAGCAGCCGCGCGGCGTGCGGCGGCCACCAGGCCGTGTCGCGGGCGACCGTCGCATAGGCCCCGAGGAAGCGATTCTCGAGCAGCCGGAGGCCGGCGGCGTCATGGGCCGGCCCGCCGGCCAGCTCGGCGCAGCGGAGCAGGTAGTCGAACGACCGGCACATCCCCGCGACGTCTTTGGCCGCGGGCACCTTCGCGCGTCGCTCCTCGAGCGTTCGACCGGGTTCGCCCTCGAAGTCGATCACCATCACCCGCCAGGCTTCACCCTCGTCCGCGACGAGCAGCTGTCCGAGGTGGTAGTCGCCATGCACCCGGATGAATGCCCACGCGTCGAGGTTGGACGTGTCGGCCAGGATGCGTCGTTCGAGCACGGGGCCTGCGTCTGCGACCGCCCGCAGCCGGGTGGCGACGTCCGGCGGCAGGTGCGGGGCTTCCGCCCTGACACGGTCGAGCACGCCGTGGGCATGGGCGACGAGCCCGTCGCGGACGGCACGGCAGGTGGCCGCCGAAGGCCGCTCCGGTGCGAAGGATGGGAGGTCAGGGCGGGAGGCGAGCGCGCGGTGCATCGTGCCTGTCACGCTCCCGATCGCGTCCACGAGATCGAGCAAGCGACGGTGTGTTCGTGTCCCGGGTTCCGCGACGAGAGCCCCCTCGCCGACGAGCGCCAGGAGGCGATCCCAGGCGGTCGTGCAGCCGGGGATATGCTCGTGGACGGTGGCGATGACCGCGGACGTCGTCTCCCCGGGCGGCACGTGCTCGACCCAGCCGAGAAGCGCAGGCGTGCCGTTCCACGGAGCATCGCGCTGGAAGAACGCCCCGATTTCGACCGTGGGCTGCACACCCGCCCGGCAGCGACGCAGGATCTTGACCACATACGTGCGCGCGCCGATCGCGACGAGCAGCGACGTGTTCGAGGCGTCCGTGCCGAGCAGGGTGACGTGGCAGGTGTCGGACTCCGTCGCCGTCGGAACGGCGGTGCAGTGGCCCACGAACGCGTGGCCGTCGGCGGGCGTCGTCGAGCCGCCAAGCGCCGTGACGACGAGCCAATGGGCGAGGGCCGGCAGGGCTGCCGCGTCCCCTCCCGCGTCGTCGACGGGGACGACGTAGCGGTCGGTCCGTGCGGCGGCCGTCATGTCGACGAGCGCCAGACGCACGCCTGTCGCGATGGGGGCCGCGACGGGCACCGTGATGCGGTCGATCCGTCCGGGCTGCGCGGTGCTCCAGCGCGCCGTCGGCAGCCACTCGGCGATCGCGTGCGCGAGATTGCCATCGGCGGTCATCGGTGGCTGCTCCCGTCGCCCGCAGCCGGGCGTCAGTCCGCCGGTGCGTGCCGGGCGGTCGGCTCCGGCGCGAGCGGCACGATCCGAAACACCCGCACCGGCGCCTGCGGCGTGCACTCGATCGACAGTGCGGCCAGGTCCCACGCGTGCGTCGTACCGTCGAGCAGGTCGTGGGCGACGACCGCCTCGATTCCCGCGAGGCCGAGCGCGTCGAGGGAGAGTTCCACCAGTCCGGTGCGCGGGGTCGCCGGCTCGAGGCTCACGACCGCGAGCACGCGGCTCCCGCTGGCGGCGTCGTACCGGCTCCAGGCGAGCATGTGGGGGTCGTCGATCGACTGGATCACCGGAGGACGGATGCGCGAGAGGGCCGCCTCCGTCCGCCGCACCTCGTTGAGTCGTGTGATGAACGGGGCGAGGCTGGTCGGCGCGTCGAAGTGCCAGTCCTTGATCTCGTACGTCTCGGAGTCGAGGTAGTCCTCGCCGCCCTGCACCCGGGGCGTCGCCTCGAGGAGCTCGAACGCCGGGCCGTAGATGCCCCAGTTGCCCACGGTCAGCGCCGCAAGCGCCGCACGCACCATGAACATTGGCCTGCCGCCCCGCTGCAGGCTCTCGTGGAGGATGTCGGGCGTGTTGGGCCAGAAGTTGGGCCTGTAGAAGTCGGCGACCGGCGGCGCGGTGACCTCGAGGATGTAGTCGGCGAGCTCGCGCTTGCCGGTGCGCCACGTGAAGTAGGTGTAGGACTGCGTGAAGCCGAGCTTCGCGAGGCGATACATCGTCTTCGGACGCGTGAACGCCTCCGCGAGGAAGATGACACCCGGATGGGTGCGATGGATGTCGGCGATCAGCCATTCCCAGAATGCGAACGGCTTGGTGTGGGGATTGTCCACGCGGAAGATCCGCACGCCCTGGTCGACCCAGAACCGCACGACCCCGCCGAGCGCCTCCCAGAGCTGCCGCCACTGGGCGCACTGGAAGTCGAGCGGCACGATGTCCTGGTACGCGTGCGGAGGATTCTCGGCATGCCGGATGGTGCCATCGGGCCGGTGCCGGAACCACTCCGGGTGCTCGCGCACCCACGGGTGGTCGGGCGAGCACTGGATCGCAAGATCGAGGGCGAGCTCCATGCCGAGCGATTCGGCGCGCCGCCGCAGCCGTTCGAAGTCCGCGAGCGTGCCGAGGTGCGGGTGGATCGCGGTGTGACCGCCCGCGGACGACCCGATCGCCCATGGGCTGCCGACGTCGTCCACATCGGCGACGACCGCGTTGTTCCGTCCCTTGCGACAGGTGGTGCCGATCGGATGGATCGGGGCGAGGTAGAGGACGTCGAAGCCCATGCCGCGGACATAGTCGAGCCGGTCGGCGAGGTCGGCGAGCGTGCCGTGCTGTCCCGCCGGTCCCCATGACCGGGGAAACGCCTCGTACCAGGCCCCCTGCCCCGCACGGCTCCGATCGACCCAGATCGGGCGGGGCGGCTCGAGCCGCGACTCGTCGCGATGGTCGGCGTAGGTGGTCATGAGCTCGCTGAGCCGCGCGTCCCGCGCGGCCTGCGCGCCATCCGCACCGCGGAGCCGCAGGGCATGCTTCGCCATCTCGTCGGCGGCCGCGGCGGGCGCACGGTGCGCGGCGGCGTGGACGAGTTCCGCACCGACGGCGAGCTCGAGCGTGAGATCCTCGCCGACCTCCTCGCGCCGGCCGAGATCCCGCAGCCACGTCGCGAACGTGTCGACGCGCGCCGTCACGACGTACTGCCAGAGCCCGATGCGATCGACGGTGAACGAGGCCTCCCACAGGTCGTTGCCGACACACGTCAGCGGCTCGACCGTCCACTGGCCCGTCTCGCCGTGCCGCACGTGCAGTCGGCAGTCGAGCTCGTCATGGCCGTCGCACACGATGTCCGCCTGCACCAGCACGCGGTCGCCCACGAGTCGCTTGACCGCGAACCGGCCACCATCCACCTCGGGGCCGACGCGGTCGATCGCCACGCGACGCCGCAGGTGCGAGGGCAGTTCACCAGGTTTGTCGAGCACGGGCGTCGTTCGCTCCGTGGCGGGTGGGCGGAAGGAGTCGAACCGGAGGAGGAGCGGTCGTGCGGCCGCTCCCGGCCGATCGGGTCTCACTGCGGGCATGGCGGAGTCTGCCCGTCGGCATGGACCATCTGGCCGCCGGCCGGCATCACCATGCCCTGCTGGCACGGATCGCACGGCACGGTCGCAGCGGTGGGGGTGACGGCCGGCATCGCGACGGGTACGGCGCCCGCCGGAGCGTACACCGGGGCCGGCGCGGGCATCACCGGCATCGAGACCGCAGGCTGCTGCAGCGCGTCGGGAACCGGTGGCTGCGGGTACACCGCCGGCGCCAGCGGTGGCGCGTACGCGTACTGGTTTTGGCGATGGTGCGCGCAGCCGATGGTGCCGGCGGCCGTGAGCATCGCGATCGTCGGGAGAATGCGCCGCACGTCCATGCAGGTCCTCGCTGCCCGGTGCCTGGGTCGACGGCGCGGGACACTACGGATGGCCTGCGGCGGGAACAAGGGCAACTCCGGGTCGGACGGCCCACACCGACCCGGTGCGCCGCGGCCGACCCGTCGCGCGCCGCGTCGTGGAGCTCAGCCACGCTCGCCGGTCGGTTCGCCTGTGGCGCCGTCGGCCGGCTCGAAGAGCGCGATCGACGCGGTGAAGCCGTGCAGGAACGTCCGGTCGCCGATCGGGCCGATCTCGCCCTGGGCGAAGAAGCCGGCCGCCGGGACCGGCCCGAGGCAGTCCTGCAGGCAACGGGCATCGTGGCTCGGCTCGTCGAAGAGCCGCGTTCCACGGCCGTTGCAGGTGAAGACGAGGGCGCCGACGGGGACCGTGCCGGCATCGCGCTGCCGCGTGAGGAGGATCCGCAGGTCGTCGTCGGCGCTCGCGGCGTCCCGCACGTGGAACTGCATCGTCTGGCCGGTGCGCACGAGGTCGCCCACGGCGATCACGCCCGACTCGGGGTCGGCCCCGACGACGTTGCGGACGAGGAAGTCGCCGCGGACGAAGCGGTCACGGTATTCCGTCGCGGCGCGGCCGACGTGGAGCGACGTGCGCACGAGCCGCCGGTCCGTCTCGTCGAGGGCGCCGAAGAGTTCCTGGAGGCGTTCGAGTGCGGGCCGCCCGCCGAGCTCGATGATCACGTTCTCCTCCGCCCGTGTGATGACCAGCGGCCTGCCGATCGGGCGGCAGCCCTGCGACACGACCGGCCGGATCCGCACCGCCCCGCCGATCACCGCGCCGACCGCCCCCGAGTCGTAGGTTCGGGAGTCGATGACGAGCGTGTTGCTGCCGGGCTCCATGCCGCCGCTGGCCATGCCGCCGACCACGACGAGGCCCGGATGGTCCTCCTCCACGCGGCGCACGAATCCGTCCACCGGAAACGAGAACGGATCGGCGAGCAGGAGGAGCGACGCGTTGGACGGCCACGATCCGCCCTCCGGCGGCCAGCCGGCGAACATGCCCCCGTCGGGCGTCTGCGTGTATTCCAGCGACAAGGGCTGCACCGTCGCGCCCGGCAGCCTCGCCAGCCACACGGCCACCGCGGGCCCGCCCTCGAACTCCTCGGCGCCGCCGAGCACGCTTTCGGCGGTCGTGCCGAGCACGACCCGG
>CAIWZS010000486.1 GCA_903917235.1 uncultured Planctomycetaceae bacterium | reverse complement strand
TCCATGGCCCGTGCCGCTCGACGGCATCACCATGACCGTAGGTCGTGAGGATGCCGGGTGGACGCTTCCAGCGTCCAAGGCCGCACTGGCCCGGTGCACGACTCCCGATTTTCAGCACTCCCCCGCCGCGCGGGTCGTTGCCGGGCTTAGAGGCCAAGGCCGCACTGGCCCGGTGCACCACTCGCGATTTTCAGCACACACCCGCCGCCCGGCACGATGCCGGGCCTTCAGGCCAAGGCCGCACTGGCCCGGTGCAACGCTCCGAATTTTCAGCACACACCCGCCGCCCGACACGATGTCGGGCTTACAGGCCAAGGCCGCACTGGCCCGGAGGGCAGTGCGGCCGTGAAATGGAGGCGGCGGGAGTCGAACCCGCGTCCCGTGATGTTTCAGAACAAACGTCTACGTGTGTATCCGGTCGATTTGAGTCTCGCCCGCGGGTCCCCGGCCGACAGGGTGCCTCGCGGGCCAGCCCGGGACGTTTTTAGCCCCGTCCGTACCAGGCGGTGGAACGGGGCGAGCCGGATTTGGCGACCGCTTGGGAGGCCCTTCCGGCTGGGGCCATCGCGCGGGGCTGCTTAGTTAAGCAGCCAGAGCGAACTGAGCTTCGGCAATTGAAGCACGGTCGACTTTTAACGTGGCCAGCCGACCAACCACGACACGCAATCTGAACCTCATGCCATCCGGTCGAAACCGGTACGCCCCCTCGAAACCATCGAACCGAACCTACGAACCGAACCTACGAACCGAACCTACGAGCGGAACCGCCCTACGGCCCTGACCGTCCAGGCCGGCTCCCGGAACGCCGCGGCTGCCATCACCGCCCTGCGTGCCGAGCCTGATTCTACCGCGAAAACGCCATGAATCCCAGCGACGCGGTATGGGTGTCCACCGGACTTCGCCCCTTCCGCCTGTATCGGTCGTGGCGGCTCCGCGCGTGACGTTTTCGCAGGAAAGTGGAGGGCCGCACCGGCCTGGACACTGCCCCGATGAGATACTTGCCGTACGGTGGTGGTCGCCTTGGGCATCCGTCGACCTCACCGTCGGCGTCACCCGGCGCCCGCCCGTCCCCCTTTCATTGACGGCCCGCACATGATCCCCGTAGGCTCCCCCCCATCGCATCGGCCGGGCAGCGCGTCCGGCATTGCTGTCCCGTCAGGACGCGGGTTCCTTTCCAGCGGATCGGTGATGATCGGCCGCACGCACCGCTCGACTGGCCCGTGGCACCGCCTGTCGCACGCGGCGATCGTCGCCGGGGCCGTGGTCGCGCTGCTGTGCCCCACGGCGGCACCGGCCGCCGAGTGGGCGAAGAAGATGTTCACGGTCACGAGCCACAACTTCGGCACCGTCGCCCGCGGCTCGAAGACCGAGTACCGCTTCGTCTTCAAGAACATCTACGAGGAGGACGTGCACGTCGTGGGCGTGCGCACGAGCTGCGGCTGCACGTCTCCCGTGGTGACGCAGCGGGACCTCAAGACGCACGAGACGAGCGAGGTCGTCGCGACGTTCAACACCCGGACCTTCCTCGGCCAGCACGGCGCGACGCTCACCGTCACGTTCGACAAGCCCTACTACGCCGAGGTGCAGCTGCGGGTGGCGGGCAACATCCGGGGCGACGTGTCGTTCGACCCGCCGTTCGTCGATCTGGGCAACGTCGATCTCGGGGCCGGGGCCGAGCGCAAGGTGCGGGTGACGCGTGTCGGGGGGAGTCCATGGGAGATCAAGGACGTCCGCAGCGCCAACCCGAGCTTCGAGGTGATGCTCTCGAAGCCGGCCCGTTCCGCGTCGCAGACCGCCTACGACCTCACGCTCCGGCTCAAGCCCGACGCGCCCGCCGGATACGTGAAGGGGCAGCTGCTCCTCGTCACCGATGATCCGCGGGCGACGCAGATCCCGATGGACGTCGAAGGTCGCGTGATCGCCGCCGTGACGGTCAGTCCCCAGCTGCTCGCCCTCGGCTCGGTGCAGCCCGGCGCGACGGTGACCAAAAACGTCGTCGTGCGGGCGACCCGCGAGTTTTCGATCACGGGCATCGCCTGCGACGACGGCTGCCTTTCCTGCGAGCCCCGCACCACCCCGGCGAAGGTCCACATCCTGCCGATCACGTTCGCCGCGGGGGAGTTGCAGGGCCGCATCGAGCGGAAGCTCCAGATCACCACCGACCTGGGCGAGGGCGTCGTGCCCGCGGTGACCGTGCAGGCCGAGGTGGAACAGACGGCCGCCCAGCCCGCGGATGCCCCCGCAACGAAGCCATCCGCCGCGGCATCCGCGGCCGCGACACCTGCCGCGGCCCCGGCCGTGGCGGAGAGCGCCGTGGCCGCGCCCTGACCTTCGCGTTCCCGATGCCCGCGCCGGGGGCCGATGGCACGGGCCGCACCGCGAGCCACCCGCCGATCCCATGCGCTGCCCGGCGGCCCGCGTCGCGCGATCACCCGCGGCCCGTGACGGCCACGTACTCGCGGGGCGGCACGCCGCTGTAACGTGAGAGCGGCCGAATCAGCCGGTTGTCGCCCGCCTGCTCGATCACGTGGGCCGTCCAGCCGCTCATGCGTGAGACCACGAAGATCGGCGTGAAGACCTTCACCGGCAGGCCGAGCGCGTGGTAGACCCGCGCGGCGGGCCAGTCGAGGTTCGGGCGCAGGCCCTTGGTTTCGGCCATGCGAGTCTCCACCCGATCGGCCAGCGCCTCGAGCGGCTCCATGTCGGTGCCGCGCACGAGCGCGCGGCACCGCTCGCCGAGGAGCCTGGCCCGCACGTCCCCGTGCTTGTAGACGCGATGCCCAAACCCCATGACCACGCGCCTCGCCTCGAACTGCGCCTGCAGCCACGGCTCGACACGGTCCACCGACCCGATCTCCCGGAGCACCTCCAGCACCTTCTCGTTGGCGCCGCCGTGCAGCGGGCCCTTGAGCGCGCCGATGGCGCCGGTGATCGCGGAATGCATGTCGCCGCCGGTGGAGGTGATGGTCCTCGCGGTGAAGGTCGAGGCATTGAACTCATGCTCGGCGTAGAGGACGAGCGTGGTGCCGAAGATCGCCTGCTGTTCCGCCGAAGGCGTGCGGCCCGTGAGCCGCTCGAGCAGGGCCGCGGCGAGCGGCGCGTCGGGCCAGCGGCCGACGGCACGGCCGGCCGTCATGTCGATCCAGGCGGCGAGCACCGCCGGCGTCTGGCCGAGGAGCCGCTCGGCCCGCGCGACGAGCGTGCCGTGGCTTCCGAGCGCGTCGTCTCCCTCGACGAGCCCGAGCATGCTCACCCCGGTGCGGAGTGCGTCCATCGGCGAGGCGTGCGGGTTCTTCCGCGCGAGTTCGGAGAGTCCGGCGAGCACGGCGGGGTCGAGCGCGCGGGCCGCCGCCTGCACGCGGGCCGCGAAGGCCTGGCGTTCGGCGGCACGCGGCAGGTCGCCGTGGATGAGCAGATAGGCCACCTCCTCGAAGTCCCCCGCGGCCGCGAGCGGCTCGATCGCATAGCCCCGGTAGCGGAGCGTGCCCTCGAGCGACGAGATCGCGGTCTGCCCGGCCACGATGCCGGCGAGCCCCTTCGCGACGTCACCCTCGGAGGCGGACGCTGGAGCGGATGGTGGTGTCATGTCGGATGCTCCGGGGTGGCGGCCGGCACGGTGGTGTGCCGCTCGGGATGCGCGGGGTCGTAGTCGAGCAGGGCGTAGAGCTCCTCCCGAGACTGCATGAGGTCGAGGAGGCTCTCCTGCGTGCCCTCGTCCGCGAGGATCGCGAGGCCGGCTTCCATCGCCTTCATCGCGAGACGCAGGAGCGTGACGGGATAGAGCACCGCCGCGAAGCCGAACGAGGCCAGCGCGTCGAGCGGCACGAGGGGCCCGGCACCGAACTCCGTCATGTTCGCGAGGAGTGGCACGCCGGAGCCGGCGAACGCCGCACCCACCGCGCGAAACTCGTCCCGTGACGCGAGCGCCTCGGGAAAGAGCCAGTCGGCCCCCGCCACGCGATACGCGTCGAGCCGACCGAGGCAGTCGTCGAGACCGTGCACGCCTCGCGCATCGCTGCGGCCGATGATCACCGTCGCCGGATCCCGACGGCCCGCGACCGCCGCGGCGAGCCGCTCGCACATCACCGCCGGCTCGACGACCTGCTTGCCCGTGAGATGGCCGCACCGCTTGGCGGGCGCCGCTCCGCCCGACGCGAGCGAGCCCACCTGGTCCTCGAGCTGGATCGCAGCCGCCCCAGCCGCCTCGAGCCGCTGCACGGCCACTTCGGTGGCCCGGGCATCACCGAAGCCGGTATCGGCATCGACGATCACCGGAATCGACACGGCTCGGGCGAGGATGCGCGTCTGCTCGACCAGTTGGTCGAGCGTGAAGAGGCCGATGTCCGGCACGCCGAGCGCACCCGCGGAGAAGGCCGCCCCCGAGAGATAGACCGCGTCAAATCCGGCCTCCTCGACGAGCTTCGCCGCGAGCGCGAAGGGCGCGCCGACGATCCCGATCGTGGTCCCGGTCACGGCCTCGCGCAGCAGGCGGCCCCCCGGCGCCGTGGCCGGCCCCGCCGGTGCGGGCGGGTGCGTGAATCCGGCAGCGGTCATGGCGGGTATCCTCGGAGTCGAGCGGGTGCGGGCGACCCACGCAGGCCGGCGGTTATAGAGTGTTCCCGCGTCACCCGCACGTCACCCATGCGCGTTCACGAGCCGCCGCCGGACCCGCGATGATGCCTCGCCTCGTCACGCTCGCGGTGCTCACGCTGCTCTTCGCCGCCTTCGCGGCGTGGCCGGTGCCCGACGTCAATGAGGCCGTGTACCTCACCAAGGCCCGGCACTTCGCCGACCCGACCTGGGGTCGGGGCGATTTCTTTCTCGAGACGCGCGACGCGCACGGCGGATTTTTCATCCTCTTCGGACGTCTGCTCGCCACCGTCCCACTCGAGACCGGCGCGTGGATCTGCCGCTGGATCGGCTGGCTCGCCGTCGCCGCGGGGTTCCGCCATGCGGTGGTTCCACTGGCGGCGAACCCGCACGCCTCCCCCTCGGCGTCCCGTGACGACACCTGGCGCACGGCAGCCTTCGTCCTCGTGGCGGGCGGGCTCTTCGCCGTCGCCCTCCGTGCCACGCCGATGGCCGGCGAGTGGCTGCTCGGCGGCTGCGAGGCGAAGGTCTGTGCATGGGCCTGCGTACTCGCCGGCATCGGCGAGGTCGCCCGCGGCCGCTGGGCGAGCGGCGTGTGTGCGATGGGTGCCGGCACCTGGCTGCACGTCCTCGTGGGTGGCTGGGGAATGGTCGCGCTCGTCGGTGCCCGCCTCATGGGCCGCGGGTGCGACGACCCGTGTGGCGAAGGTGGTCAGGCGCCCGGTCCACGTTGGTCCGCCGCGCTTTTTTTTGCCGCGGGCATCGGGCTGGCGGCTGCGGGTGTCGTGCCCGCACTCGGTCTCGCCTCCGCGGCGTCGGATGCCGACCGCGCCGCGGCGATCCGCATCTACGTCGTCGAGCGGCTGCCGCACCACCTGCTGCCCCGCACGTTCGCCGAGCCGATGGTCGCCCGACACCTGCTCGCGATCGCCGTGTGGTGGCTGCTCACGCGGCTCGTGCAGCCGACGCCCCCGCGACGACGCCTCGTACGGTTCACGCTCGCTGTGCTCGCCATCTCACTCG
Source organism: uncultured Planctomycetaceae bacterium (assembly GCA_903917235.1). Lineage (GTDB taxonomy): Bacteria > Planctomycetota > Planctomycetia > Pirellulales > UBA1268 > QWPN01. The sequence continues at coordinate 882 of CAIWZS010000486.1, read as the reverse complement.
CCGGCTGGCTGATCTCGTTGGCCGAGCCACTCGCCCCGGCGCGGGTCCTCGCGCTGCTGCGGTATTACTGGTTCCGGCTGGGTGACGTGGTCGTGCCCTTCGCGCTGGCCGTGAGCGGCTCGGCGGTGACCTGCGATGCCGCGACCTGTCGCCGCGTCGCACCCCTGCCACCCTGGGTGGTGCGAACCGCCGTGGTGCTCGGCCTCGTCGGCGGCGTTGCGGTCGAATCGGCGCACTGGCCCCTCCCCGGCCGCACCGGACTCGTACCCCGGGCCGACTCGAAGGTCGCCGGACCGCCATGGATCGACATCTGCGCGTGGGTGCGCGACCACACACCCGCCGACGCCTGCTTCCTCACGCCGCGCGGGGCCGCCAGCTTCACCTGGCGCACCGAACGGCGCGAGGTCGTCTCCTGGAAGAACAGCCCGCAGGACGTCGCCGGGCTGCTCGAATGGCGCCGCCGCATCATCGACTGCTTCTCCGCGGACGGCTCGCTCGCCGACATGGAGCGGTCCACCGCCGCACTCGGCGCCCAACGGCTGCGCGAGGTGGCGGATCGGTACGGCGCCGAATTCGCGATCGTTCCGGCGGATGTCACCGCCCTCGCCGACCTTCCCTTCCCGGTGCTGCATACGAACGGCGGCTACGTCGTGCTCGATCTGCGCGACACGCGCTGATCGCGGCGGCTGGATCGCATCCGGCGGACGTGAAGCACCGGCTCAGGGGCGGCAAAAGTCTCCTCGCTCCGGCCGCGGCGGCCGCTCGCTCGGGAAGCGTTCACCGACCCCTTCACCTCGTCGGCTGTCGGTTGAGTCGGCAGGGCCGAAGGTCGCATTCGACCCCCGGTGAGGCACCGGCTCAGGGGCGGAGATAGTAACCTCG